>DATAHF010000147.1:0-8789 GCA_036263315.1 Burkholderiales bacterium
GCGATGTCGATCAGCGCGACATCGGGCGCGTGCGCGCGCGCGATGGCGATGCCGGTCGCGCCGTCGCCCGCCTCGTGCACCTCGTGGCCGTCCAGGGACAGCATCTCGCGCAGCGTGGTGCGCACGTCCGCGTTGTCGTCGACGATCAGGATGCGATGCTCGCCCGCCGCGGTGCTCTCCTCCCGGACCACCGGCGCCTCGGCGGCGCGCGCAAGCGGCAGGCACACGGTGAAGGTCGAGCCGCGGCCCTGCCCGGGGCTCGCCGCCGACACGGTGCCGCCGTGCATTTCCACCAGCCGCCGCACGAGCGCGAGGCCCAGGCCGAGGCCGCTTTTCACCCGGTCCGGACCGTGCTCGCCCTGCACGAAGAGCTCGAAAATCCGGTCGATCTCGGCGGGCGCGATTCCCGAGCCGTGGTCGGAGACGCGCAGGACCGCGGTCCGGCGTTCCGCGCGCAGCTCGATCGCGATCGGCTCGCCCGGGCGGCTGAATTTCTGCGCGTTGCCGATCAGGTTCTGCAGGATCTGCTCCAGGCGCGCGCGGTCGGCGTCGACCAGCACCGCCGAGGAGGGCAGCGAAAGTGAAATCGGGTTGGCGCTCGACTGGCGCGCGGCGCTCACCACCTCCTCGGCCACTTTCGCGAGATCGAGGACCGACTTGTCGAGCAACGCCTTGCCCATGCTGATGCGGCTGATGTCGAGCAGGTCCTCGATGAGGCGCGTCATCTGGCGCGTCTGGCGCTCGAGCACGGCGCGCGCCTTGAGCGCCGTCTCGCCCGCGGGCGCGACCTTGAGCACGTGCGCGGCCGCGGTCAGCGCGGCGAGCGGGTTGCGCAGCTCATGGCCGAGCACGGCGAGGAACTGGTCCTTGGCGCGATCGGCCGAGCGTAGCGCCTCCTGGCGCTCGCGCACCGCGGCGCCGGCCGTGCGCAGCGTCTCCGCGAGCGTGCGCAGCTCGTCGACCGGGGTGTCGCGCTGCGGGCTCGCGGGCTGGCCCTTGCCGATCGCCTCGGTCACGGCGACCAGCTCGTCGATCGGCCGCGAGATGCGCAGCGCGAAGTAGCGCGCGAGCAGGAACGAGAGCACCAGCGCGGCGAAGATGCCGATGCCAAGCACCCAGGCGGCGTGGCTCGCGGCCGCTGTCACTTCGCCCGCCGGGATTCCCATCGAGATGGCCCAGCCGAATCGCGCCGAGCGCCAGAACGGCGAATAAACCTTCGCGCCCTCGACCGTGCGCCCCTCGAACCATCCGCTCTGGCTGGTCGCGAGCGCGTCCAGGAGCGTCCTGGAGGCCGGCTGGCCGAGGTATTTTTCGGAGTCCACATTTCGCGCGACGATACGCGCGTTCGCATCGAGCACCACCGCGAACCAGCCGGGGCTGAACCGTTGCGCCGCGATGATCCGACCCATGGACTCGGGGGACACGTTCGCGGTGAGGATGTAACGAACCCGGCCGTCGCGGATCACCGGAGTCCGCACGGTGTAGGCCCAGCGCTTGAGCAGCGGGTCCATCTGCAGATCGCCCACCACCGAGGTGCGCTCGCGCAGCAGCCGGGCGAGCCGCTCGGGCGTCTCCTGGATGGGGGCAAGCGGCGCGCCGGGCGGCAGGCGCAGGTTAATCACCTCGCGTCCGTCCGGCAGCGCAAGGTCGATGTTGATCCAATCGAGCTGGCTCTCGAGCACGGCGGTCGCGATCTCGCGGAAGCGGTCGAACCGGTCCTCGGCAAGGCTCGGCATGGCCGCGAGCGCCTCGATCGTGGTGGTGTGGGCGCGCATCTCGGCCTCGACCGCGGTGATCAGCGTCAGCGCGCGCGCCTGCGCGGCCTGGCTCATGCTCTCGCGCTCGCGCTCGACCGTCAGCACGACGACCGTGACGGCGAATGCCGCCAGCGGCAGCATCGCCGCGAGCGTCAATCCCTGCAGATAAGTCCTGAGCCGCACCCCTGCTCCCCCGAGCGTCGATCGAGCATACAGGAAGGCGTGCTCGCAGAGTTGCCAACGAAGTCTCCTCCGGATGCGGGAATGCCCGATGCCATGGGACAATTCCCGGATGAACATCGCGGGCAACCTGATCGCGGACGCGACGCGTCGCATCTTTCGCGATCTCGGCGACCCTCAGGCGCTCAACCTTGCGCGCGATGAAAGCTGGCGCGCGCCGCTCTGGCGAGCGCTGGAAGACGCGGGACTCACGCGCGCCTGGGTTCCCGAAAACCACGGCGGCGCCGGCGCTTCGATCGCGGAAGGGTTTGAAATCCTGCGTATTTCCGGCGAATTCGCGGTCGCCGTGCCGCTCGGCGAGACGCTCATTGCCGGCTGGGCGTTCGCCAGGGACGGCAAGAAAGTGCCCTCCGGCCCCCTGGAGGTCGATCTTTCAACCAAGGACAACGCCCTTCAGTTGATGGGCGCGGCCGTGCGCGCCATGCAAATGGCGGGCGCGTTGCAATCCATGCTTGATCGCTCGGTCGCCTACGCGAAGGAGCGTGTCGCCTTTGAGCGACCGATCGGGGGCTTCCAGGCAGTGCAGCACAACCTCGCGCGGCTCGCCGGGGAAACGGCGGCCGCGCTCGCCGCCGCGGGCTCGGCCGCCGACGCGATCGCCACCGAGCCCGAATTCAACGATGCCGTGTTCCTCGAGGTCGCGAGCGCGAAGATCCGCGTCGGCGAAGCCGCCGAAACCGGCGCCGCGATCGCCCACCAGGTGCACGGCGCGATCGGGTTTTCGCGCGAGCACGTGCTGCATCGCTATACGCAGCGCCTCTGGGCCTGGCGCGACGACTTCGGCAGCGAGAGCCAATGGGCGGCGCGTCTCGGCGCGCACGTCGCGCGCAACGGCGCCGACGCGCTCTGGCCCGCGCTCGCGGCCCGATAGAAGCATGTCGCCGATCCACTTCGACCAGATCCGCCTGCCGCGCGAGCTGCAGGCGCTGCGCGAGGAAGTGCGCGAATTCCTGCGCCGCGAGGCGCCGGGCGCCGCGAGCGCGCCCTCCAGCCGCGCCGAATACAACGCGGAGTTCAGCCGCAAGGTCGGCGCGAAGGGCTGGATCGGCATGACCTGGCCCAGGCGCTACGGCGGCGGCGAGCGCTCGTTCCTCGAGCGCTACGTCGTCACCGAGGAATTCCGCGTCGCCAACGCGCCGGTGGCGCTGCACTTCACCGCCGATCGCCAGAGCGGACCGATCCTGCTCAAGTACGCGGGCGAGCCGCTCAAGCAGTCGATCCTGCCGCGCATCACGCGCGGCGAATGCTGCTTTTGCATCGGCATGAGCGAGCCGGGCTCCGGGTCCGACCTTTTCGCGGCGAAGACGAAGGCCACACGTGTAAAAAACGGCGCAAGCAGCGGCTGGAAAATCAACGGCACCAAGATCTGGACCTCCGGCGCGCACCACGCGAACTACATGATCGGCCTTTTCCGCACCTCGGCGCCGACCAAGGAAAACCGGCGCCACGGCCTGACGCAATTTCTCGTCGACATGTCGCGGCCGGGCATCAAGGTGAACCCGATCGAGGACATGAGCGGCGGCAAGCACTTCAACGAGGTCGTATTCGAGGATCTCTTCATCCCGGATGATCATGTGCTCGGCGATGTCGACATGGCCTGGAAGCAGGCGACGAGCGAGCTGGCCTACGAGCGCAGCGGCCCGGAGCGCTTCCTCGAGACGATCCAGGTGCTCTTCGCGCTCGTGCGCGTGCTGGGCGAGAAGCCCGACCTGCGCGGCGCCGAGGGCCTCGGGCGCCTGGTCGCGCAGCTGCACACGCTGCGCCGCATGTCGGTCTCGGTGAACGGCATGCTGCAGGCGGGCAAGGAGCCGGTGCTCGAGGGCTCGATCGTGAAGGACGTCGGCACGATCTGGGAGCAGGCGCTGCCCCACCGGGCGCGCGAGCTGGCGGCATTCGTCGAGGGCAGTCGCAAGGAATTCGACGCGGTGGTGCGCCACGCCGCCACCATCGCGCCCAAGCTCACGATCCAGGGCGGGACGACCGAGGTTTTGCGCGGCATCATCGCGCGCGGTCTGGGTTTGCGTTGATGGAAACAACCAAAGACGTTGCGGTTGAGCTCTCCGATTTCGTCGCAACCGTCGAGATCTGCCGCCCGCCGCACAACTTCTTCGATTTCGCGCTCATCCAGCAGCTCGCCGACGCCTTCGAAGCGCTCGACAGGGATCCCGCCTGCCGCGCGATCGTGCTCTGCGCGCAGGGGAAATCCTTCTGCGCCGGCGCCAACCTGAGCAGGCCCGGGGATCCGGCTGCAAGCGGCCAGCTCTATCTGGAAGCGGTGCGCCTCTTTCGCTGCGGGAAGCCCGTCGTCGGCGCGATCCAGGGCCCGGCGATCGGCGGCGGCCTCGGCCTTGCGCTCGTGCCCGACTTCCGCGTCGCCTGCGCCGAGACGCGCTTTGCCGCCAACTTCACCGTGCTCGGCTTTCATCCCGGCTTCGGCCTGACCGTCACGCTCCCGGAGCTCGTCGGCAAGAGCAAGGCCGCGCTCATGTTCTATACGAGCCGGCGCATCAAGGGCGAGGAAGCCCTCGCCATGGGCCTTGCCGACCTGCTCGTGCCGCAAGCCGAAGTGCGCAGCGCCGCCTTCGCGCTCGCGCGCGAGATCGCGACCTGCGCGCCGCTCGCGGTGATCGCCACGCGCGCGACCCTGCGCCAGGGGCTGGCCGATCGCGTCAAGGCCGCGACCGACCACGAGCTGAAGGAGCAAACCCGCCTGCGCCAGACCGAGGACTTCAAGGAAGGCGTCAAGGCTAGCGCCGAGCGACGGCCCCCCCGGTTTTCAGGTCGCTAGATCGCCGCTCGCCGGCGGCAGCTTTCTTTTAAGGAAGTAATTGCTCGCGGGAAAGCCTGACGTCGCGAGCCGGCGACTCTTGAAAAATCGGCTTGCGGCGTCGTAATATCCCGACCCTGGGAAAGCGCCATGTCGCTTCACGATCAGGTATTGATCAAGGCTGCGTCCATTCTCGGCGGCAAAGCGCGGCTGCGGGATCGTCTGCGAGTTTCAATGCACCAGCTTGATCGCTGGCTGAGCGGCGAGGAGCGACCGCCCAACTACGTCTTCCTTTCAGCGGTCGACATCATCAGCGCCCAGGAAGACACGGCTCGCTCGCGCCTGATCATTGCGGCGCCCGGCGCCCTGCTGCCGGCGACCGCGAAGCGCCGCAACGGCTTCTTCGCTGCCGACTTCCTCGCCACGGAGTTCGCCGCCCAGGATGCGCGCGAGATGCTGGAGAGCGCCTTGAGCGCGGCGCTCGACGAAACCGGCGCGCCGCGCGGGAATGTGCAGATCGCCACCCCGGAAGGGCTGCGTATCGTCGCGCAAACGGGCTTCGAGCAGCCGTTTCTCGACTTCTTCGCGATCGTGACGCCCGACACGCCCGCCGCCTGCAGCGAGGCGCACCGCCACGCACGGTCCGTCATCGTCGAGGACGCGCGCACCGATCCCATCTTCGCCGGCACGGCGGCAGCCGGCATCATGGTGGAGGCCAAGGCCATCGCGTGCCAGTCGACGCCGTTCCTCGACGACGAAGGCGAGGTGATCGGGATGCTGAGCACGCACTACGAATTCCCCCATCGCGCTTCGCCGCCAGAACTGGAGGCACTGGACGCGATTTGCAGGCGCGTCTCGCGGTGCCTGGAGAAAGAAGCGCTCTGATCCTCTGAGCCGGCGCTGCCGCGGGCGGCGGCACGGATTCGGCTAAGATTCGCCATGCCTGCGCGCTGGTTGCTCGCCCTGTTCATCGTCGCCGGCTCGGCGCACGCGCAGGATCCCGCGGTGAAGCAATGCATCGACCGGTTTCCGCCCGGCGGCGCCCGCGCGCAGTGCGTGACGCCGTGGCTCGATGGCATCGTGCAACGCCAGAACGTCGCCGTCGCGCTCGAGGCGGCCGAGGGCCTCGTGAAAAGCGGCGTGATGAACGTGAACGACTGCCACATCATGGGCCACGCCATCGGCCACTCGAGCTGGGACAAGGAGCACGACATCGGCCGCGCCTTCGGCGCCTGCACCAACGCCTGCATCCAGGGCTGCATGCACGGCTCGGTCGAGGCGTTCATGATCGACGGGCCGCCCGCCGAGACGACGCCGGCGCGCGTGCGGGTCTTCTGCGACTCGCTCAAGGACAAGATCAAGTGGCGCCAGTGCCTGCACGGGCTTGGCCACGGCGTGGCCTACCAGCATCGGCGCGACGTCAAGGCGGCGGTAAATGCCTGCGAAACGGTCGGCGGGCGGCTCGAGGCGGACCTGTGCCTGGGCGGCCTGTGGATGCAGTGGGCGCACTTCCACATTCACCAGGGCACCGAGGCGTATACGCGGCTAGCGCCCAAGCTTTGCGACGGCGTGGACGACGAGCACTTGCCCGAATGCGCGCGCGCGGTCGGCGGCGGCGCGATGTTCGCCTCGGGCCACGATCCGAAGAAGAGCAAGGCAATCTGCAACCTGCTGCCGAGCAGCCAGTTCACCGACTGCACGCGCGGCGTCGACTACGAAGTGCGCCTCATCAAGGACGGCCTCGAGGGGCATCACCACCACTAGGGCGGTAATCGCTCTGCGGCTCGACTAGGAAGTTCGGCCCGAAGACACGAAGTAGATGTTGGAGGGAAGCCTGGCGATTTCGAGCAGCGTATCCATCGTGACGTACTGCGCCAGCGCGATCAGGAAGAGCAGCGCGAGCACGATCTGCTTGAAGAGCGCCGAGCCGCGCGGAATCCGGTCGACCTCCAGCCACTGCGGGCGCACCTCCTCCGCGCAATCGAGATAGCGCTCGAGGTCGGCCCTCGTGCGGATGCGCTGCCCGGTCGAGCGCTCGAAGTAGCCGACCAGGTCCTCCTGCGGATCGAGTCTGTTTCCCATCGTCGTCCCCCGAACGACCGGGGCAGAATAGGAGAAGCCCGACGGCTTTGTTTATCCTCCTGTCGCGCGCTCGCAAAAAATGTGTACAAATTAGGCCTGCTTTTGTAGGGAGATCTTGATGCAGCGCTCGAAGGTTTATCTTCAGGTCCGGCGCGTCGATGCAGCTGTTTGCAAGGCGGCGCAGGGCATCAGCGTGTCGGACCTGCACGAGGCGGTCGGCGGCAAAGCCGCGCTCGCCGCGACCATGGCGCCGAACATGCGGCCGCTGCTGAAGGGCGTGCGCATTGCCGGCCCGGCCGTCACCGCGCTTTGCGCGCGTGGCGACAATCTGATGATGCATCGCGCGCTCGATCTCGCCCGGGAAGGCGACGTGCTCGTCGTCCAGGCGCAGGAGTCGGGCGCGCAATGGGGCGATGTCGCCGCCTACTACGCGAAGAAAAAGAAGCTCGCCGGCGTCGTGGTGGACGGCTACATTCGCGACACCGACGAGCTCGCCCGCATCGGCTCGGCGGTCTGGTCGACGCTCATCGGCCCGAGCACGCCCACCAAGTTCGGCCACGGCCTCGTCAACGCGCCCATCGTTTGCGGCGGCGTGCGCGTCGAGCCGGGCGACCTCGTGGCTGCGGACGGCGACGGGGTCATTGTCGTCCCGCGGCTCCAGGCGGCCGCGGTCGTGCAGCGCGCGCGCCAGCGCACGGAGCGGGAGGAAGAGCAGCGCGCGCAGATCGACGCCGGCGGGCGGCCATGGGATCTTCACGGCGCCGCGCAAGGCTATGCGAAGCTCGAAGTCGAAGAAATAGACGCCCCCTGGCGACCGGAGGAAGAGAAGAAATGAAACGGATCGGACTGTTCCTGCTCACGCTTGCCTTTTTCAATCTCGCGCTCGCGCAGACCTACCCTGCGAAGAGCGTTCGCGTGGTGGTGCCCCAGGCGCCGGGTGGCGCGACCGATGTCTTCGCGCGCTACGTCGGCCAGAAGCTTTCCGCGAAATGGGGCCAGCCGGTCGTGGTCGAGAACCGCGCCGGCGCCGCGGGCGTCGTCGGGACCGAGGGGGTCGCGAAGGCTCCGCCCGACGGCTACACGCTTCTCGTCACCTACGCCGGCTCGCAGGCGGTGAACCAATCGCTCTACAAGAACCTGCCCTTCGACTCGGTGAAGGACTTCCAGACCGTGGCCACGCTCGCCGCTACGCCGTTTCTCCTCGTTGTCGGCCCGAAGATGCCGGCGCACGACCTGAAGGCGTTCATCGCGCTCGCGAAGTCCAAGCCGGGCGCGATCACCTACGGCTCCTCGGGAAGCGGCTCGATCAACCATCTGCTCGGCGAGATGCTGAAGACGGAAGCCGGCATCGACCTGCTGCACGTGCCTTACAAGGGCATTGCCGCGGCAATCGGCGACGTGATGGGCGGCCAGGTGGATGCGGCGTTCACGAGCGTTCCTTCGGTCATCTCGAGCGTGAAGGCGGGAAAGCTGCGCGCCATCGCAGTTTCAAGCGCCAAACGCAATGCCGCCGTGCCGGAGGTCCCCTCCATCGCCGAATCGGGGTTGCCCGGGTTCGATGTCGATCCCTGGTGGGGCATCCTCGCCCCGGCCGCCATTCCCCGCGCGATCGTCGACAAGATCAACGCGGACGTGCGCGAGGCGCTCATGACCGAGGAGAGCAAGGCCTTCTTCGCGAAGCAGGGTTCGGAGATCCTCCTGACCACGCCCGAGCAGTTCCACCAGATGCTCGAGAGCGACGTGCAGAAGTGGGCCAGGGTCGTCAAAAGCTCCGGTGCCCGCGTCGATTGAACCGGAACGAAAAAGGCCCAGCGATCGCTGAGCCTTTGTAGAATTTGGCGCGCCCGGCAGGATTTGAACCCACGACCCCTTGGTTCGTAGCCAAGTACTCTATCCAACTGAGCTACGGGCGCGAGGTACGAATTATATCAGTCACTTAGACA
>DATAHF010000148.1:0-6404 GCA_036263315.1 Burkholderiales bacterium
AGGACAATCCGTTTGTCGGCAAGGCGCCCTGGAAGCCGGCGAAGCTCGACCTCGGCCATCGCAACATCCAGGGCGCGGCGCTGAATCCGCGCACGCACGAGCTCTGGACGCACGAGCACGGGCCGCAGGGCGGCGACGAGATCAACATCATCCGCGCGGGCACGAACTACGGCTGGCCGGTGATCACCTATGGCGTGAACTACGGAAGCGGCACGAAGATCGGGGAGGGCACGCGCAAGGAAGGCATGGCGCAGCCGCTTTACTACTGGGTGCCGTCGATCGCGCCTTCCGGCATGGCTTTCTATACCGGCGACAAGCTGCCGGGATGGAAGAACGACCTCTTCGTGGGCGCGCTGAAGGACCAGATGCTCGTCAGGCTGCGCCTCGAGGGCGAGAAAGTGGCGCACGAGGAGCGCCTGCTGAAAGGCGTGCTCGGCCGCATCCGCGACGTGCGGATGGGGCCCGACGGCTTCCTCTATGTGCTGACCGATGAATCCAGCGGCGTGCTCGCCCGGCTGGAGCCCTGAGTGGGCGGCTAGCGGCGGTGGTGCGGCTTGAAGGCGCGGCCGCGGCGCTTGCCCCGGCTCGGCGATCCCTTGTGCGCGGTGGTGCCGAAGTTATGGCTGTTGTCGTGCATTTCCTGCGCGCGCAGGCGCATGCCCTGCTCGGCGAGCGTTTCGCGCTTCAGCGCGGCCCCGTATTTGCGTTTCATGGCGTTCCCGACTGAAAAGGGCGCAATTATCCCTTAATCCCCGACGTAATGCCGCACGAGCTCCAGTACGTCGGGCGAAGGATCGACGAAGCGGCAGCCCGAGCGCGCCGCCCGGGTGCCGTCCTTGAGCGTAACCGGCTGGGAGTAGCGCACTTCGAGGTCCACGGTATAGGTGCGGCCATCGGGTCCCTGGATGCGGCAGCCGTGCAGCACCGTGCCCGGCTCGAGGATGATGTCGCCCGGATAAACGAGAAACCCGACGCCGCCGCGGCCGATGTCGATCATGCGCGCGTCGAACGGCATGATGCCGGCCGCATCGGCGATGCAGTGCAGCGGCCGGTGAGGCGTCACCTCCGCGCGCGGATGGGCGCGCTCCTGCCGGCTCACCATCACCTCGGGAAACTTGAGCTGGATGGCGTTGCCGAGGTCGCGCGGCTCCGTGGCGGCGAATTCGATGTGCCGTCCCGGGACGCTGGCGTGGAAGCTGCAGAGGGAGCGCTGGAGCAGCGCGCTGTTCAGCGCTTCCTGGGCATGCCGCGACAGGACGATCCGCCCGCCATCGGCGTCCACGGACAGCAGCTTGGCCTCGAACACGCCTTCGTCAAGCGACGTGGCAACGGGCGTGCGGTGCTCGAGGATGTCGAGAAGCGCGCGCGCGATCTCCTTTCGCGATCGCGAAAGGACGCCGCTCTCCGACCAGTCGGGGTTCAGACCTTGTAGCTCTCGAGAGTTTCGGGCGCAAAGAGCTCTTCCGGCGTGAAGCGGCGCTTCGACAGGCCCTGCTCGTGGTGATAGCGAAGGAACGTATCGAGCACGTGGCGGTTGGGCGCGAGCCCGTAGGACCACCAGTCGGCGCCCATCTCGCGGCGCGCCTCTTCGACCTGCGCCACCTGCCAGGGCAGCATGGTGGGCAGCGCCGCGGTCTGGTCGTAGAGCTCATAGGCTTTCGCCTTCGCCTCGACGAACGCCTTGTAGAGCGTCTGCGCGATCCAGGGCTGCTTCGCGTACACGTCGCGCCGGATCACGACGGTGTGCATGATGGGGAAGATCCTGGTGCGCCGGTAATAGGCCTTCTCGACTTCGACGTAGTCCGGGAAAAGCCGCGCCACCTTGTCCGGCTGCTTGTGGAACGTGGAAGGCGCGCGCGCGGTGACGAGCGCGTCGATCTCGCCGTCGGCGATCATGCGCGACAGGGTCTTGTCGCCGGGGATGGGCTTGAGGCGGATGGTGGGGGGGACGTCGATCTTCAGCTTCTCGTCGCGCCCGGGCTCCTCCTCGCCGCCGGAGAGGTGCTCGACGTCGGTGACCTTCACGCCGTAGTCGTCGGACAGGATCCCGCGGATCCACACCGGCGCCGTCATCTGGTATTCCGGCACGCCGATCTTCTTCCCCTTGAGGTCCTCGGGCCGCCCGATGCCGCTCCTGGTCGACACGAAGATGCAGGAGTGGCGGAAGAAGCGCGACGGGAACGCGGGGATCGCGATGAACGGCGGCTCCGGCTGGTTGAGCGAAGCCACATAGGAGGAGAGCGACATCTCCGAGCAGTCGTACTCGCGGTAGCGCATCATGCGGAAGAAGGTCTCTTCCACCGGCTGCGTGAGGTACACGAGGTCGATGCCGTCGGGCTGCACCGTGCCGTTGGAAAGGGCGCGCGTGCGGTCGTATTCCCAGCAGGCGAGGGTCAAGCGGAGGCGGTTCATGGTTTTTCGGCCTGTAAGTTGGCAATTATCGCCAGAAGGGTCGCCCGCGTCGCTTCCACCTGCGCGGGCGGCACGCCGCGCACCGCGAGCAGGTTGACTTCGCGCGCGAGCGGCACCAGCTTGGCGCGCAGCGCGCGCCCTTTCGGCGTGAGGTGCACGTACATGTTCTTGCGGTTCTCGCCGAGGCGGCGGCGCGTGATGTAGCCCAGCTTTTCCATGGCCTGCAGCGCGGCGAACGTGCTCGGCTCCATGACGCCGGCCTCGTCGGAGAGCTCGCGCTGGGTCAGGCCATCGCGTTCCCACAGGATGCGCAGGAACGTCCAGTGCCCGAAGGAGACGCCGTGGCGCGCAAGACGCGGCTGCAGCGCCCGGGTGAAGCCGCGCCAGGCCTCCTTCGTCAGGTGGGCAAGCCGGTCTGATTTCCTAATGGGATTTCCTTCCGCTCGCGCGCCGACTGCCGGATGGCGAGGCACACCTCCATGGTGGCCATGGCCCATTCGCCGCCGTGCAGCGGGGCGCGCCCGTCCACGACCGCGGCGTAAAGCTCGTCGATCACCTGCGCGCGCGGCACGCCAGGCGGGGCGATCGGCTGGAAGCGCTTCTCGTCGTCGCCATAGATGGCGATGCCGGAGGGCAGCGGGCGGAGGTCCGCCTTGTCGCACGACACGATGAGCGGGCCGAAATGCTGGTGCAGGGGCTTCTCCGCCGGCGGCGCATAGCTCGAGCCGCCGTAGTTGCGCGAGTTCTTCAGGTCGAGCTCGTCCCGGCCCCTCAGGGCCCTGCGCGCCGCGCCGTACGCTTCGGGGTCCTTGCTTGCGCCGCTTTCGCCGATCCAGCCGCAGAACTCGTCCGCGTCGAAGTGCGCGTAGCCGCTGTACACCAGCGTGGCGAAGGCGCCGCCCTCGAACGCCAGCAGGCACGAATACGCGCCCTCGGCGGGACGCGCCCGGTCCCATGCACCGACGTGCGCGCGAACGCTCTTTACGCGACCGCCGCCGAGGAGGCGGGCAACGTCCACCTGGTGCGCGCCCTGGTTGAGCACCACGCCGCCGCCGAGCGCGCTGTCGAGCTCCTCCGGGCGCCGTGGCCGATACAGGAAGTCGGTGTAGTAGATCGCGGTAATCATCCTCACGGCACCGTAGGCGCCGCTGTCGATGAGCTTGCGCGTTTCGAGAACCGGCAGGTCGAAGCTGTGGCTATGCCCGACCACCAGGTGGACGCCGGCCTTGCGCGCCGCGGCGATCATGGCGCGGCATTCTTCCAGCGTGAGCGCCATCGGCTTCTCGACCAGCACGTGCTTGCCGTGCGCGGCCGCCAGGCAGGCCTGCGCGGCATGGAACTGATGCGGCGTCGCGATATAGACGGCGTCGATCTCCCGCTTCTCTAGCATTTCCTCCAGGGAACCGAAGGCGGGCGCCCCATGGTGCTTGCGGAAGAGCTGCTGCGCCTCGGGCCGCGGGTCGGCGCCGCCGGCAAGCGACACCCGCGGGTCCGCGAAGGCCGGCGCCATGAGCGAGAACGCGCGTCCGAGGCCGACCGCGCCGACGTTGATTTTTCTCATTCGCAGCGTATGATCAATTCCTTAGGAGGCTAAGTATCGCATGCGGGCTGGCCATGCTGACTAGGGAACAGAACGAGCTCCTTTGCCGCGTCGAAGGCGCCGCGCCCATGGGCGGCATCATGCGCCGGCACTGGCTTCCGGTGTGCCTGTCGGAGGAGGTGGCCGAGGCCGACGGGGCGCCGGTGCGCTCGAGGCTCCTCGGCGAAGACCTCGTGGTCTTCAGGGATTCGAAGGGCCGCCTCGGCGTGCTGGGCGAGCTCTGCATGCACCGTCGCGCGTCGCTCTTCTTCGCGCGCAACGAGGAGTGCGGGCTGCGCTGCCTCTACCACGGCTGGAAATTCGACGTCGACGGCAACGTGGTCGACATGCCGTCCGAGGCGCCGGGCGCCGCGCAACGGTTCGCGAAGAAGCAGAAATCCTATCCGGCGCGCGAGGCGGGCGGCTTCGTGTGGACATGGATGGGCCCGAAGGAGGAGATGCGCGAGTTCGAGCCGCCGGCGTGGGCGCCGGTGCCGGGCATCAAGTACGCCATCGTCAAGATCTGGACCCACTGCAACTGGGCGCAGGTGCTGGAAGGCTCCATCGACTCGGCGCACAGTTCGAGCCTGCACTCCACCAACATGCCTGCGGCCACGGACGTCGAGCGCTGCAGCGCCACGGACGAGGCGTGGTACCGGCCCTCCAACGACAAGGCGCCGCGCATGCAGTTCGAGCCCACGAGCTACGGCTTTCGCTACGCCGCGATCCGCAAGCCGATCCGCAACCCGGAGAACGACCAGTACGTGCGCACGACGCTCTTCGTCGCGCCGTTCACCGTGCTCATTCCGCCGAACGACCAGTACAACCTCGCGCAGATGCTGGTTCCGATCGACGACGTCAACACGATGTTCTACTGGATCGCCTGGCATCCCGACCCGGCGAAGGGCATCTCGCAGCAGGCGTGGCGCAAGTTCTGCGCCGCGGAAGTCGGCGTCAATCTCGATGCGAATTTCAGGAGAAAAGCCACCCTGGAGAACAATTTCTTCCAGGATCGCGCCGCCATGAAGCGCGGCGACTGGACCGGCATCGCGGGCATTCCCGCGCAGGACATGGCCATGTGGGAATCCATGGGCCCGATCTCCGACCGCAGCGAGGACCATCCCGGCGCGAGCGATCTCGCCGTGGTGCAGTTCCGCCGCATGATGGTGGCCGCGGCGAAGAAGTTCGCCGAGGGCGGACCGGCCATAGGGACCACCGAGCCGCACATTCCGCACGTGGCGCTCTCTTCGTTCGAGGGCGTCGTGCCGAAAGCGACCGACTGGAAGACGCTCGGCGTGCCGCAGCCGGAGGCGGTGGCCGCGAAGTAGCCGGGATCAGCCCAGCCGCTTGTCCTTGCCGCGCGGCTTGTACTCGTTGGGGTTCACCTCGTCGCCCTTGCCCGCGCCCCAGGCGGCGAGGTCGCGCCCCGGCTTGAACATCCAGCTATAGCCGCCCTTGGGGTTGGCGAGGATTTCCCACCAGTTGTCGTCGAGATCGGCGAAGTAGAACGAGTAGGTGCCATGCTGGTCGGCGGGGCGGGTGAGCTTCTTCACGCCCCATTCGTCCTTGCGCGCCTCGAGGATGCGGTGGCACTCGTCGACGTCCTCGCGCGTCTCGACGTCGAGCCCGTTGTGGTTCAGCATCGGCATCGCCTGCTTGCGCGGATTCTCCACCACGGCGATCGTGTTTTCGCCGCCCAGGCGGATCATCATCGAGCGCGGGCTGGTGCGCACGACCTCCAGCCCGAGGCATTCCTCGTAGAAGCTGCGCGTCTTGCCGAGCTCGCGCGACTCGAGCGTGCCGTGCGACAGGTACTTAAGCTTTAACGCTGGCATAGCGTCCTCGATGAAATGCGAGCGGCGCGCCATCGCGATGGGCATAGCGCTCCACCACCCCGATGACGATGATGTGGTCGCCGCCGTAGTAGCGGTGGCGGCTGTGGCATTCGAAGGTGGCGACGGCGCCTTCGAGCAACGGCACGCCGGCGATGCCTTCCCTGAACCGGTCCGAGTATTCGAGGAACTTGTCGCGTCCCGGCTTGGCGAAGTGGCTGGAAAGCGCGGCGTCGCTGCTTGCCAGCACGTTGATCGCGAAATATTCGGCGTCGCGGAATACCGGGGCGCTCGAGGCCGAGCGCGCGAGGCTCCACAGCACCATCGGCGGATCGAGCGAGACCGAGCTGAACGAGTTCGCGGTCAGCCCCGTGCGCCGGCCATCCGGCGCGAGCGTCGTGACAAGGGCGACGCCGGTCGGGAAGCAGCCGAGCGCATTCCTGAAATCGCGCGGCTCGTGCGCCGTGCGGCGCGGCGCGAGGACTTCCTCCCACATCTCAGGCCGCCACCTTCGCGCGCTCGAGGTGCTTGCCCTTGAAGTGCGGGGCGATCTCCTGCATGAAGCGGTGCATCTGCTCCTT
>DATAHF010000149.1:0-2319 GCA_036263315.1 Burkholderiales bacterium
GTCGGAGGGCCACAGGCCCTTGTCGGCGAAGTACTCGGCGAACGGCGTCTTGCCCGAGCCGAGCAGGTTCACCGCTTCGGACACCTGCGCCCGCGCGATGTAGTCCTGGTAGGCCGGAATTGCCACCGCCGCCAGAATGCCGATGATCGCGACCACGATCATCAGTTCGATCAGCGTAAAGCCCTTCTGCAGCTGTTTCATATGAATGCTCCCTTTGAAGTTTGATCACAAAGTGGCCGATCGGCGCCGGCCTGTCAGGCCGCGCTCAGCGCAGCGCAACCTTAAGCAGAGTGTCACACAGAATGCCGCTTCACGACTCGCTAGCGCACTGTTTTACGATGCGCGCAGCCGTCAGCCGGAGGTCAGCAAGGTTTCAGCTTCCTGCCAAAGCCGTGTATAACGGGCTTTCACCACCGAGGCGGCGAATTGCATCTCAAGGCGTGTTTCCAGGTGGTCCTCATGGCGGCCATCGTCGCGACCTTGGGCGCATGGCCCATCGGCATCGTGCTCGCAGGGGTCTTCAGCGTCTTCGGCGTCCCGCTCGAGTCGTTCATCACTTTCGGCGGCGTGCTCAATCGCGTCACGGGGATCCTCGCGCTTTGGCTCATTGCTTTTGCAGCCGCGCTTCCCTACGCGATATTCGTCGCTTTCAACAATCCGGTCGGCCCCAAGAGCTATCCCAGCCCGGAGTGACGCTGACCCGCGGGCCTACAATGCCCGCATGGCGTTCCGTGGGCCGCTGAGCGCGCAGCAGGTGGACGAGCTTGCCCGCCGCCTCGAGGCCGGCGAGCCGATCGCCGCTGCGGAAGGCCGCGCCCTTTGCGCCATGGCGCGCGAGCTGCTGCACAGCGCTCCGTCTCCCGAGCTGCTGCGTCTCGCGATGGTGCTCGTATCCTCGAGAGGCGCGCTGCCGCTCGAGCCGGCGCAGGCGCAGGCTCTCGGCGCGGCGGTCCTGAAAGCGGCCGAGCCCGTGCTCCTGAAGAGCGCTTGCGCCGCGCTGGAGGAGGCGCGCGACGCGCTCGTCCTCGGCCAGAACTGGATCGACGGGCTGGAGCGCATGCGTTCGGCAAGCCGGCTCGGCGGCCAGGTGATCGGCCTTGCGCGCTCGATGACCAAGACCATGCATCGGCATCTCCGCAGCACGGCGGAGCCGCTCAGCTTCGGCATGGTCGGGCCGCTCGAGCCGCTCGATCCGGCGGAGCCGGGATACAAGGACGTTCCGCAGCTCGCGCAGATCGCCCGGCGCAAGACCGCCGGAGCGCTGGAGCGCGCGCACGAGGCGCTGCGCATCGCCCGGCTTGGAATCCTCAAGGTTGCGCGCTTCACGCACGCCCTTGGTTCATATCCGGAAACGCGCTTGTGGGACGACGCGCTCGCGCAACGCGCGGCCGATGCAGCGACCGATGCAGGCGCGCACGTCGCGGAGCTCACCGCGTTCCTGGGAGAGTAGGGTCAGGCGCGCGCAAGCCGGGCGCACGGTTGGCGCAGGTTTCGCGGCATAGAGTGACCTCCTCTCCAAGGAGGTTCCATGACCGACACGAAAACCGGCACTGCCAAGGCGCAGCCGACCCATCGCGGCACCGCATTCGGCGACATGACGCAGGCGCAGAAGATCGTGTGGGTCTCCAAGGTGGTGGTGTGCGTGTGCACCTTCGGCTTCGCCTTCCCCGCGGTGATGGAAGACTGACGCTCGCTACAATGCGGGATGCTCACCCGCATTGACCACGTCGTCATCGGCGTGCCGGAGCTCGAGCGCGGCGTCCAGGCGTACCGGCGCCTCGGCTTCAACGTCGGCGCCGAGGGCTTCGCGCTCAACGACGACGACTATCTGCAGCTCGCCGCAGCGCCCAAGGAAGGCGTGCAGTCCATCGCCCTGCGCTCCGACGCGGCGGCGGAGAAGCTCGACCTCCACGGATTGCCGATCGTCATCGCAGGCGCGCGCCGCGCGGGCTCGCCCACACCGCATCCGAATGGCGCGCTGCGCATCGAGCGCGTCTACGTCGCGGTCGCCGACGTCGCGGCCGCGGCCAAGGCCTACAGCGCCGCGCTCAGGCTGCCTGCGCCGAAGATGGAGCGCGGCACGGTGATCATGGCGGACATGGCGGTATTCCAGCTCGGCCCGACCGGGCTCACGCTCGCGCAGCCCTGCGGGCCCGGCGTGGCGGCAGATGCGCTCGCGCGCCGCGGGCCCGGCCCGTTCCAGGTTCTTCTGCGCACGAGCGGCATGGATGCGGCGTCGCGATGGATGGCGGAGCAAGGCCTGCCGCCGCCGGCGCGCGGCATCCGCAATACCGGCGAGCACGCCATGCTCGTGCCGCC
>DATAHF010000150.1:0-9575 GCA_036263315.1 Burkholderiales bacterium
ACGCGCTGAACCTTATCGGCGCGGCCCAGTTCCGGCAGGGCAAGTACAGCGAGGCGGAGGGCAACTTCCGGCGCATGCTGACCATCTACGAGCGCAGGACCGGCCCCGAAGCAATGGAGACGGCCGCCGCGCTGAACAGCCTCGCGCTGGTGCTCGAGAAGCTCGGCGACTACCCGGGCGCGGAAACGCTGCTCAGGCGCGCGGTCGCCATCATGGAAAAGAAGCTCGGTCGCGAGAATCCCGACACCGCCACCGTGACCTCCAATCTCGCGCGCGTGCTGGACAGCCAGGGCAAGTTCGCCGGGACACGGGCAGCTCCTGCGGCGCCCGCGGCAGGCGCGAGCGATGCCGCGCAGCTCGCGGCGCGGGCGGAGCAGGCGATGGCGCGCGGCGAGTACCAGCAGGCCGAGACGCTCCAGGACCAGGTGCTCGCCATCCACCTGAAGACGCTCGGCGAATTCCACCCCACGACCGCCAACTCGATGTCCAATCTTGCGCGCGTGTACGACCTGCAAGGCAAATACGGCGAGGCGGAGAAGCTCTACCGGCGCTCGCTTGCGGTGCGCGAGAAAGTGCTCGGGCCCGACCACCCCGATGTCGCGACCAACCTCAACAATCTCGCCAAGGTGCTGCAGGACCTCGGCAAGGACCAGCAGATCACCGTGTCCGAGGCGCGCGCACGCGCGCGCTCGGGCGCCGCGCTGGGCGCGCTCACCGAGGTCGAGGAGATGTACCGGCGCGCGCTGTCGATCCAGGACCGCACGCTCGGTCGCGAGCATCCCGCGACCGCGCTCACCCTGAACAACCTCGGCGGCATGCTCGCCCTGCGCGGCGACTATGCGCAGGCCGAGCAGATGCAGCGCGCGGCGCTGGGGACCATGGAAAAAGTGTTCGGCGAGCAGCACCCGGACACGGCGGCGGTGCTGACTTCGCTGTCGGTGGCGCTCGACCGGCAGGGCAAGCTGATCGAGGCCGAGGCGTCTTACAAGCGCGCCATCGAGATCTCGCGCAAGGCGGGCAACCCGCGCAACACGCTCATCAACGCCGCCAACCTCGGCTTCTTCCTCGCCAAGCGTGGACGCTATCGCGAAGCGCTGCCCTACTACAAGGAGGCGGTCGAGACCGTCGACTTCCTGTACTCGCAGACGCGCGGCTACTCGGAAGAGACGCGCGCCACGTTCCTGCAGCAGTTCTCGGCGATCTACCGCGAGACGATCCGCGTGCTGCTGCAGCTCTACAAGCAGCACCCGACCGAAGGCTACGACCGAGAGGCGCTCGCGATCGCCTCGCGCAACCAGAGCCGCATTTTCACGGAGATGATGCGCCAGGCCGACGTCGGACGCTTCTCGGGCGATCCGGCGTTCGTTCGCCTGCGCGAGAGCCGCGAGCGGCTGCAGGAGCGCCTCGCGCAGCTTCGCCAGGCGCGCGCCACGGTGCCGGTGACGCTCGCCAACGCCGGCCAGCGCGTGGCCGAGTTCGAGGCGCAGATCGCTCAGGTCACCGGGGAGCTTTCCGCTGCCGATGACCGGCTCTGGCGCGAATACCCGCGCTTCATGGAGCTCGCCAATCCGCGCCCGGTGACGGTGGAGGACCTGCAGCAGCGCCTGCTCAAGCCCGACGAGGCGCTCGTTTCCTACGTGCTGCTGCCCCAGGAAACCGTCATCTTCGCGATCACCCGCGAGCAGTTCCGCATGGTGGTCACCGCGGCGCGGCGCGCCGACATCGCCGAGCGCGTGCACCAGATACGCCGCGCGATCGACAAGGTCGCCGTCGGGGAATCGGTGCTCTTCCTGAGGGAGATCGACCCGCCGACGCTCAACTCCCTGTACCGCGACGTGTTCGCGCCGATCGCCGCGACCGTCGCGGGGCGGCAGAAGGTGCTCGTCGTCGCCGACGGCCCGTTGCAGACGATTCCTTTCGAGCTCTTCGTGACCGACTACGCGCAGGCCGATCGCGTCAAGTTCGAGCGCATCCAGGAGCAAAGCGACGGCTCCGCCGAGCGGCCGTTCCTCGCCGAGTACGCGACGCTGCCATACCTCGGCCGGCAGCATCAGTTCGCCTACCTGCCGAGCCTTGCCGCGCTTGCGTCGCAGCGGCTCTATCCCAAGACCAAGGCGCTGTCGAAATTCGAACTGGTGGCTTTCGCCGACCCGGTGTTCAACCCGGACGGCGCGCACGCCATGCCCGGGGAGACCATCAAGGCGCTTTCCCAGCTGCACGTGGGCTTCGGCCGCACGCTGGGCGGCGCGCCCGCCATCCCGCGGCTCGCGGAGACCGCCGACGAGGCGAAGGAGATCGCGCTCGTGCTGGGCGGCGCGACCGAGCTGCATGTGGGCGAGAACGCGCAGGAGCGCGTCGCGAAATCGGGCGCCCTGCGCTCGGCGCGCTTCATCCTGTTCGCCACCCACGGCTTTCTCGGCGGTGAGTTCGTGCCGAGCGACCTGCCGGTGGAAGACGGCGAGGCGCGGCGGCCCGCCGGGCAGTCGCGCGCGCAGCCCGCGCTCGCGCTGACGCTGGTGGGCGACCTGAAGGGCGAGGACGGCCTCCTTACGATGAAGGAAGTGATCGAGGACATCGAGCTCAACGCCGACCTGGTCGCGCTCTCGGCCTGCAACACCGCGGGCGAGTCCGCGCAGGCGAACAACGGCGAGGGCTTCGCCGGGCTCACGCGCGCGTTCATGTACGCGGGCGCGAAGAGCCTGCTCGTGTCCCATTGGAGCGTGGACAGCTTCTCCACGCAGGCGCTGATGACCGCGACCTTCCGCAACATCAAGGCCGGCATGCCGTCGCTCGCCGCGGTCAGCGACGCGCAGGCCGGGCTCCTCAAGGGCGGGTATACGCAGGCGCAGTACCACTTCTCGCGCGCGCACCCGTTCTTCTGGGCCGCGTTCGTGTACGTCGGCGATTGAGCGCGGCGCAGAAAAAGCTGGCGCGCTGGCTCGCCGTCGTGGTGGCGGCAACGGCGGTCGCGGCCGGCCTGGCGCGCACCGAGGGCCATCGCTCACTGGAAGACTTCTATTACGACTACTGGCACATCCAGCAGGGCGTGCGCTACAAGCCCGAGCACACCGCCTTCGTCTCGATGGACGACGAGACGCTGCTCGCCCTGAAGGACGACCCGCTCGCGTTCTGGGCGCCGTATTTCGGCCAGGCGATGTCGGTGCTGACCGACGTCGGCGTAAAAGCCGTCGGACTGGACTTCATCTATCAGGTCAGCGCGGAGGCCTGGCTCAAGAAGCTCAACCTGCCCGACAGCCAGATCTCGCGCAATTACGACACGCCGCTCCGCGCCGCGCTCGCCTCGGGCAACAAGATCCTCATCACGCACCTGGTCGAGGTGAACGGCGAGCCGAAGCTCCTCACGCCGCCGCCCGACCAGTTCTACATCCTGCCCGGCGGGCTGAACGACCTGGGCATCGCCAACCTTTATCCGGATCCGGACAAGGAAGTGCGCCGCTTCGTGCCGGTGATGGATCCGGACCCCACCCATGCGGGCGTTTCCTTCGCGATGCAGCTCGCGCTGCGCGCGGTCGGCCAGGATCCGTCGCAGCCCCAGTGGCAGGTCGCCGGGGAAACGCTGACGCGCGATCTCGAGTGGAAGATGATCGGCTACACCGGCCCGCCGGGCACGATCCCGACCATCTCGATGAACGCGCTCCTTCAGCCCGACGCGCTCAAGAATCCCAAGGTGCAGGAGCTCAAGGGCAAGATCGTCATCATTGCCGCCAACAACGTCGGCACTTCCGACCGGCATTTCACCCCGTATTCGCGCGGCGCGCACGCGGACCAGATGCCGGGCGGGGAGATCCATGCCAACATCGTCGAGACGATCTTGTCCGGGCGATATCCGCGCCCGCTTCCCTTGTGGGCGGAGCTCGCCTATCTCGGCGCAGTCCTGGCAGTTGCGGCGGGGCTTTTCCTCACGCTGCGCGTGGGCGTGAGCGCCGCTACGGCGATTGCGCTTCTGGCCGCCGTCGTGGCGCCCGGCTATTTCGCCTTCCAGCACGATTGGGTGCTGCCGGTGGCCGAGCTGCAGACCGGGCTTGCAGCCGCGTTCCTCATGACGATCGGCTTGCGCCTCACCGGCGAGGAGCGGGCGCGCTCGCGCATGCGGCAGGTATTCGGGCGCTACGTGTCCGACGAGGTGGTGAACGTGCTCCTCGCGGAAGACCGCAAGCCCGACCTCGCGGGCGAGACCAAGGTGGTCACGGTGCTCTTCTCCGACATCCGCGGCTTCACCACCATCTCCGAGAAGCTCTCGGCGCACGAGGTGGTCGAGATGCTGAACGCCTATTTCACCCGCGTGTGCGAGCCGATCCTCGCGCAGGGCGGCACGGTGGACAAGTACATCGGCGACGCGGTGATGGCGGTCTTCGGCTCGCCGGTCACCTATCCGGACCACGCGCGGCGCGCGGTTCGCGCCGCGCTCGGCATGGCGAAGGAGGCGGAGGGCTTCAAGGCATGGATGCGCGAGCGCTTCTCCGACCGCGGCGTGGCCGAATTCGGCATCGGCGTGGGATTGTTCACGGGCGAGGCGGTGATCGGCGACATCGGCACGCCGAAGCGGAAGGAATTCACAGCCATAGGCGACACCGTTAATGCAGCATCCCGCCTCGAGGGCGTGACCAAGGAGCTGAAGTGCGTGGTGGCGGCCTCCGAATCGACGGTGAAGGCGGCGGGGGAGGGTGTGCGGACCGGCAAGGTGGAGATCATGCAGGTGAAGGGCCGCTCCGAGCCGATCCGCGTTTTCGAGGTGGTGGGGATCGACGAAACCTAGAATCGTGCCAAAGGGAGAGGAATCATGCGCGGTGGATTGATGGCGGTGCTTCTCGCGATATCTGCGGCGGCGTTCGCGCAGAGCGATATCGGGCTGGTGAACCTGGTGACCGGCAATGTCACGCTGGCGCCGCAGTCCGGCGCGGCGGTCCCGGTGAAGGCGTTCATGAAGGTGCGCGAGGGCGACCGGTTCGACGTGCCGGCGGGCGCGCAGGTGCGCGTGGTGTTCTTCGAAGGCGCGCGCCAGGAGCGCTGGCATGGGCCGGCAAGCTTCCGGGCCGGCCGCCTGCAGTCGGCCCCCGTTTCCGGCAAGCCAGCCGAGATCACCGCGCTGCCGGCGAGCGTGCCGCTGCGCATGGCCCGCGTTCCGGAGCTCATGCAGAACGCGAAGCTCGGCGGCATCCAGGTGCGCAGCGCCCAGGCGCTGAAACCGGTGCAGGAGCACGCGCTCGAGGAGGCGCGGACCACCTACGACCGGCTGCGCAAGGAGCTTCCCGGCGACGACATCACGCCGGAGCTCTTCTACTACTCGGCGCTCAACGAATACCAGCTCTACGAGGACATGGCGCCGGTGGTGGACGAGATGCTGCGCAAGCAGCCCGACAACGAGGACGTGAAGTCGCTCGCGGGCTGGCTCAAGGGCCGCCGGCGGAGGTAAATTTTCTTCAGGAACAGGCCTTTGGCCGGCTGTGGGCGTGACAAAATTCCTCCCTGTCCGGAGGCTGTAGCATTACGCTGACACGGCACTCGGAAGTCCACGGGAGAACACCATGAATAAAGCAATCCAGATGCTGGCGGGCGCAGCGCTCCTCGCCTCATTCAACCTTTTTGCTGCCGACGACGTCGGCCTCGTCAACTCCATGGCGGGCGACGTTTCCTACACGAGCGGCGGCGCCACGACGAAGGCCAAGCCCTACATGAAGGTCCGGGAAGGCGACCGGTTCAGCGTGCCTTCGGGCGCGCAGCTGCGCCTCGTCTACTTCCAGGGCGGCCGCCAGGAGTCCTTCAGCGGTCCGGCCGCGCTCACGGCGGGCAAGACCCAGAGCAGCGTGCAGAGCGGCGGACAGCCGCAGGTGAGCACCCTGCCCTCGGGCGTGCCGCAGAAGATCGCGCAGACCCCCGAGCTGGTCGCGATCGCCAAGCTGGGCCGCTCCGGCGGTGTCGCGGTGCGCGGCGTCGGCGGCGACAAGCGGCTGACCCCGCAGCAGCAGGCCGAGGTGCGCCAGGCGCGCCAGACCTACGACCAGCTGCGCCAGAGCTCGGCCGCGGACGACATCACCCCCGAGCTGTACCTCTACTCCGTGCTGCAGGACCATCTGCTCTACAACGACATGAAGCCCATCGTCGCCGAGATGCAGAAGCGCCAGCCGGGCAATGCGGACGTGGCCGCCATGGCGGACTATGTCAAGGTGAAGACCGAACCCGCGAAGTAACTCGCGCGCGCCCAGCGAAAAGGCCCGCTTCGGCGGGCCTTTTGTTTTTACAATCGCGCGATGCAATCTTTCGGGCAACAACCCAAGGGCCGCCTCGAAGACGCCCGCATGCTCACCGGGCGGGGGCGCTACGTCTCGGACTGGCAACTCCCCGGGCAGGCGCACGGCCATTTCCTGCGCTCGGACCGCGCGCATGCCGAGCTCGTTTCCGTCGACGCCGCCGCGGCGCTCGCCATGCCCGGCGTGCTCGCCGTCCTGACCGGCGCGGACGCCGCGGCTGCCGGCCTCAAGCCCATGCCTGCCGCCGCGCCCATGAAGGGCCGGGGCGGGACGGACCAGCGTCCCACGCCGCGTCCCGCGCTCGCGCAGGGACGCGTGCGCTACGTGGGCGAGCCGGTGGCGCTCGTCATCGCCGAGACGGCGGCGCTTGCCCAGGACGCCGCCGAGGCGGTGGCCATCGAATACCGCGATCTGCCCGCGGTGGTGGATGCGCAATCGGCGCTTGCAGCGGGCGCCCCCCAGCTCCACGAAACCGTGCCCTCCAACCTCGTCCTGGATTACTCCGGAGGGGATGAAGAAGCCACCAATGCCGCGTTCGCCAAGGCGGCCAAAGTGGTGAAGCTCTCGGCGTATCACAGCCGCGTGGTCGGCAACCCGATGGAGCCGCGCGCGGCGATGGGCGCCTACGACGCGGCCGCAGACCGCTACTTCCTGTACGCGACGACGCAGGGCGTAGGCCCGATGCGCGGGCAGCTGTCCCAGATCATGGGCGTGACGCCCGACAGGATCCGCGTGGTCGCAGAGGAAGTCGGCGGCGGCTTCGGCGTGCGCTTCAACGCCTACCCGGAATACAGCGCGCTCCTCCTCGCGGCGAAGAAGCTCGGCCGCCCGGTGAAATGGGTTGGCACGCGCTCCGAGGTATTCCTGGGCGACGAGCAGGCGCGCGACATCTTCCACACCGGCGAAGTGGCGCTCGACCGGGACGGCCGCATCCTCGGGATGCGCTTCACCTATCTCGCCAACCTGGGCGCGTACGTCGCTTTCACGGGCTCGTTCGTGAACACGATGAACATGGTGAACGTGATCAGCGGGGTCTACGACGTGCAGGCGGTGCATGTGCAGGGCAAGCTCGTGGTCACGAACACGGTGCCCACCGCCGCCTATCGCGGCGCCGGCCGGCCGGTCGCGTCCTACGCGCTCGAGCGCCTCATCGACCAGGCCGCCTACGAGACCGGCATGGACCCGGCGGAGCTGCGCCGGCGCAACCTCGTGCCGACCTCCAAGTTCCCCTACAAGATCGTGTCCGGCTTCGAATACGACTGCGGCGATTTCCAGGGACTGCTCGAGAAGGCCCTGAAGGCGGCCGACTGGGAGGGGTTCGAGAATAGAAGAAAAGAATCAAAGGCACGAGGCAAGCTCCGCGGACGCGGCATCTCGACCTACATCGAAGCCACCGCAGCGGGCGGCTTCGCGCCGTACGACCAGGCGCACGTCACCTGGGAAAAGGACGGCAGCGTGACACTGCGCACCGCCTCGCATAACCACGGGCAGGGGCACGAGACCACCTTCGCCCAGATCGTCTCCGGCGTGCTCGGCATCCCGATCGAGAAAGTCCGCCTGCGCACCGCGGAGCCGGACTTCGACCTGGTCGCCAATCCCACCGGCGGCTCGCGCACGCTGCACGGCCTGGGCAGCGCCATGTACGCCGCGGCGCAGGAGATCGTGAAGAACGGAACCGACCTCGCCGCCGAGGCGCTCGAGGCGGCGCAGGCCGACATCGAGTTCGACGCAGGGCGCTACCGGATCAAGGGCACCGACCGCGCCATCGGCATCGCCGACCTGGCGAAGAAATATCCTGGGCGGCTGGATCTCGATTTCAAGGATCGTCCCAAGGTGGGGGCGACGTTCCCGAACGGCTGCCACATCGCCGAGGTCGAGATCGAGCCGGAGACCGGCGAGACCGAGATCGTGTCCTACCTCGCCTGCGACGACGCGGGCAACCTGATCAACCACCAGATCGTCGCCGGGCAGATGCACGGCGGCATCACGCAAGGCGCCGGGCACATCTTCGGCGAGCAGGCGGTGTACGACGCGGGCGGGCAGCTCGTGAACGGCAGCTTCATGGACTATCCGATGCCGCGCGCGGTGCTCGTCAACAACCTGCGCCTCGTGGACCACCCGGTCCCGACCAAGACCAATCCGCTCGGCGCCAAGGGCGTGGGCGAGGCAGGCGTGACCGGGTCCATGCCGTGCCTGATGAACGCGGTGCTCGACGCGCTGCGCCAGTCGGGCGTGCAGCAGTTCGACATGCCGGCGACGCCGCGGCGCGTCTGGGCGGCGCTGCATGACGCTAAAAGATAAATCGGCGCTGATCACCGGCGCGGCGAGCGGCATCGGCGCCGGCATCGCGCGCGTCTTTGCCGCGGCCGGGGCCAAGGTGTGCATCGCCGACATCGACGGCGAGGGCGCCGAGCGCGCCGCGCGCGAGCTCGGCGCGGGCGCCATCGCGGTGCGCATGGACGTCACCAGCGAGGACGAAGTCGAGCGCGGCGTCGAAGAAGCGGCGCGCCGCCTCGGCGGGATCGACGTGCTCGTCAGCAACGCCGGCGTGCAGCACATCGACGCCATCGCGGAGCTGTCCTTCGCGCACTGGAAGCGGCTGCTCGCCATCCACCTCGACGGCGGCTTCCTCACGACGCGCGCCTGCCTGCGCCGCATGATCGCGCAGCGCCGCGGCGGCTCGGTGATCCTCATGGGGTCGGTGCATTCCAAGGAGGCGTCGGTGCAGAAGGGGCCGTACGTCGTGGCGAAGCACGGCCTGCTCGGGCTGGCCCGCGTGGTGGCGAAGGAGGGCGCGCCGCACGGCATCCGCGCCAACGTGATCTGCCCCGGCTTCGTGCGCACGCCGCTCGTCGAGCGCCAGATCCCGCAGCTCGCGAAGGAGCTTTCGCTCTCCGAGCAGGCGGTGGTGCGCGACGTGATGCTCAAGAACACGGTCGACGGCGAATTCACTACCGTGGACGACGTGGCGCAGACCGCGCTTTTCCTCGCCGCCTTCCCGAGCAACGCGCTCACCGGCCAGTCGATCATCGTGAGCCACGGCTGGCACATGGAATGACCTTGCGCTAAGTCAATTCCCGGGTGCGGGGCGGGCTTAGCGTGGAACCATGCCTGCCCTGCGGCTCTTCGAGAAGCGCCCCGAGCACCCGCTTGCCCAGCGCGGCGAGCTCGAGCGCGTGCTGGCCGGCCTGGCCGAGGCGAAGCCGCAGGACGCGCTGCAGGAGATCCAGCACTGGCTCGGCACGCTGCGCGATTTCGACGGCTTCGGCTGCGACGAGCGCCTCGCCATCGTCAAGCAGCTCGACG
>DATAHF010000151.1:0-8782 GCA_036263315.1 Burkholderiales bacterium
CGTGCGGGTGAGCACCGAGAACCATCTTGCGCGCCGCATCTACCGCGACCCGGCGATGGGCATGCGCATCGTCCAGGCGCCCTTCGAGCGCCATACCAGCGAGGAGATGGCACGGCTCGAGCGGCTGGCGGGCCGGCCGGATCCGTTCAACTCCTGAGGACGAGCAGCCCCTTCAGGTACTCGCCCTCCGGAAATTCCAGCGCGACCGGGTGGTCGGCGGCGGCGCCGAAGCGCTCGATGATCTTCGCCTCAACGCCCGCGTCGAGCGCGGCGCCCGCCACGATCGACTGGAAGAGCTCGCCCGATACGCCGCCCGAGCACGAGAAGGTCGCGAGCAGTCCGCCCGGAGAAAGCAGTTTCAGCGCGAGCAGGTTGATGTCCTTGTATGCGCGCGCTGCCTTCGCCGCCTGCGCCGCCGTGGGCGCGAACTTGGGCGGGTCGAGGATGACCAGGTCGAAGCGCGCCGCGCGGTCGCGCAGCGCGCGCAGATGCGCGAACACGTCGGCGTGCACGAACTGCATGCGCGTCGCATCGAACGGGTTGCACGCGAGGTTGTCCTTCGCCACCTCGAGCGCGGGCGCGGAGCTCTCGATCGCGGTCACCTGCTTCGCGCCACCGGCCAGAGCGGCGATGGCGAAGCCGCCGGTATAGGAGAAGCCGTCGAGCACGGTGCGTCCCTCGGCGAGCGCGCGAATGCGCTGGCGGTTCTCGCGCTGGTCGAGGAAGAAACCGGTCTTCTGCCCCTGCTCGACGTCGACCCGGAAGTTGAGGCCGTGCTCGGTGATGGGCGAGCGCGAGGCGTTGCGATCGCCGCGGACGAAGCCGGCGCGCGCCGGGAGCTGCTCGAGGTGGCGCACTTCGGCGTCCGAGCGCTCGTAGACCGCCTCGCTCGCGCTCAACTCGGCGAGCGCGTCTAGGATCGGATCGCGCCAGCGCTCGACGCCGGCGGCCAGGAATTGCGCCACCAGCACGTCGGCGTAGCGGTCGACCACGAGCCCCGGCAGGCCGTCGGACTCGCCATGCACGAGGCGCAGCGCATTCGTATGCCGCGCGGCTGGCAAGCCATCGCGCATGGCAAGCGCGCGCGCAAGGCGCGCGCGGAAGAACCCCTCGTCCACCGCCTCGCGCACGTCGTGCGTCCAGATGCGCGCGCGGATCTGCGAGTGGGGGCTGTAGGCGGCGAGTGCGAGCGCCTGCCCCGAAGCGTCGCGCACCTCCACGGTATCGCCCACGCCCGGGTCGCCGACGACCTTTTCGACCGCGCCGGAGAAGATCCACGGATGGCGGCGCTTCACCGACTTCTCGCGCCCCTTCTTGAGTACCAGCGCGCTCATCGCTTCTTCGCCCTTGGATGCGCGGCGTCGTACACCTTGGCGAGCGCCTGGAAATCGAGGTGCGTGTACACCTGGGTCGTGGAGATGCTCGCATGCCCGAGCATTTCCTGGACCGCGCGCAAGTCCTGCGAGGACTGCAGCACGTGGGACGCGAACGAATGGCGCAGCATGTGCGGGTGTACGTGCTCGGCGAGGCCGCTGCGCCGCGCCCACTGCTTGAGGCGCACGCCAATCACCGCGGGCGCGATGCGCTTTCCCCGCTCGCCCACGAAGAGCGCCTTTTCGCCGGGCGCGGCCATGCCGTTGCGCAGCGAGAGCCACTGCTGCAGCGCTTCGCGCGCCCGGGCGCCCACCGGCACGGTGCGCGTCTTCGAGCCCTTGCCGGTCACCGTCACTTCGGCTTGCTGCAGGTCGAGCCTGCCGTCGCCCACGTCGAGCGACACCAGCTCGGCGAGCCGCAAGCCCGACGAATAGAGCAGCTCGAACATCGCGCGGTCGCGGACAAGGGCAGGCTCGCGCTTTTCCTCGGCATTGAGGAGCTGCTCGGTCGCCTCCACCGACAGCGCTTTCGGCAGCGGGCGCGCCGCCTTGGGTGCGCGGATGCCGAGCACCGGGTTCACGGCGAAGCCGCGATGGCGCACCAGCCAGGCAAAGCAGCCGCGCCAGGCCGAAAGCGCGAGCGCGAGCGAGCGCGGCGCAAGCCCCTTACCGTGAAGCAGCGCGACGAAGCGGCGCACATGCGCCGCTTCCAGCGAGGTGAGCGGCGCTTGCCCAAGAAGCGAGAGAAGCACCTCCAGCGCGCGCGTGTAGTTGTCGAGCGTCGCAGGCGACAGGCGACGCTGGGTCTTCAACGAATGCAGGTATTCGCTGACCAGCTTGCGGTCGGCGTTGTCCATGCGCGCTACAGCCGCGCCGTCACTCCGGCCGCGCAAAGCTCTCCGATGCGACGCAGGTACAGCGTGCCCATTTCCGCAAAGAAGCGTTGCGGATCCTCGCTGCCGAGCGCGAGCACGCCGAACACCGCGGTCTGCCCGAGCGGCACGAGCGCAATCGAGCGCACATGCTCGGCCGCCTCCCGGAACCAGGGCACGAAAGGATTGCCCGCCGCGGCGCCGCACTGCGGCGCGCCCATGCCTTCGGCGTGCCGACGCTCCGCCTCGCCGACCGGCTGCGCCTCCTCGAAATCCACCGGGACGCTTTTCCCCCAGACGCGCAGCGCCACGTGCGGCACGGCGAAATCCTCGCGCAGGTGGAAGTAGAGCGAGCGCGCCAGCGCCGGGAAGTCGCGCGCGCCGACGAGCGCCACCGCGAGGCGATGCACTTTCTCGCTGATGGCGTCGTTCTCCTCGCCGAACTGGAGCAGCTCGGAGAGCTTGCCTTCCAGGACCTTGGTCTTCTCGCGCAGCGCCAGCGTCTGGCGCTCGGCGAGGGGGATGGCGCGCCCGCCGTAGGGATGCGGCACCTGGATGTTCTCCAGGAGCTCGGGATGCTGCTCGAAAAATTTCGGGTGGGACCGGAGGAACTGGGCGACGTCGTCGTTGTTCATCTTTTCTTCACAGTTCGATGTCTCCGTCGAAAACCGCCTGCGCCGGGCCCTTCATCCACACCGCATTGTCGCCGCCGGACCAAGAGATGGTCAACGCTCCGCCGCGCGTAGCGACGCGGACCGGCGAATCGAGCAGCCCGCGCGCCATCCCGCTCACCGCGGCGGCGCAGGCGCCCGTGCCGCACGACAGCGTCTCGCCGGCGCCGCGCTCCCATACGCGCAGCGCGATGGCATGGCGATCCAGCACCTGCATGTAGCCTGCGTTCACCCGGTCGGGAAAACGCGCGTGATGCTCGAGCAGCGGCCCCTGCGTGGCGACCGGAGCGCGCTCCACGTCGGGCACGACCTGGACCGCGTGCGGGTTTCCCATCGAAAGGATTGCCAGCTCGATGGGCTGTCCTGCTACTTCTATTTTTTGCAGCAAAGGCGATTCCAGTGCCGGCGGCCCCATGTCCACGCTCACCTCGCCATCTTCCTCGAGCCGCGGCACGATCATTCCACCGAGCGTCTCGACGCGGATCTCGCGCTTCGCGGTGAGCCCCCTGGCGTGCACGAACTTGACGAAGCAGCGCGCGCCGTTGCCGCATTGCTCCACCTCGCCCCCGTCGGCGTTGAAGATGCGATAGCGGAAGTCTGCCTGCGGGCTGCGCGCCGCCTCCACCACCAGCAACTGGTCGCAGCCGACGCCGAAATGCCGGTCCGCGATTTTTCTGATCTGCGCCGCGGTCAGCGAGAACGCATGCCGCGTGCAATCGAGGACCACGAAGTCGTTGCCCGCGCCCTGCATCTTGGTGAATGCGAGCTTCATGCGCTGCGCCGGATGGCGTCGCAGATCCGCGCGATGGCGGACGCCTCCAGGAGGGGATGGATCGGGAGCGAGAGGACGCTTTGGGTTGCCGCCTCGGAAGCGGGAAGCGAGCGCGAGCCGTGCTGCGGCTCGTACGCCGGCTGGCGGTGCAGCGGGATGGGATAGAACACCGAGCTTGCGATTCCCTCGGCGGCAAGCGCTTCGCGGATCGCATCGCGCCGCGCGCTGCGGATGGTGAATTGGTGATAGGCATGCACCCCGCGCCGGTGCTCGGCGGGAAGCGTAATGCTCGCGTCCGCCAGCTTCTCCCGGTAGAGCGCGGCCACGCGATGGCGCGCCTCGTTGAAGCGCCCGAGATGGCGGAATTTCACGCGCAGGATGGCCGCCTGCAGCTCGTCGAGGCGGCTGTTCCAGCCCACGCGCTCGTGCAGGTAGGTCTTGCGGCTGCCGTGATGGCGCAGCATGCGCAGCGCCTCGTCGTGCTCCTTGCGCTTCGCGGTCACGAGGCCGGCGTCGCCCGCGGCGCCGAGGTTCTTGGTCGGATAGAACGAGAAGCAGCCGAAGTCGCCCCAGCTGCCGGCGCGCCTGCCGTCGTAGTCGGCGCCGAGCGCCTGCGCGCAGTCCTCGACGAGAAGCAGGCGATTCTTCTGGCACAGCGCCTGCAGCGCATCGAGGGCGGCGCACTGGCCGAAGAGATGCACCGCGATGAGCGCCTTCGTTTTCGCGGACAGGCATTTCTCCGCCGACTTCGGATCCAGGTTGAACGTCGCCGGATCAATGTCGGCAAAGATGGGCGTCGCGCCGGTGTACGACACCGCCTCCGCGGTGGCAAAGAACGTGAATGCCGGCACGATGACCTCGTCGCCCGGGCCGACGCCGCCCGCGACGAGCGCCAGGTGCAGCGCATCGGTTCCCGAATTCATGCCGACGGCGTGCGGCGCGCCGACGTAATCGGCCAGCTCGCGCTCCAGCGCCTCGCCCTCCGGGCCGAGCACGTAGCGGCCGGACGCAAGCACGCGCGCGACCGCCTCGTCGATTTCGTTCTTGAGCGAGCGGTATTCGCCCGCCGGGTCCACCATCGCGATGTTCATTCGAAGCGCGCCAGGCGCTCGCGCACCAGGCCTCCTATCTTCATTGCCACCTCCAGCGCGCGCAGGCCGTCCTCGCCGCTCACGCGGGGCTTTTCCTTTTTCAAGACGGCTTTCACGAATGCAGCGGCCTGGACGGCAAGCGCGTCGCCTTTCTCGTGCGCCGTCTCGGTGGAGTCAAGCGCGCCCGCGGAATTCTTGACGTAGCGCAGCTTTCCGGCTTGCAGGTCGGCCGAAGCGTACAAGTCGGACTGGAATACCCGCAGCTTGCGGACCGGCGCCTGGCTGACCCGGCTCGCCGAGAGGTTCGCGACGCAGCCGTCGTCGAACTCGATGCGCGCGTTCGCGATGTCGATGTCCCGCGTGAGGATGCGAAAACCGCACGCGCTGACGGCCGCGATGCCGCTGCCGGAGAGGGCGAGCACGAGGTCGATGTCATGGATCATGAGATCCAGCACCACGTCCACGTCCGCGCCGCGCTGCTTGAAGCCGGACAGGCGCTCGCTCTCGATGTAAAGCGGACGCGGCATCCGCTCGGCGAGCGCGGTGAACACGCTGTTGTAGCGCTCGACGTGCCCGACCTGCAGGATGCGGTCCTTCTTCGCCGCGAGCGCGACCAGGCTCTCGGCCTGCTCGATGGTGCTCGCGATGGGCTTTTCCACCAGCACGTGCAGGCCCTGCTCCAGGCACGCGCGCACGACCTCGAAATGCCGCTCCGTCGGCACCGCCACGACCGCGGCGTCGGCCTTCTCTTCCGGCTTTTTCACCAGGGACGCCATCGCGCGCGCGCGCTCCGGGTCGGTGTCCGTGACGGAAACAACGCGCACGTCGGGACGCGCGGCGAATTTCTCGGCGTGCAGGCGCCCCATGTAGCCGGCGCCGATGATCGCGAGTTTCAGTAAAACCGTGCTTCTCCTTCGGGACGGGTCTTGAAGCGCTTGTGCAGCCAGAAGTACTGCTCCGGCATTTCGCGCACGCGCTCTTCGACGAACGCGAGCATGCGGCGCGCATCCGCCACGTCGTCGCCGCTCGGGAAATCCTTCCACGCCGGATAGAGCGTCGCGCGGTAGCCCTCGCCGCCGGGCAGCATGCGCGTCACGCAGGGAACCACGGCCGCATTCGTCTCGCGCGCAATATACGACAGTCCGGTCACGGTGGCGGCCGGCACGCCGAAAAACGGCACGAACACCGAGCGCTTCGGGCCATAGTCGAGGTCCGGCAGGTAGTAGTAGAGCGCGCCCGATTCGATCGCCTGCAGCCCTTCCTTCACGCCCGCCTGGCGCGGGAACATGCGCCCGCCGAAGCGCGTTCGGCCGCGCAGCATGAGGGATTCGAACAGCGGATCCTTCTGGCGCGAATACATCATGGCTACCGGGCGCTCGAGCGACAGGCGCGAGAGCGTCGCGTCCAGGCCCACGAAGTGCGGCGCAAACACGATGGTTCTGCGGCCCTTGGGCAGATTCTCCAGCCCGTCGATGCGAACGAGCTGCTCGATGCGCGCGCGCGGCGCCCACCACAGGATGCCGCGCTCGATGAAGCTGCGGCAGAACGCGCGAAAGTGCGCCCGCGCGAGCCGCTCCCTCTCCTCCTCGGCAAGCTGCGGGAAGCATTTCTGCAGGTTGATGCGCGTGACCTGGCGCCGCTCCGGGATCAGCCAGAAAGCGATCGCCCCTACCGCATTGCCGATGGCGGCGACCACGACCAGCGGAAAAAAATGCAAGGCATACATAAAGGCGAAAACAATTCGGCTCACGGCGCTTTCACGCCTTTCGGCACCTTGTAGCGGTTGTAGCCCCAGAGGTACTGCTCGGGGCACTCGCGCACGAGCGATTCGAGCGCGCGGTTGAGGCGCCGCGCCGGCGTCTCCCCCGGGATTTCCGGCGGGTAAGGGCGAAGGACGATGGCATAGCCGCGGCCCCGGGGAAGACGGCGCGCATACGCGAGAAAGCATGCGACGCCCTTGCGCTGGGCGAGCTTCGCCGCGAGGGTCATGGTGTAGGCGGGCCGGCCGAAGAACTGCGCCCATTCCCCTTCGCCCCGGCTCGGCACCTGGTCGGGGAGCAGGCCGACGGGCTCGCGCTCGCGCAACGCGGCGAAGATCTGCCGCACGCCGGACACGTCGGCGGGCGCGAGGCGCACGTTGGCACGGCTGCGGCCTTCCTGCATGACCGGCTCGAGCCACGCGATGCGCGATGGCCGATAGAGGACCGTCACGCTGACGCCCAGCGCCATGGCCTTGTGCGCCATGTATTGCGCGGTCACCTCGAAGCAGCCCATGTGCGGGGTGAGAAAGAGAAGCGCTTCGCCCCGTTCGCGCGCCGCGTAGGCCGCCTCGACGCCGGTCACTTCGCGCACGAGCGCGGCGACGTCTTCATGCTTGCGGAACCACAGCGCGGGCGCCTCCGCCAGCATCCGGCCCGCCGACGCGATCGCCCGGCGCCGCGTGGACGCATCGCTATAGCCCGCCTGCGCCAGATTGGCGCGCAGGTGCCTGCGGTAGTTGGGCGATATCCCATAGATCGCCCAGCCGAGGAGGCTTCCCACGCCGTGCAGCACGGAGAGCGGCAGCGCCGCGCTCAGGCGCAGGACAGAGCTAAGGAGCCGGTGCAAGAGTTTGGTATCCTTGCGGCCTTCCATTGAGAGGCGAGCGCAAGCCGAGATTTCTTATGAGCGAATTTCTGTTTACTTCGGAATCGGTGTCCGAGGGCCACCCGGACAAGGTCGCAGACCAGATCTCGGACGCAGTGCTCGACGCGATTTTAGCGCAGGACCCGCGCTCGCGCGTCGCCGCGGAAACGCTGGTGAAGAACAACCTCGTCGTGCTGGCCGGCGAAATCACCACCAACGCGCGCGTCAATTTCGACGCCGTGGCGCGAAAGACGATCCGGCGCATCGGCTACAACGACCCGAGCATCGGCTTCGACACCCATACCTGCACGGTCATCGTCGCCTACGGCGAGCAGTCGCGCGACATCGCGCAGGGCGTGGACGAAGGCAAGGGCCTCGACCTCGACCAGGGCGCGGGCGACCAGGGCCTCATGTTCGGCTATGCCTGCGACGAGACGCCGGCGCTCATGCCGATGGCGATCTATCTTTCGCATCGCCTGGTGGAGCGCCAGGCCGAGGTGCGCCGCGACGGCCGGCTCGCCTGGCTGCGCCCCGACGCGAAGTCGCAGGTCACGCTGCGCTATGCGAACGGCAAGCCCGACTCCATCGAGACGGTGGTGCTCTCCACGCAGCACGCGCCCGGCCTGCAGCACAAGCAGATCGAGGAGGCGGTGATCGAGCAGATCATCAAGCCGGTGCTGCCGAAGAACCTGGTGAAGGGCAAGATCAAGTACCTCGTGAACCCGACCGGCAGCTTCGAGATCGGCGGCCCCACGGGGGACTGCGGCCTCACCGGGCGCAAGATCATCGTCGACACCTACGGCGGCTCCGCGCCGCACGGCGGCGGCGCATTCTCCGGCAAGGATCCGTCGAAAGTGGACCGCTCGGCGGCCTACGCGGCGCGCTATGTGGCGAAGAACGTCGTCGCCGCCGGCCTCGCCGATCGCTGCCAGATCCAGGTCGCGTACGCGATCGGAGTCGCGCATCCGATGTCGATCCTCGTCGAGACCTTCGGGACGGAGAACGTGGACGTGGCGACGATCGAGGAGCTCGTCCGCGACCACTTCGACCTGCGGCCGGCCGCGATCCTCCGCGACCTCGACCTGCGCAGGCCGATCTACGCGAAGACGGCCGCGTACGGGCACTTCGGCCGCGACGACGGCGAGTTCACGTGGGAGCGGACCGACAAGGCCGACGCGTTGCGCACGGCTGCGGGTCTCGGTACGGCTGCGGCTACGCCGGCCTGACGAACAACCCGGCGGCGGCCTTCTCCGAGATCGCCCGCTCGCCGACCTTTTCGATCGAGACCGTGAACTGATCCGCCGCCGGCTCGGCGGTGCGCACGAGGATGCTGGTGCCCGGCACGAGACCCTGGTCGTAGAACCAGTGCAGCAGGTCG
>DATAHF010000152.1:0-18903 GCA_036263315.1 Burkholderiales bacterium
ATCGAAGTCGACCTCGCGAATGGCGCCGGAGGCACCGCCTGCGGCGAGGAAGCAGAGGACGAGCAGGATCGCCTTCATCTGCGTCCTTGCGCGGCGAGCACGCGCATCGCCTCCTCGATCGGGATATGGTCCGGCCCGGCGCTTTCCAGCCGGGCGCGCTTCTCCCTGAGGAAGTCTTCGAGCGATCCGTGCGGCGCGGTCTGCAGCACCGCGCCCGGGATCCGCGCCGGCGCCGCGCCGTTCGCTCCCTCGGCGGGCGCTTGCGTGGCGCTCATCACCGCCCACGCCAGGAGCAGGCTCGCGGCAATGCCGGCGGCGACGATCAGCGCGCCGGTGGCGATGCCGCGCAGGCTGATGTCACCCATGGAGGTCACCCATGCGCGGCCTCCATGCGAAAGCCCACAGCAGCGCGGCGATGACGAAGCAAAGCACGTCGGTCCAGGCAATGCTGAAAGCCTGCGGCCGCACCGAGGGCGCCACCAGCCAGTACACGTCGGCGACGTGCGCCGCGAGCAGCACCGCGGCGAGGCTGCCGAGCAGGAGCGGCGAGCGCTTGGCCGCCCGGAACAGCAGGATCGCGAGCGGCGCAAAGAAATGGACGACGACGAGCAGCACGCCGAGCCCGAACCATCCGGTCTGCAGGCGCGGCACGTACCATGAGATCTCGCGCGGCAGGTTGCCGACCCAGATGATGAGGAACTCGCTGTAGGCGAGGTACGCCCACAGGAGCACATACATCAGGAGGAGGTTGCCCAGGTCGATGAACGTCTGGCCCGCTTCCGCGCCTTCGCGCGCGCGCCCCGAGAGCCCGGCAAAGGCCACGGCGAGCGCCATGGCGCCGAGCATCTGCCCGACGCCGACCACCAGCCCGAAGGCGGTGGAATACCACTGCGGCACGAGCGAGCCGATCCAGTCCACCGCGGCGAGCGAAACCGTGAACGTATAGACGATGAGCCCGAGCGCGCTCAGCCCCTTGCCCGCATTCCTGCGCACGAGCAGCGCGAGCGCGCTCCACGCCAACAGGTACACGATCGAGCGGGCGACGAAGAAAGCAGGCGAGAGCCACCAGTTGCCGCCGCTTCCGGCCCACGGATAGATCGCGCGCATGCCGGCGAGAACGGGGATGCCGAGCAGCGCGGCGAGCGGCACGAGCCGCGCGCCGGCAAGGAGCGGCGCGCGCACCGCCTGGAACCACGGCCCGCCGGTGACGTTGTGCAGCATGATGTTGGCCATCGCCCCGAGCGCGAGACCAAGGAAAAGAAGCCAGGCGAAGAGGTAGGAAGTCATTTCGCCTCGGCGCGCGGGTTCTGGCTGAGCTGCAGCGCGCGGACGTAGGCGACGATCGCCCACCGGTCCTCGGGCGGCACGCGATCGGCGTACGAACGCATGATCCCGTAGCCGTTGGTCATCACGTCGTAGAAGTGCCGGTCCGGCGCTTCGCGCAGCCGCGGCTGGTGGTAGCTCGGCGGATGCGGGAAGCCGCGCCGCGCGACGCGCCCGTCGCCGTCCCCGAGCGGGCTGTGGCAGGGCACGCAATAGATCTCGTAGCGTTCGCGCCCGCGCCGCAGCAGGTCGAGCGTCACGGGAAACGGCATGCTTTGCGCCTTCTCCAGGTCGCTGCGCCGCTTTTCGAGCTCGGCGCCGAGGCGGCCGCTGGAGGTCCCGGCCAGCACGCCGTCCGCAGCAGGGACCGTGTTGGGCACCGGCGCGCGCGCCGAGCTGCCGTCCGGAAAGAGGCGGCTTTCCTGCATCGGCCTGTAGCGGGGCTGCTCGTACATGTTGCGCGCTAGCCGCTCGCAGCCCGCGAGGAGCACCAGCATCAAAAGGAGCGCGATCCTCATTGCGGCACGTCCCAGATGCCGAGCGGCTCGAGCGCGCCGAGGAATTGGCGCGCGCGGCGCGGCTCCGCCGCGCGCAGGCACAGGAAGAAACGGTTGCGGGACGCGAGGTCGAACTCGGGCACGTTGAACACCGGGTGGTAGAGCTTCGGCAAGCCGTTCAGCAACAGCATGCCGAGAAAGCCGACCACCGCGCCGGCGAGCACCGTGAGCTCGAACGTCACCGGGATGAACTCCGGCCAGCTGTGCGCCGGCTTGCCGCCCGAGTTGATCGGATAGGAAACGACTGCCGAATACCACTGCATGAAGTACCCGCCGATCGCGCCAAGCAGTCCGGCCACGAAGACGATCGCCGGCACCCAGTTGCGGCGAAAGCCGACGGCCTGCGCAAGGCCCTCGACCGGAAAGGGCGAATACGCTTCGACGCGCTCGTACCCCGCGGCGCGTGCGGCGCGCGCCGCCCCGAGCAGCGCCTCGGCGTGCTTGAACTCCGCCATGACGCCATAGAGCGCGGCGCTCATGCGTGCTTCTCCTCGTGGACGAGCTCGCGCATCTCGGAAATGGAGATGGCGGGCAGGAAGCGCAGGAAAAGGAGGAACAGGAACGCGAAGAACGCGATCGACCCGAGCAGCAGGGTCCAGTCCCATGCGGTGGGAATGAAATTTCCCCACGCCGACGGCATGAAGTCGTGGTGCATGCTCTGGATGACGATGACCGCCCGCTCGGTCCACATGCCGAGGTTCACCACGATGCTCATCGCGAAGAGCAGCCACACCGAGCGGCGCGCGCGCCGCCACCAGAACACCTGGGGCGCGAGGACGTTGCATAGGAGCAGGAACCAGTAGAAGGGCGCGTAAAACCCGGCGAGCCGGTCCTGCACCATGGCGATCTCGTAGGGATCGCCGCTGTAGTAGGCGGTGAAGGTCTCGATGAAATAGCCGTACGCCACGAGCCAGCCGCAGGCGAGGAGCACCTTCGCCGAGTTCTCGAGGTGCCTCAGCGTGATGAAGTCCTCCAGGCGGAAGAAGTGGCGCATCGGGATCGCGAGGGTGAGGACCATCGCGAAGCCGGAGAAAAGCGCGCCCGCCACGAAATAGGGCGGAAACACGGTGGAGTGGTAGCCGGGGACGATGCAGATGGCGAAGTCGAGCGACACCACGCTGTGCACCGAGACCACCAGCGGCGTGGCGAGCCCGGCGAGCAGCAGGTAGAGCGACTCGTGACGCGCCCAATGCCGCGCCTCGCCGCGCCATCCGAGGGCGAAGAGGCCGTAGGCCACCCGCTTTGCGCGGCTGGTCGCGCGATCCCGCAGCGTGGCGAGGTCCGGAATCAGGCCGGCGTACCAGAAGAGCAGGGACACGATGAGGTAGGTGCTGATGGCGAAGATGTCCCACACCAGGGCGCTGCGCCATTGCGGCCACAGCTCCATCACGTTCGGATAGGGCGCGAGCCAGTAGAAGAACCACGGCCGGCCGAGGTGCAGGATGGGAAAGAGTCCGGCGATGCCGGCGGCGAACAGCGTCATCGCCTCGGCGAAGCGGTTGATCGAGGTGCGCCACTTCTGGCGCAGGAGCAGCAGGATGGCGGAGATGAAGGTCCCGGCATGCCCGATGCCGATCCACCACACGAAGTTGGCGATGGCGAAGCCCCAGGCGACCGGAATGTTGATGCCGAAGATGCCGACGCCCTTCACGAAGAGGTAGGCGATGGCGCCGAAGAAGAGAGCGCTGCCCGCAAACGTCACCGCGAAGCCCGCCAGCCAGGGCCAGTGCGCCGGCCGCGTGAGCACCAGGTCGGCGATCTTGTCGCTGACGCTGGCATAGCTCCAGCGCCGGAGCGGCGCCGCGATGTCGCCGCGCAGCTCAGCCATTGTCGAGCTCCGGGTTGGGGTTGACGACGCGCCCCTCGTAGCTCGTGCGCGGGCGCGTGTTCAGCTCGGCGAGCAGGTCGTACTTCAGCGGTGAGCGCTTCGCCAGCGCGACCTGGCTTTGCTCGTCGGCAAGATCCCCGAAGACGATGGCGCCCGCCGGGCAGGCGGCCTGGCACGCCGTCACCACCTCGCCGTCGCGCATGCGCCGGTTCTCCTTGTCCGCCTCGATGCGTGCGCGCGTGATGCGCTGCAGGCAGTAGGTGCATTTCTCCATGACGCCGCGCATGCGGACGGTCACCTCGGGGTTTTTCTGCGCCTTGAGCGGCTCGTCGTCCTTCGAGTACTGCAGGAAGTTGAAGCGCCGCACCTTGTAGGGGCAGTTCTGCGAGCAGAAGCGCGTGCCGACGCAGCGGTTATAGACCTGCAGATTCAGCCCTTCGCTGTCGTGCACCGGCGCGCCCACGGGGCAGACGTACTCGCAGGGCGCGTTCTCGCAGTGCATGCACGGCACCGGCATGAAGAGCGTCCGGCGGTCCTCGAAATAGCGGTCTACGCGGATCCAATGCATCTCGCGCCCCGCGATCACCTCGTCCTTGCCTACGGTCGGGATGTTGTTTTCCGCCTGACAGGCGATAGTGCAGGCGTTGCAGCCGACGCAGGTATTCAGGTTGATGCTCATCGCCCAGCGATAGCTGTCATAAGGCCAGGCCGGATACAGCGAGTGCTCCGGCGTCTCGTCTTCGAACGCCCGGGCCTGGCCGATGAGATCCGCAAGCGCAATGTGCTTGGCGTGGCCGCGCCCTTCCATGCGCGCATGGTTCTGGGTCGTGGCGAGGGCTTGCCGCGAGCCCGTCTTGTGGATCGACGTGGCATCGGCGCTCCACAAGGAGTCGCTCAGCCGCAGGGGATATGCATCGCAGCCCGCGCCGTTGCCGACGCGGCCGGCGCGCGCGCGTCCATATCCCAGCGCGATGGTCACCGACTTTTCCGGATGTCCCGGCACCACGCATGCGGGCACGTGGATCGTCGCGCCGTGGGTATTGATTTCCAGGACGTCGCCGGACTCGACCTCGAGCTGCCGTGCAGAATCCGCGGAGATGAGCGCCGCGTTGCCCCAGGTGATCTTCGTGTCCGGGCGCGGCAGCTCCTGCAGCCAGGCGTTGTTGGCAAACCGGCCGTCGAGCACACTCGAGTCCGGCACGAGGCGGACGCTCCATGCCGCCGGTTCCTTGGGCGTAGGAAGCGCGACTGTGCGCAGTGCCGCCTTGACGGGCGGAAAAGCCGTGTTCTCCACGACTCCCTTGCGCAACGCCGCTTCCCAATCGATCGCTTTCCAGCGGCCGCGTACGCTTTCGTAGCCGCTCTGCGGCCGGCGCAGCAGGAGCGAGACGATCTCGTGCGGCGACACGCCGCCATAGAGCGGCGCGATCAGCGGCTGCACGATCGCGGCGGTGCCGTCGAAGGCGCGCGCGTCGCTCCAGTGCTCGAGGTAATGCGTCGCGGGCAGGTGCCAGGTGCAGCGCGCCGAGGTCTCGTCGTCGTAGAGCGAGAGGTGGACGGAAAGCGGCACCCGCGCCAGGCCGGCGGCAAAGTCGAGGTCGGCCGGGGCGTCGTACCCCGGGTTGCCCTCCACGATGACGAGGAGCTCGACCTCGCCGGCGTGCATGGCCTGCGCCAGATCGGAGATCGATTGCGCATGCGGCTGGGGATACGGATCGATCGGATCGATGAGCGCGACGGGGGCGCCGAGCTCGTGGTTCAGCCTGTACACCAGGGCGTGCGCCCAGGGGGAAAGCCCTTCGCCCGCGAGGATCAGGCCGCGGTTCTTCTTCAGGTCATCGGCGATGGCGCGCATGGTGCGGTCGGCCGCCGGGGCGTTTGCGAACGCGAGCAGCCAGCGCTCGATCTCGGCCAGCGGCATCGCGTAGCAGTGGTCGGCCATCGCGCCGGCAAGCGAAGGCGCGCTCTCCAGCACATAGAGGCGCCCCATGCTTTGCGGCTTGGGGGAACGCGAGCGCGCATATTGGCGGATGTAGTTGAGCCGCCCGGGCTCGTCCTCCATGAAGCGGCAATCGAGGCTGAGGACGGCGCGCGAATCCTCGAGCCGGTAGATGGGCTCCAGCGCCCTGCCGAAGGCGAGGCGGGCACCCTCGTGCGTGGCATCTCGATTTAGCGGATCCCAGCGATGCACGCGCGCTTCCGGCAGGCGGGCGGCAAGCTCGACAAGCTGCGACTGCAGGGTCGGGGACACCACTGTGGGCGTGAGCACGCGCAGGCCGGCGCCGCGGCGCGCTTCCAGGCGGACGAGCGCTTCGTTCAGCTCGCTTTCGAACTGCTCGCGCGCCGCGGGCTGGCGCATCCGGCGCGGCGCCTGGGAGCGCTCCGGGTCCCAGAGCTGGAGGACGCTCGCCTGTCCGTGCACGCTGGTCGCGCCGAGGCTTCCCGGGTGCGCCGCATTGCCTTCCACCTTGGTCGGCCGCCCGGTGTTGGACTCAACGAGCACGCCCTCGGCCGCGCCTACGAACGAGGCCGCGCTCGCATAGAAGCGCGGCACGCCGGGCAGCGTCATTTCGGGCTGCATGGCGTACGGGACGATAGGCTCGCGCGGCGCGCTGCAGCCCGCGCTCGCCAGCGCGGCGGACGCAGCCGAAAGCTTCAGGAAGTCGCGGCGGCTGAGCTTCATCGGTGGCAGGTCGAGCAGTCCGTGAGCCGGCGCACGCTCGCGATGTGCAGCGTTTTCATGAGGCCGTCCTGGACATCGCGGCCGGGCCGCGGCGCCGCCAGGTCGAACACCTCCGCGGGCGGGCGCAGGTGCGGCGCGGGGTCGCGGTGGCATCCGAGGCACCACTGCATCTCGAGCGATGCCACCCGGCGGATGCGCGGCATCTTGTCCACGCGGCCGTGGCACTCGACGCAACCGACGCCCTTCGCGACGTGGATGCTGTGGTCGAAGAACACGAACCCGGGCAGCTTGTGCACTCGCGTCCATCGCAGCGGCTGCCCGGTGCGCGCGCTTTCGCGCAGCGGCGCAAGCACCGGGGCATCGGTGAAGAGCTGCGAATGGCACGTCATGCAGACCTGCGTGGCGGGAATGCCGGCGAAGGACGACTTCTCCACCGAGTAATGGCAGTAGCGGCAATCGATGCCGTCGTCGCCGACGTGGTGCTGGTGGCTGAAGGGAATCGGCTGCGCGGGAGAGACCTCGCCGCCCGGCGCAGGCAGGAACTTGTAGAGCGCGGTCGCTCCCACCGTGATCGCCGCGACCCCCGCCAGCGCTGCGATCTTAAGAAAGAGGACGGCGACGGGGCTGAAGACCTGCATTACCGGCTGCCCCGGAAAGATGTGCCATGCGCTGTAAATGCTGCAAGGCGCACCGCCACCCCTCTCAGCTCGCGGCGGTGAACGTCCGCCAGCCGTTGGATGAGGCGCTCGCCCTTCGGCGACAGGCTGAGCTCCACCTTGCGGCGGTCGAGCGCCGACCCCTGGCGCCTGACCAGCTTCTGCTTCACCAGGCGCTCGACCAGCTCCCCGGCGCTGTTGTGCTTGATGAGCAGCCGCCGCGCCACGTAGCCGATGGTGCGGTCCTGCGCCGCGAGCGCCGCGCGCAGCGCAAGAAGCGCCTCATATTGCTGCCCGGACAGGCCGAGCTGCTCCGCGGCCGCCTCGCTGAAACGCAGGAAGCGGCGCAACGTATGCCGGAAATCCGCCAGCTGGCGGTATTGCGTCCGGGTGAGCTTGCCATGCGCCATTGCCTCCCGGCGGCGCCTGCAAGAATCGGTCGCAGGCCGAGAATATCGTGACCCGAGCTATTTACGCGCCGCCTGAACCGCGCGTCAGATTTCCTTCATGACCTGCGCATAGGAGATGAGCGCGAAGAGCACCGTGCCGCCCACGATGTTGCCGAAGAGCACGGGCAGGAAGAAATTGCCGATCATCTGGAGGACCCCGAGCTCGCCGTTGAAGACCAGCAGGAAGGCCTCCACGCTGCCCGCGACCACGTGCGCCGACCCGCTCACGCCGATGAGGTAGGTCATGATCGCGATCACGTGGAACTGCGCCGACTCGGACGCGGGAATGAGCCACACCATGGCCGCCATGAGGAACCCGGCGGTGATGCCGCGAAAGCCGAGCGCGAGCCAGGGGTGATCGAGCCCCTGGCGGCTGATGGCGAGCATCGCGTCGTGCGCTTCCCGCTCCACGACCGGCGTGAAGTTGATGAAGAGCGCGGCGAGCAGGGTGCCGGCCAGGTTCGCCGCCAGCACGATGGCCCACATGCGCGCGGCGCGGCCGAACTTTCGCGCCGAGGGCTCGGCCATCACGGGAAGGATCACCGTGATGGTGTTCTCCGTGAAGAGCTGCTGGCGGGAAAGAATGACCATGACGAAGCCGACCGGATAGCCCAAGGCGACGACGAGCTCGCGCCAGTCCGCGTCCGGCAGATGCATGCGCAGCAGGGCCTGCGCAAAGAGGGAGAAGCTCATAGAAAGCCCGGCCGCGAGCCCCGACCACCACAGCGATGTGCCGGGCCGCGCCATTTCTTCCTCGCCGTAGCGCCGCACCAGGTCGTAGATCACCGGCGTGGGCGGGGTGGAGCGCTCCTCGATGTGCTCGACCTGGCGTTCTTCCTTGGAAGGCATCCGAAAATAGTACACAGGCAATTGCTGCGGCCGTTCGTGCTAGCTTGGGCGCCATGCAGACGCATCCCATGCCGTGGCGAACGCTTTTCGCCGGATTTACGCTCGCGCTGGGCTGCGCGGCTGCGCAGGCCCAGGTGCCGCCCAGCGCCGCCGAGGCGGCCGCCTACTCGGGGCTCCACGCGGCAGCGTATCGCGGCGATGCCGCCGCGATCGGCAAGCTCGCGGCCGGCGGGGCGCGCCTCGATTCGCGCGACGCCAACGGCCGCACCGCGCTGCACGTTGCGACGTTTGCCCGGCAGCGGAGCGCCATCAGCGCGCTCGTCGCGGCGGGCGCCGACCTCGGCCTGCTCGACAACGACCGCTATGACTGCGTGACCATCGCGGCCGTGGCGGACGACGAGGCAACGCTGCGGCTCCTGCTTTCGCTCGGGGCGAGCGCAAGGCTCGTGACGAGCCGCTATGACGGCACGGCGCTCATCGCCGCCGCGCACCTCGGCCATGCCGGCGTCGTGCGCCAGCTGATCGCGGCCGGGGCGCCGCTCGATCATGTGAACAACCTGCATTGGACCGCGGTCATCGAGTCGATCGTGCTGGGGGACGGCGGCAAGCGGCACCAGGACACGCTGCGCGCGCTGGTCGAGGCCGGAGCGAACCTCCGGCTCACGGATCGAAGCGGGCGCACGCCGCTGCAGCTCGCGCTCGACCGGGGCTACCTGGCGATGGCCGAAATGCTGAGGAACGCCGCCGCGCGCTAGCGCCGTCCGCCGTTCCCTCTTAAGAGACGCGGCACGCCCATTGCGGCGGCCCGGCGTGGACATCGCAATCGACGGCCTCGCCGTGTCCGCGTTCCGGGTGCCGACCGACGCGCCCGAGTCCGACGGCACGCTCGAGTGGGACAGCACCACGCTGGTCGTGGTGCACGCCGCCGGCGGCGGCAAGCGCGGGCTGGGCTACACGTATGCGGATACGGCGACCGCGAAGCTGATCGCGGACAAGCTCGCGCCGCTGCTCGAGGGCCGCGATGCGCTGGACGTGGGCGCGCGCTGGATGGACATGGTGCGCGCGATCCGCAATCTCGGCCGGCCGGGCATCTGCTCCATGGCCATCGCGGCCGTCGACTGCGCGCTCTGGGACCTGAAGGCGAAGGCGCTCGACGTGCCGCTCGCGCGGCTCCTGGGAGCCTGCCGCGCGTCCGTTCCCGTGTATGGGAGCGGCGGCTTCACGAGCTACAGCGTCGAGCGCCTTTGCGAGCAGCTCTCCGCCTGGGCGGGCGCCGCGATGAGATTCGTCAAGATGAAGGTCGGGCGCGACGCGGCGAGCGACGTGCGGCGCGTGTCGGCCGCGCGGCGCGCCATCGGCAACGCGACCGAGCTCTTCGTCGACGCCAACGGCGCCTATTCGCGCAGGCTCGCGCTTCTGCAGGCCGAGCGCTTCGCGGAGCACGCGGTGACCTGGTTCGAGGAGCCGGTATCGTCGGACGACCTCGAGGGACTGCGGTTGCTGCGCGATCGCGCGCCCGCGGGCGTGGCGATCACCGCGGGTGAATACGGCTATGACGCGCCGTACTTCCGCCGCATGCTGCAAGCCGGCGCAGTGGACATCCTGCAGGCGGACGCCACGCGTTGCGCCGGGGTGACCGGGTTCATGGAAACGTCTGCGCTATGCGCGACCTACGGCTTGCCGTTCTCCAGCCATTGCGCCCCGGCGCTGCACCTGCCGCTCATGTGCGCTGCGCCTCAGGCGGTGCACATGGAGTACTTCCATGACCATGCGCGCATCGAGCGGATGCTCTTCGACGGCGCCATGGCGCCGCGCCAGGGCCTGCTTTCGCCGGACCCGGGACGCCCGGGATTCGGCATCGAGCTCAAGGAAAAGGACGCCAGATGCTACAGCGTGTGAGCTTCATGCCGCCGCCTCGCGCAGGTGAGCACACAACGGATGGCGCGCGACTCGCCTCGGAGCTGCGCGCCGCCATCTCGGGAGAAGTGCGCTTCGACGACGGCAGCCGCGCGCTCTATGCGACCGATGCGTCCAACTACCGGCAGGTGCCGATCGGCGTCGTCATCCCGAGGAGCGACGAAGACGTGGTGAAAACGGTGGAGCTGTGCCGGCGCCACGGCGCGCCGGTCCTTGCCCGGGGCGGCGGCACGAGCCTGTGCGGGCAGACGTGCAACGTCGCCGTGGTGCTCGACTTCTCCAAGTACATGAACCGCATCCTCGAGATCGACCCGCGCCGCAAGCTCGCGCGCGTGCAGCCCGGGGTGGTGCTGGACGACCTGCGCCGGGCGGCCGCCGAGTACGGCTTGACGTTCGCGCCCGACCCCGCGACGCACGATCACAACACGCTTGGCGGCATGATCGGAAACAACTCCTGCGGCCCGCATTCGGTGATGGGCGGCGAGACCGTCGACAACGTCATCGGGCTCGACGTCCTGCTCTACGAGGGCCTGCGCATGAGCCTCGGCCCGACGAGCGAGGAGCAATTCGCCCGTGTCCTCCAGGCGGGCGGCAGGCCGGCGGAGATCTATCGCGCGCTCTTCGAGCTGCGCAGCCGCCACGCCGAAGACATCCGGCGCGCGTTTCCGCCGATTCCGCGCCGCGTCTCGGGCTATAACCTGCCGGCGCTGCTGCCCGAGCGCGGCTTCAACCTGGCGCGCGCCGTCGTCGGCTCCGAAGGCACCTGCGTGATCGTGCTGGAGGCGACGCTGCGGCTGGTCGACAATCCCAAGGTGCGCTCGCTCCTCGTGCTGGGGTACGAGGACGTGTATCACGCGGGCGACCACGTCCCGGAAGTGATGCGCCACGGGCCCATCGCGCTGGAAGGCCTCGACGATCGCTTGATCGACGACATGAAGCGCGTGGGGCTGCATCCGGGCGATGCGAAGCTGCTGCCGAAGGGCGGCGGCTGGCTCATGGTGGAGTTCGGCGGGGAGAGCAAGGCCGAGTCCGATGCCCGGGCGCGCAAGGCCATGGCCGCGCTCAAGGCGGCGCGCAACGCGCCCGAGATGAAGCTCTTCGACGATCCGGAAGAAGAGAAGCTCATCTGGGAGATGCGCGAATCGGGCCTGGGCGCCACAGCGCACGTGCCGAACAAGAAGATCACCTGGGAGGGCTGGGAGGATTCGTCGGTCCCGCCGGAGCGCCTGGGCGAATACCTGCGCAAGCTGCGCGCGCTTTTCGAGCGGTACGGCTACGCCTGCGACCTCTACGGCCACTTCGGGCAGGGGTGCGTGCACACGCGCATCGATTTTGACCTCGAGACGGCGGAGGGCATCGCGAAATTCCGCTCCTTCCTGCACGACGCTGCGCATCTCGTCGTCAGCCTGGGCGGCTCGATTTCCGGCGAGCACGGCGACGGCCAGTCCAAGGCGGAGCTGCTGCCGATCATGTTCGGCGACGCCCTGGTGCACGCCTTCCGCGAGTTCAAGGGGATCTGGGATCCGGCGTGGAAGATGAACCCGGGCAAGATCGTGGACGCCTATCGCGCGGACGAGAACCTGCGCATCGGCACACGGTACGACCCGCCGCAGCCCTCGACCTATTTCCGCTACCCCGCGGACAGCGGCCTCGTCGCGCGCACCGCGCTGCGCTGCGTCGGCGTGGGCAAATGCCGCAGGAAAGAGGGCGTCATGTGCCCGAGCTACATGGCGACCGGCGAGGAGATGCACTCCACCCGCGGACGGGCGCGGCTACTTTTTGAAGCATTGACGGGAGATGTGCTGAAAGGCGGCTGGAAGGAGCCGGCGGTAAAGGAAGCGCTCGACCTGTGCCTCTCCTGCAAGGGCTGCAAGGGCGAATGCCCGGTGAACGTCGACATGGCGACCTACAAGGCGGAATTCCTCGCCCATTACTACGAAGGCCGCATGCGGCCGCCCGCCGCGTATGCCTTCGGCCTCGTCGACCGCTGGGCGCGCCTCGGGAGCCATGCGCCGCGCCTTGCGAACGCGCTGGCGAATCTTTCCATCGCAAGGCGCGCGGTCGGGATCGCGCCGCAACGCAAGATGCCTGAGCTCGCCGCACAGCCCTTTACGCGCGGCTTCAGGCGCCTGGGGAACGGACCGAAGGTCATCCTGTGGCCGGACACCTTCAACAATTACTTCCATCCGCACGTCGCGCACGCGGCCGCGCAGGCCCTGGCGCGGGCGGGCTACTCGGTCACGCTCCCGGCGCGCGCCCTCTGCTGCGGCCGGCCGCTGTACGAGTTCGGGATGCTCGATCAGGCGAGGGCGTATCTGCGCAGCATCATGGATGCGCTTCGCGACGACATCCGCGAAGGCACGCCCATCGTCGGCCTGGAGCCGGCCTGCGTGTCGGTGTTCCGCGAGGAGCTGCCGAACCTCTTCGCCGGCGACGAGCAGGCGAAGCGGCTCGAATCGCAGGTGCTGCTGCTTTCGGAGTTCCTGGAGCGCAAGGCGCGGCGCTTTCCCTTTGCGCCGCTCGAGCGCAAGGCCGTGGTGCACGGCCATTGCCACCACAAGGCGGTGCTGAAGATGGACGCCGAGCGCTCGGTGCTCCGGCGGCTGGGGCTCGATTTCACCGTGCTTGATTCCGGCTGCTGCGGCATGGCGGGCTCGTTCGGGTTCGAGGCGGGCAAGTACGGCGTCTCGGTGGCTTGTGCGGAGCGCGTGCTGCTCCCGGCGGTGCGCAAGGCGCCCGCGGAGACGCTGGTGCTGGCCAATGGCTTCAGTTGCCGCTCGCAGATCGAGGAGCTGTCCGGCCGCCGGGCGCTGCACCTCGCGGAAGTGCTCGCCATGGCGAAGGAGGAGGCATGAATCCCATCGGGCGCAGGCGCTGGGTGATCGCGGAAGGCTACATCCCGGGAGCCAGCAGCGGCTCGGGGCGCGCCTTCGAAAGCCACGAGACGGCGTGCATCCTGAACGCCGGCGATCGCGACGCGGAGGTGCGCATCACGATCTACTTTTCAGACCGCGAGCCGGTCGGCCCGTACACGGTGAAAGTGCCGGCGAGGAGGACGCGGCACGTGCGGTTCAACGACCTCGAGAAGCCGGCGCGCGTGCCGCGCGACACCGACTATTCGAGCGTCATCGAGTCGGACGAGCCGATCGTGGTGCAGCACACGCGCCTCGATTCCCGCCAGGCGGCGCTCGCCCTGCTGAGCACCATGGCGTTCCCGGACGAAGGCTAGGCGCCGCCGATTCCCTTGACGATGCGCCCGGTGCCCTGGCAGTTGCGGCAGGTGTCGCCATGGCGATCCTTGCCGCTGCCGTTGCATTCGGGACAGATGTCCTCGCCGGTGCCGGGCGTCCCCGGGGGCGCTTCGTCCCCGGGGCTGGGGCGCGGCGTGCCCAAGGGCTTGCCGGGCTGCGGCGTGCTCACGCCTGCTCGCTCTCCTTCTGCATCTCGCCCATGAGCTCTTCCTTGCGCGTGCGCATGCGCTCGGCGAGCGCCTCGAAGTCGATGTCGCATTTCTTCGCCTCGGGGAACATCTCGCCTTCTTCCTCCTTCACGTGGTGCGTGACGTACTCGCCGAGCACCGTGAAGGTGGCGAAGTAGTTCGGATCGTCGGCCGACATGTTCTCGAGCTGCTCGATCAGCATCTTGGCCGTCTCGTGCTCCACCGCCGCCTCGTTGAGGATGTCCTCGTCTTCCATCGCCTCGCGTAAGGCCGGGTAGAAAATTTCCTCTTCCAGGGTGGTGTGCACCTTGAGGTCCTCGCAGGTCGCGAGCACCAGCTGGCGGCAGGTCTCGGTGTCCTGCCGGTCCATTTTCTCGAATTCCTTGAAGGACTTCTTCACCTTGTCGTGGTCTTCCTTCAGCATGTCGAAGGGGGTGTTCTTGCTGCGGGTCTTGGGCATGGCGGGGTTCCTTTCCGGGGAGTCCAGAACCGAGGAGCAACCGCCGTACCCGGGCCGGGAAGCGACGACTAGAAGCGCACCAGGCGCGGCTCGCCCGCGCCGATCTCCAGGTAGCCGCCCCTGCCGTACCAGTCCGGAAGCACCCAGCGCTCGCGCGGCTTGCCCTCCACCTTCAGGGCATGGCGCCCGGGGCGGTGGGTATGGCCGTGCACCAGCCGGGAGACCCCGTGCTCGCGAAAGGCCGCCTGCACCGCCGCGTCGTTCACGTCCATGATCGCCGCCGGCTTGGCCTGGATGACTTCCCGGCTTTTCTCGCGCAGCGCCTCGATTTCGTGGCGGCGCTCGGCGAGCGAGCTGGCGAGGAAGCGCTCCTGCCAGGCGCGCGAGCGCGCCGTGCGGCGCCATGCCTGGTAATCGACGTCGTCGGTGCACAACGTATCGCCGTGCATGAGGAGGGTGGGGCGCCCGCCGATGTCGTGCACCGAAGGGTCCTCGAGGAGGACCGCGCCCGTGGCGGCGCAAAACGCCGGGCCCATGAGGAAGTCCCGGTTGCCGTGCATCACATGCAGCCGCACGCCGGACTTCGCCAGGTTGTGCAGCGCCCCGGCGATGATGGCGTTGAAGGGATCGGCGAGGTCGTCGTCGCCGATCCAGTACTCGAAGAGATCGCCGAGGATGTACAGCGCGTCGGCGCGGCGCGCCTCGGACTCGAGGAAGGAAAAGAAGGTCTCGTTCGCCTGCGGCCGGCTCTCGGTGAGATGCAGGTCCGAGACGAAGAGCGCCCGCAAGTGCGCTACTTTGCCTTCTCGACGACCTTGGCCGACTCGATGACCACCGGCTGGTTCGGCACGTTCTGGTGCGGCCCCTTGTTGCCGGTGGGCACGGCGACGATCTTGTTCACCACGTCCATGCCGTCGACCACCTTGCCGAACACCGTATAGCCGTTGCCGTCCTGGCCGGGATAGTTGAGGAAGCTGTTGTTATTGACGTTGATGAAGAACTGGGCGGTGGCCGAGTTCGGGTCGGAGGTGCGCGCCATGGCGAGCGTGCCGACTTCGTTCTTGAGCCCGTTCTTGGACTCGATCGGGACCGGCGGCCGGGTCGGCTTCTGCTTCATGTCCGGGGTGAAGCCGCCGCCCTGGATCATGAACCCGGGGATGACGCGGTGGAAGATCGTGCCGTCGTAGTGGCCGTCGCGCACGTACTTGAGGAAGTTCTCGACCGTCTTCGGCGCTTTCTCCGGGTAGAGCTCGACGCGCACCGTGCCGACGCTGGTGCGGAAGTCGACCTGCGGGTCGGCGGCCAGCGCGCCGGGCGCCGCCGCTGCGGCGGAAAGGACGACCAGCGGCTTCCACAGATGGATGAGCTTCATGCGGCTCCTTCGTAGAGGATTTTCCATTGCCCGCCTTCGCGGACCCAGTACTGGCGCTTGCGCATCGTGTTCGACAGCCCGTCGGAGCGGTAGCTCTGCTGGAACGTCACGACGACGAAGTCGCGCTCGCGCGGATAGCGGAACATCGACACCTCGGAGGTGCCGATCTTGATGTAGCTGCGCGCGGCGTTCACCTTGCGCTTGTGCGCGGCCCACGCCGCGGCATCCTGCGTGCCCGAGCTGAAGCGCGCGGAGTAGTGCGACAGGTAGCGCCCGGTGTCGCGGCTCTCCCAGTCGGCGCGCCATTGCTCGAAGGCCGCGCCGAGGCTCGCGCGCTCGGCCTCGATGCTGGCCGCGTCGCTCCACTCGATCTCGTCGGCGATGATGACCGGCGTGCGGCCGACCTGGACGTACTGCCCCACCGTCTCGAGGTCGGGGTTGGCGAGCACGATGCAGCCGTCGCTCGCGCGCGGCGGCCGGCTGTACAGCGCCGAGGGCACCCCGTGCAGCCAGATGCCGTGCCCGTTGCGGCCCATGCGCCGGTCCCACTCGTTCGGGTAGCTCAGCGGGAAGGCGCCGGCGCCGTAGAAGTCGGTGAGCTTCTGGCGCGGCAGGTTGGCGGTCACGTAGTAGACGCCGACGGGCGTCTTCTGGTCGCCTTCGCGCGTCTTCTCCATGCCGTTCTTGCCGAGCGTCACGTAGTAGTCCGCGACGAGCCGCGGCCTGCCGCCCTCGTTGGCGAACACGTAGAGGCGCGAGCGGCGCGAATCCACCATGAACACGTGCTTCTGCTGCGGCTCGAGCTGCAGGACGAAGCGCGGCAGGCGGCCGTCGGCGGGGCGGCTGCGCTGCGCGCGCAGCCGGGCGAGCGCTTCCTCCCGCAGCCCGTCGATCTTGTCCTGCGGCACCGTCTTCGCCACGTTGCCGAAGGTCTGGAGCGGGCGGGCGCGCGCGAGCAGCAGGTCGCCGCGCACGAGGTAGGCGAGCCGGAAATTCGGATAGTCGCGGATGAGCCCGTCGACGCGGTTGAGCGCGAGGTCGAGCTTGTTCGCCTCGATCGCCTGATAGACGGCCGAAAGCCGGTCCTCCGGCGTCGCGGCGTGCGCGCACAGCAGCGAGCAAAGGAGCACCAGGCCGACGATGCGGCTCATTTCAATCCCGTTCTTTCCTGCTGGATGAGCCAGCGCCCATCGGCGGATTTCACCATGTCCATGGTCTTCATGCTTGTGCCCTTGAACACGTCCGACCGGTAAGTCTGCCGGAACGTGACCCGGGCGTGGTTGGCGTCGGCCATGGTCACCTTGGGGGAGGCCACCGCCACGGCGATGGACTTGGGCGCCGCGATGCGGGCGCGCCGGTCCTTTTCCCAGGCGCCCCGCGGCTCGCCCTTGGGGGTCCTGAAGTCGGGGGCATAGTGGGCCAGATAGGCATTGCTGTCCTTCTTCGACCACGCCTGGGCCCAGGCGTTTACGGCCTGGACGATCTCGGGAGCGGCCGCTTTCTCCGCGGCTGCCGGTTTTTCAACCGCCGCCGGCGCTTTTTCGACCGGTGCCGGCTTCTCCACGGGTGCCGGCTTCTCCGCGGGTTTCTGCGCTATCACCACCGGCGGCTTGGCCGGCTCGGCGGGTTCCGCGGGCTTCGCAGACTTCGCTGCTTCCTTGGTTGCGGGCGCCTGCGGCGCGCCGACCAGGTCGCGCACCAGCGAGAGCTTGTTTTGTGCCGCGGTATTGGAGGAATCGAGCTGCAGCGCCTTGTCGTACGCCTGGCTCGCGAGCTTCGCGTAGACGTCGCCGAGGTTCTCGTAGGCAGTCGCATAGCTCGGATGCGTGCGGATCGACTGCTCGAGCGCCGTGCGGGCCTTCTCGTACTGCCCTTGGGAGGCGTAGATCACCGCGAGGTTGTTGTACGGCTCGGGAAGCTCGGGATACTCGTGCGTGAGCGTGGTGAAGATGTCGATCGCCTCGCGCGTACTGCCCTGGTCGGTGAGGATCACGCCCTTCAGGAAGCGCGCCTGCGGATCCTTCGGCCGCACCGCGAGGATGCGGTTCACGCGATCGAGCGCCTGCTGCGGCTGTCCTGCCTTGAGCAGCTTCCCCGCTTCCTGGAGGTCGTCGGCACGCGCGGCCGAAAAGATGACGCAGGAAACGCTCGCGCATAGCGCAAGCAGGCCCGCCCGGACCAGCGCCGGCAGGGCGTTGGAAATCTGCATTGTGTTATATTTTCAAGGCACTACGATGGTGCGGGATTGTAGACCAACCCTCGCCGCTTCACAATCAAAAACCTCTGAAGATCTACAACAGCCTCGGGCGGTCGAAGCAGGATTTCGCGCCGCTGCGCGCCGGCGAGGCGCGCATGTACGTGTGCGGCATGACGGTGTACGACTACTGCCACCTCGGGCATGCGCGCGTGCTGGTCGTGTTCGATGTCGTGCGGCGCTGGCTGCGCGAGAGCGGCTACCGCGTCACCTACGTCCGCAACATCACCGACATCGACGACAAGATCATCAAGCGCGCGCTCGAGAACGGCGAGCCCATCTCAGCGCTTACGCAGCGCTTCATCGACGCGATGACCGAGGACGCGCAGGCGCTCGGCGTGGAGCCGCCGGATCATGAGCCGCGTGCGACGGCATACGTTCCGGAAATGCTCGGCCTGATTAAGAAACTTCAGGATCGAGGGCTGGCGTACCAGTCGGGCTCCGGCGACGTGAACTACGCGGTGCGGCGCTTTCCCGGCTACGGCAAGCTCTCCGGGAAGTCGCTCGACGAGCTGCGCGCGGGCGAGCGCGTCGAGGTCGACGCGGCAAAGGACGATCCGCTCGACTTCGTGCTCTGGAAGCGCTCCAAGGCCGACGAGCCGAAATGGACCTCGCCCTGGGGAGAAGGACGGCCCGGCTGGCATATCGAATGCTCGGCGATGAGCTGCGCGCTGCTCGGCGAGCACTTCGACATCCACGGCGGCGGGCAGGACCTCCAGTTCCCCCACCACGAGAACGAGATCGCGCAGTCCGAGGGCGCCATGGGTCCGGAATCGGGCGGAAAGTTCGTCAATTACTGGATGCACAACGGCTTCGTGCGGGTGGACGAGGAGAAGATGTCGAAGTCGCTCGGCAACTTCTTCACCGTGCGCGAGATCCTGAAGAAATACGACGCCGAAGTGGTGCGCTTCTTCATCCTGCGCGCCCACTACCGCAGCCCGCTGAATTATTCGGACGCCCACATCGACGACGCCAAGGGCGCGCTGACCCGTCTGTACACGGCGCTGTCGGAAGTCGACCTGGGCAAGGAAGCGATCGCCGTCGACTGGAATGAAGCCCACGCCCAGCGTTTCCGCGAAGCGATGGACGACGACTTCAACACCCCGCTGGCGGTGG
>DATAHF010000153.1:0-12873 GCA_036263315.1 Burkholderiales bacterium
CATGGACGCGTTCTGGGAGATGGGGCTCTCGCCCTGGGACATGGCCGCGGGCGCGCTCATGGTGCAGGAAGCCGGCGGCCTCGTGGGCGATCTCGCCGGCGAGCCGGGGTTTCTCGACAAGGGCGACATCGCCGCGGCAACCCCGAAAGTCTTTCCCGACCTGCTCCGCGCCCTCAGGTAGCCGAACCCGCCCGTCAGGCGGCTGCTGCCGCGAACTGCACCACCTTGTTGCGGCCGTCCTGCTTCGCCTTGTACATGGCGCGATCGGCGCGCGCGACGAGCGCGTCCATCGTGTTGCCGTCGTCGGGATGGCAGGCGAGCCCGATGCTCACGCTGCAGACGACGCGCTTCTCGTTCACTTCGAGCGGCGCGCCGATCACCGCATCGCGGATGCGCTCGGCGACTTCCAGCGCGCCCCGCGGCGGCGTCTCGGGCAGCAGCACGATGAACTCGTCCCCGCCGTAGCGCGCGAGCACGTCCGTGTAGCGCAGCTCGGCCTGGATCGTGCGCGTGAGCTGGCGCAGCAGCCGGTTGCCCGCGTCGTGGCCGTAGTTGTCGTTCACCGCCTTCAGGTTGTCCGAGTCGATCATGAGGAGGGTCGCGGGGCGGTTATAGCGCAGCGCCTGGCCGAAGAGCCGGTTCGCGGCGATGGAGAAGCCGCGCATGTTCAGCAACCCGGTCAGCTCGTCGGTCTCCGAAAGGAGCTTCGCGCGGTTGAGGCCGTAGCGGATGTCGGCCGAGAACATGGTCACGATGTAGGCCACGAGCAGCACCGGCGCGATCTGCGCCGCGAAGCCGCCGAGGAAGTTGAGCGTGAACAGGCGGTCCATCGTGATGCCGCCCAGGTACACATGGCAGGCCGCGATCAGCGCCACCTCGACGAGCGTGGTCAGCTTGCCGAGGGTGAGCGCCGCCGTGATCACCGGCAGGAGGTAGGTGTTGATGAGCGGGCTCGAGAGGCCGCCGCTGAAATAGAGCACCCAGGTGATGAAGGCGATCATGGCCCAGGTCTCGAGGGCGACCTTCCAGCGCGACTCGCGCCGGTAGAAGTTGGCGTAGCGGAAGGCGAGCACGAAGGCGGCGTAGAAGAAGCACGAGGCAAGCACCGCGGCCTCGGACTCCTTGTCCGTGCTGTCGCCGCCATAGATCGAGTAAAGGAGGACGAGGATCAGCAGCAGCCAGTGGATCTCGGCCACCGTGCGCGAGATGCCGCGCAGCTCCTCCTGCTCGATGCTGGGCCCAGTGCCCCGCCCCGCGGCTGGATGCGGATGAATCGACATTTCGAAAAACCCCCGAGCGCAAATCTTATCCGAAACCTTATCCGAAACGCCGGTCCTGACCCGTTTTCACAAGCGAATCTGCGGGATACGCGAGGCAAACGCGGCGCCAAGCACCGCGACGCACGCCGCGCCCATGAAGCAAAGGTGAAAAGCGTGCACCACGGGCGCGACGTCCGCGCTCCCTTTCAGCGCGGCCTCGAGGTTGAGCCCCTGTAGCAGCCCGAACACCACCGAGCCAAAGAGCGCGGTTCCCACCGCCGAGCCGAGCGAGCGAAAGAGCGATACCGTCGCCGCCGCCGCGCCCAGGCGCGCCCGCCCGGCCGCCGTCTGGACGATGAGCTGCGCGCAGGGCATCACCGTGCCGAAACCGACGCCCGCGCCGAAGCCGACCGCGCAGACGAGCGCAGGCGATGGCGGCACGAAGCCCAGCACGAGCAGCATCACCGCCGCCCAAGCAAGGCCGAGGCTCGGCCAGCGCGAGATCCGGCCGCTGCGCGCGATGATGCGCCCGGTGATCGTCGCGCCGGCCACCAGGCCGAAGGTGAGCGGCAGCATGAGCAGGCCCGCGCGCGCCGGATCGACGCGATGCCCGAGCTGCAGGTAGATGGGCAGGAAGAAAATGAGCGAGAACATGCAGGCGGTGAAGCAGACGACCGTGGCGGCGATGAGGCCGATGGGCCGGATGCGCAGCAGCTCGAGCGGGAGAAAGGGCGCCGCGCGGGCGCGCTCATACCAGACGAGCCCCGACCACAAGGCGATCGACACGAGCGCGAGCGCGACCCCGAGGACCGAAAGCCAGGCAAAGCGGCTGCCGCCGAAGCCGAGCCAGAGCAGACCGGTCGTCGCGGCGAGCGCGAACCAGGCGACCCCGAGCCGGTCTTGCAGCGCCGCGCCGCGGTCGGCGAGCGGCGTCCTTGCGAGTCGCGATAGCCGCCAGGCGGCGAAGGCGCAGAGCGGCAGATTCACCCAGAAGAGCCAGCGCCAGCTCGCGTGCGCGACGGCGAAGCCGCCGATCACCGGCCCCGTGACGCTCGCGAGCGTGAACACCGCGGCGAAATAGCCCTGGAAGCGGCCGCGCTCGCGCGGCGGCACCAGCTCGCCAATCAGCGCCTGCGACATCACCATGAGGCCGCCGCCGCCCAGCCCCTGCACCACACGCCCGGCGATCAGCACCGGCATCGAGGGCGCAAGCCCGCAGGCGATCGAGCCGAGCGCGAAAACGGCGACCGCACCGGCGAGCACGTCGCGCCGTCCGTGCCGGTCGCCGAGACGCCCATAGAGGGGGCCCATCACGGTGACCGCGAGGAGGTAGCCCACCGCGATCCAGGAAGTGTCTCGCAGGCCGCCGAGATCGGCGGCGATCGCCGGGGTCGCGGTGGCGAGCAGCGTCTGGTCGACCGCCGCGAGGAACATCGGCAGCATGACCGCCGAAAAAATGGCGAGGAAGTCGCGCACGCTCACCTGCGGCGCGCGCGCCTCACTTGAGACGGGCTCCACGCCCGTCCGTCTTACCAGCAAATCCAGGGGCGCGGCTACCCTGCCCCTAGGCTGCCTGGCGCCGTCCCGCGTGCCGGCCCTCGCCGATTTCCTCGATGAGCTTGCGGCTGAAGGCCGGGATGTCGGCCGGCTTGCGGCTCGAGACAAGACCGTGGTCGACCACCACCGGCTCGTCGATCCAGCGCGCGCCGGCGTTGGCGAGATCGGTCTTGAGCGAAGGCCAGGAGGTGAGGGTGCGGCCCTTCACGACGCCCGCCTCGATCAAGGTCCAGGGGCCGTGGCAGATCACGCCGACGGGCTTGCCGCGCTCGACGAACTCGCGCGCGAACTTCACCGCGGCGGGATTCGTGCGCAGCTGGTCCGGGTTCGCCACGCCGCCCGGCAGGAGCAGCGCGTCGAAGTCGTCGACGTTCGCCTTCGCCACCTCCACGTCGACCGGAAACCGGTCGCCCTTGTCGAAATGGTTCCAGCCCTGCACTTCGCCCTTCGCGGGCGACACGATCGCGGTGCTCGCGCCCGCTTCCTCGAGCGCGTTGCGCGGGCCGGTCATCTCCGACTGCTCGAAGCCCTCGGCGACGAGGATCGCAACTTTCTTGCCGTTCAGCATGGCGCCTCCTTTCAGTGGCGCGACACGCCGGCGAGCGCATCGCCCGCCTTGCCTTTTTTAGCGGCGGCGAGATCGCCCAGCGAAACGATGCCGACGAGGCGCTTGTCTCGATTGAGCACCGGCAAACGCCGGATCTGCAGCTCGCCCATGTTGCGGGCGAGATCGTCGACCGACTCGTCCTCGTAGACGTACTTGATCTCGGCGGACATGATGTCGCGCACGCGGCACTCGTCGGGCGCCTTGCCGCGCGCGACCGCGCGCAGCGCGATGTCCCGGTCGGTCAGGATCCCGACGATCCTGTCGTCCTCGCCCACCGGAATGCTGCCGGCGTCGATCTCCGCCATCATCTCGGCGGCGTGCTGCACGGTGTCGTTCGGCGACGCGAGCTTCACGTCGCGGCTCATGACGTCTCGTATGCGCATAGGGAGTCTCCTTTCGAATAGCGTGGGAAATCCCCGCGCGCGCGAAGTTCCCGCGCGCTGCTGTCGTCCTTTCGGGGACGGCGCCGCTAGCCCAGGACGTCTTTGGTGCTCGTGATGAGCACGCAGGTGCAGCCGGTCTCGCTCCACACGCGCTTGTCGCCGGTGCCCGGCGTGGCGCGGTTGTAGTCGCCGGGGAAGAGCTTGCGGTCGTCGATCCAGAGCTCGCCGCTCAGAAGGTGGAGCTCCTCCACGCCCGCGTGGGTGTGCGGCGGATACTCGGCCCCCGGCGTGAGCGTCACGAGCATGCTCACCACATGCTTTTCTTCGTCGGTGGCGAGCAGCTTCACGCTGATGCCGGGCGCCACGTTCTCCCACGCCGGCCAGCTCGCCTGGCGGCGCGAAGGCAGGAGCGGCGCGGTGCCGGTTCCCGCCGCGATGCGCAGCGCGAGGCGCGCCTGCAGCGACGGGGCCGGCCGCAGCACGTCCTTCGGCCAGGCGACGAACGAGTCGAGGAGCGGCTTCAGCATGCCGTGCTCGCGCGTGCAGGCCTCGCACGAGGCGAGATGCGCCTCGACCGCGGCCGCTTCCCTCTCAGGGAGCGCGCCGAGCGTGTAGGCGCAGACCTGCTCCGACTGGTCGCAGAGGCGCGGCTCGAGGCTCATGACGTTTCCGGTCCGGCGGCGAGGGCCTTGCGCAGCTTGTGCAGCCCGGAGCGGATGCGCGTCTTGACGGTGCCGAGCGGCTCGTTCAGGCGCGCGGCCACCTCGACATGCGTGAGCTCGTCGAAAAACGCGGACTCGATCGCCCTGCGCTCATCGGCGTTGAGGCACGCAAGCGCCCCTTGCAGGGAAGCAGCCTGCTCGAGGAGCTCCACGGGGTCCTTCGCGGGCGGCGCCGCCTCCTCGGCCGCATCGGCGGGTGCGCCGCCGTTCGCGCGCTTCTTGCGCTGGTCGAACCGCAGGCGATCGATCGAGCGCGAGCGCGCCTGGTTCATGATCCAGCCGAGCACGGTGCCGTTGGCCGGGTCATAGCGCGAGGCCTTGCGCCACACATCGTGGAAGACGTCGAGCGTCACTTCCTCGGCCACCTCTCGGCTGCCGGTGAGCCGCACGGCGAGCGTAAAGACCGGACGGTGGGCTCTCTCGTACAGGGCATGCAGCGCCACCTGGTCGCCCGCGGCGCTCGCGCGAACGAGATCGACCCATTCGCGCTCGGTGACGAGCTTCGCGGGCTTGCGCGCATAGAGCACGTCGCCCAGCGTCGGCTCGGCAACCCGCGCGACAGTGGGCGCCGTCGGCGTCGCGGCACCCTCGCCCCGTGTCTCGATGTAGTCCATGCCGAGGGCGAAGGATACACAACGTCTTTGAACGGGAAAGTCACTGGATGCACTACAGAGAGCCGGGAAATTCCGTGAAGCGCCGCAGCGCCGGCCTGTCCCGCTCGGCCAGCATCAGGTCGAGGACTTCGAGCAGCAACGGGTCGGGAACGCGCCGGTGGCCCACCATGTACTGCGCCAAGATCGTTTCGTTCGTACCGAGGCGCACCGCAAGCTCGGGCATTCCGCCCACCAGGTCCGCCGCCGCCCGCAAAATCCTGCCCGCCCTCGTGCTCATGTTTCATCTATCCCTTGGCCGGTGCCTAAGTGTCCAAAACGCCAACCGGGCGAAGACGGATTGACCGGTGCGAATGAATTATCTGCGCCTGGGTTTCTTTCGGGCCTCCTCGGCTTCATCCAGGCCGCCGCCCAGTCCCGCTTCATCGGCGCCGACGACGCGATCGGTACCGCGATCCGCTCCCGGGTCGGGCGGACGGTTGCCCGGGCCGGCGCGCTCGCCGGTGCGGTGACGGTCGCTGTCGGCGTCCATGCCCTCGCGCTCCGTCGCCGGCGTATTGGGCATGTCCGAGCCGCTGTCGGAGCTGTCGCTCGGCCCCAGCGTGCGGGTGTCGTGGCCTTTGGGCCGCTTTTTCGAATCGTCCGGCGCGTTGTCCGGATCAAGCGTGCTCGTTCCGGCCATGGCGCTACGCTTTGCGCTCGCTGTCGTGGACGGAGCCGCGCCAGCCGCCGGTCTCGTTGCCGCGCTCCTCGATGAATTCCTTGAACTGCTCGAGCGTTTTCTCGACGCGCCCGCTCAGCACGCCGACGGCCTCGCCCGCGTGCTCCAGCATCCCCTCGGGCTCATAGGCCATCGCGAGATGGATCGCGGTGCGGTTGTCGTCGACCGGGTGGAAGCGCACGGTGCCCGCGTTCGGCGCGCCGCTCACGCTCTTCCAGGAGATGCGCGTGTCGGGCTCCTGCTCGGTGATCTCGGCGTCCCACTCCTTGTCCTTGCCCCACACCTCGGCGTGCCAGTGCACGTGCGTGTCGTCGAGCTGGCGCACTTCCTTCACGCCGGCCATGAAGCGCGGGAATTCCTCGAACTGGGTCCACTGGTTGTACACCGCGCGCAGCGGCGCGCCGACCTCGATTGTCTTTTCGACTCGTTCCATGATCCGTCGCCTCTCCATGTAAAAGCAGTTGGGACGCGGCCGCCAGCGCGAAGTTCAGGCGCTTCCCGTCACCGCACTCGCGAGCGTTTCGTAGGACGCCGCGCGACGCAGCTTCGAGCGCGTCGTCGTGCGGTGCAAACGCGCCAAACGCTTTTGAACTTCACCAGCGCTTCGTGTTCTCCGCAAGATGCGCAAAATCGCCCTCATCAGCGAGCACGCCTCGCCGCTCGCCGCCACCGGCGGCGCGGACGCGGGCGGCCAGAACATCTACGTCGCGCACGTCGCGCGCCAGCTCGCGCGCCACGGCTATCTCGTCGACGTCTTCACCCGGCGCGAGGAGGCGGCCGCCCCCGAAACGGTGCGCACCGACGACGGCTACCGCGTCATCCACCTGAGAGCCGGGCCGGCGCGGCCGATCGCCAAGGAAAAGCTGCTCGTCCACATGGGCGACTTCGCCGAAGGGCTGCTGCGCTGGTTCTGGCGCGCGCGCGCCGGCGGCATTCCGTACGAGCTCGCGCACGCCAACTTCTTCATGTCGGGCCTCGCCGCGCTCGCGGTGAAGCGCGCTTTCGGCGTGCCGCTCGTCATGACCTTCCACGCGCTCGGCAAAGTACGCCGCCGGCACCAGCGCGAGGCCGACGGCTTTCCGGACGCGCGCTTCGAGATCGAGGAGATGCTGGTGCGCGAGGCCGATCGCATCGTCGCGGAGTGCCCGCAGGATCGCGAGGACCTGATCGCGCTCTACGGCGCCCGGCCGCGCCAGATCCATACGGTGCCCTGCGGCTTCGACGCGGGCGAATTCTCGCCGCTCGAGCGCCGCTTCGCGCGCGCGGCGCTGCGCTGGGATCCGAACGCCTTCGTGATCCTGCAGCTCGGGCGCCTCGTGCCGCGCAAGGGCGTCGACAACGTGATCGACGCGCTCGGGCTTCTTCGCGGCGCAGAAGCGCCCGAGCCGCGCCTGTACGTGGTCGGCGGCGACAGCGACGAGCCGGATGAGCAGGCAACGCCGGAAATCGCGCGCCTGCGTAAGATCGCGCGCGACGCGGGCGTCGAAGACCAGGCCGTCTTTGTAGGTCGCCGCGAGCGCGCCGTATTGCGCCTTTACTACGCGGCCTGCGACGTCTTCGTGACGACGCCGTGGTACGAGCCCTTCGGCATTACCCCTGTCGAGGCCATGGCCTGCGCACGGCCGGTGATCGGCTCGCGCGTCGGCGGCATCGCCTCCACGGTCGTCGACGGCGTCACCGGCTATCTCGTGCCGCCCAAGGATCCGGCCGCGCTCGCCGCGCGGCTGGATGCGCTCAGGCGCAATCCGGCCGAAGGCGAAGCGATGGGCCGCGCCGGACGCGCGCGTGCGGCGAGCCTGTACACCTGGCTCGGCGTCGCGCGGCGCCTGGGCGTCGTCTACGAGCGCGCGCTCGCCAGCAAGGCGCCCGAGGCGCGCCCGGCCCGGAGCGCTCTGCAAGTGGCGCTCCAGGCGGGAGCCGCCGGGTGAGCCAGAGCTGGGCCGTGTTCCTCGACAAGGACGGCACGCTCGTGCGCGATGTGCCGTACAACGCGGACCCCGCGCGCATGCAGTTCGCGCCCGGCGCCGAGGAGGCGTTGCGGCGGCTCGCGACGCTGCGCGCTCCGCTCGTCGTGGTGAGCAACCAGCCCGCAGTCGCGCTCCGCCGCTGCGCGATCGCCGACATGAAGGCGGTCGAGCGCCGGCTGCAGGCCATGTTCGACGAATGCGGCGCGAGGCTCGCCGCCTTCTACTTCTGCCCGCACCATCCCGAGGGCGTCGATCCGCTCTATCGCCTCGCCTGCCGCTGCCGCAAGCCCCGGCCGGGGCTGCTGCTGCGCGCCGCGCGGCAGCTCGGCGTGGATCTCGCCGGCTCGTGGATGGTGGGCGACATCCTGGATGACGTGGAAGCCGGCCGGCGCGCCGGCTGCCGCACCGTGCTGATCGACAACGGCAACGAGACCGTGTGGCGCTCCGGCCCGCGGCGCACGCCGCATCACGTCGTCGGAAGCGCGGCCGAGGCCGCGCATCTCATTCTGGCCGCCGCATGAGCGCCGCTCCGGCCCGCTGGCAAAACGCGCGCAACGTGCTTTGCGTGCGGCTCGACAACCTCGGCGACGTGCTCATGACGACGCCGGCGATCCGCGCCCTCAAGGCTGCCGCGCCGGAGCGCTGTATCACGCTGCTCGCTTCCGCCGCCGGCGCGCAGGTCGCCCGCTACCTGCCGGACATCGACCGGGTGTTGCACTACGACGCGCCGTGGATGAAGCCGCCAAGCAGCGGGACCGAGGGCGATCGCGCCATGGTCGAATCGCTCGCGCAAGCGCGCTTCGACGCCGCGGTGCTCTTCACCGTCTACAGCCAGAGCGCGCTTCCGGCGGCGCTCCTTTGCCGCCTCGCGGGCATTCCGCTGCGCATCGCGCACTGCCGCGAGAACCCGTACGAGCTCCTCACCGACTGGGTGAGAGAGACCGAGCCCGACGCGCGCGTGCGCCACGAAGCGCAGCGCCAGCTCGATCTCGTCGCCGAGACCGGCGCCAGCACCGCCGACGTGCGCCTGCGCTTCGAGGTGCCGTCCGCGGCGCGCGCCGAGGCTGCGCGCCTGCTCGCCGAAGTCGGCGTGCGGCCGCCCTTCATCGCGCTGCATCCGGGCGCGAGCGCCGCCTCGCGCCGCTACCCGGCCGCGAAATTCGCCGCGGTGGCGCGCGCCCTCGCCGTGCGGCGCGGCTGCGCGGTGCTCATCACGGGCGGCGCGGGCGAGCAGGAGCTCGCCGCGTGCGTGTGCGCGCTCGCCTGTCACCCGCGCGTTCGCAACGTGGCCGGCGCGCTCGACCTCGGCGGCCTGGGCGCGCTCATCGAGCGCGCCGCGCTGCTCATCGCCAATAACAGCGGGCCCGCGCACATCGCTGCGGCGGTGGGAACGCCCGTGGTCGACCTCTACGCGCTCACCAACCCCCAGCACACGCCCTGGGGGGTGCCGCATCGCGTGCTGTACCGGGACGTGCCCTGCCGGTACTGCTACAAGAGCGTCTGCCCGCTCGGGCACAACGACTGCCTGCATTCGGTCGAGCCGCGCGAAGTCGTGGCCGCGGCCTGCGAGCTCCTCGATGCGCCGGCGCAAGTCGCCGCATCGGCGCACGCGCCGCTGCCGCCCCTGCGGCAGGCGGCCCACTGACGATGGTCACGCTCGGCATCAACGCGGCCTATCACGACCCTTCGGCGGCGCTCGTGCGCGACGGCGTGGTCCTCGCCGCCGCCGAGGAAGAGCGCTTCACGCACGTGAAGCACGGCAAGCGCCCGGTGCCGTTTTCCGCCTGGGAGCTGCCGTTCCACGCTATCGATTACTGCCTGCGCGAAGCCGGCATTGCGCTCGCGCAGGTCGATCACGTCGCCTATTCCTACGACCCGGCGCTCTATCGGCCCGAGACGCCGCTGGACGAGCTTTTCCGCTCCTACGTGCTGCAGGCGCGCGGGCAGCTCGCCGACGGCGCGCCCCACCACCTGAAAAAGCGCTTCTCGGGCGCGCGCGCCGACGGGCCCTACCGTTGGCACAACGTCGAGCACCACCTCGCGCACGAGGCGAGCTGCTTTCTCGCGGCGCCCTTCGAGGAGTGCGCGGTGCTCGCGCTCGACGGGCGCGGCGAGCGCGCGACGACAAGCTACGGCGTCTTCGCCGGGGGCGGGTATCGCCGCATCGGGCAGGTCGACCTGCCCCATTCGCTCGGCCTGCTCTACGAGGAAGTCACCGACTACCTCGGCTTCCTGCACTCCTCCGACGAGTACAAGGTGATGGCGCTCGCCTCGTACGGCGAGCCGGCGTACGCGGCCGAGTTCCGCGACATCCTGCGCCCGGCCCGCGGCGGGGCCTATAAGCTCGCGCCCGCGCGCCTCGCCGAGCGCTTCGGTCCGCCGCGGCCGCGCGGCGGGCCGCTCGAGCCGCGCCACTTCGACCTTGCGCGCTCGCTGCAATGGGCGCTCGAGGAAGCCGTGATGGAGATCGTCGGCTGGCTGCACGCCGAAACGGCGATGGAGAACCTGGCCATGGCGGGGGGCGTCGCGCTCAACTGCGTCATGAACGCGCGCATCCGCCGCGAGGGTCCGTTCCGAAGCGTCTGGGTGCAGCCGGCCGCGGGCGATGCGGGCACCGCGCTCGGCGCCGCGCTCTGGATCGATCACGGCGAGCGCGAGGGCGGCCGGCGCTGGCATATGGAGCACGCCTATCTGGGCCCCTCTTTCGGCGACGAGGAGATCGAGCGCTTCCTCGCCTGGTCGAAGCTCCCCTACCGCCGGCTGGAGAACGTTGCCGAGGATACCGCGCGCATGCTCGCCGAGGGCCGGATCGTCGGCTGGTTCCAGGGCCGCATGGAATTCGGCCCGCGCGCGCTCGGCGCGCGCTCGATCCTCGCCTCGCCGATCGATCCCTCCATGCAGGCGCGCCTGAACGAGATCAAGGACCGCGAGGATTTCCGGCCGGTCGCCCCGGTGGTGATGGAGGAGCACGCGGCCGAATGGTTCGAGGACGCGCACGCCGACCCCTTCATGGTGTTCGTGTGCGACGTGCGGCGCGACAAGGAAGCCCTCGTCCCCGCGGTCCGCCACGTCGACGGCACGGCGCGCGTGCAGACCGTGAACCGCGCGCAGCATCCGCTCTGCTACGACCTGCTGGAGGCGTTCCGGCGCCGCACGGGCGTGCCCGTGCTCGTCAATACCTCCTTCAACACGCGCGGCGAGCCGATCGTGTGCACGCCGCGCGACGCCGTCGAGTGCTTCTGGACCTCGCCCCTGGACGCGCTCGTCATCGGCCCGTTCGCGCTCGAGAAGCGGGGCGCGCCATGACGCCCGCCGTTTCGGTCGTGATTCCGACTTACCGGCGACCGGCGCTGCTGGCCGGCTGCCTCGAGGCGCTCATGCACCAGCAAGGCATCGCCCACAGCTACGAGATCCTCGTCTGCGACGACGGGCCCGATGAAGCGACCCAGGGCGTCGCGACCGCCTACGCCGCGCGCGCCGCGGCGCGCGGCGTGCGCCTCACCTACATCGCGGTGGTCGGGACCCAGGGGCCGGCCGCCGCGCGCAACCGCGGCTGGCGCGCCGCGCGCGCCCCCGTCATCGCCTTTACCGACGACGACACGGTGCCCAGCCGCGGCTGGCTCGCCGCGGGCCTGGCGGCGCTCGCGCGCTGGGACGCCTGGGCGATCGCCGGCCGGATCGAGGTGCCGGTGCCGCCCGAGGCCACCGACTACGAGCGGAACACGGCCGAGCTCGAGCGCACCGAGTTCGCGACCGCCAACTGCTTCGTGCGCAGGAGCGCGCTCGAGCGGATCGGCGGGTTCGACGAGCGCTTCACCGCGGCCTGGCGCGAGGACTCGGACCTCCAGTTCTCGCTCCTGCGCGCCGGCGGCAAGGTGATGCGCACCGACAGCGCGCTCGTCGTGCATCCGGTGCGGCCCGCCCCCTGGGGCGTGAGCATCTCGCAGGTGCGCAAGTCGCACTTCGACGCCCTGCTCTACAAGAAGCACGCGGACTACTACCGCACGCGCATCGCCGCCACGCCCTGGAACTACTACCTGATCGTGGCCGCGCTCGCGGCGGCGGTGCTTGCGGCGCTCGTCGGCCGGCCCGGAATCGGCGCCGCGGCGGGCACGCTCTGGCTCATCCTCACGCTCGCCTTTGCGGCCAAGCGCCTGCGCGCCACTTCGCTCAAGCCCGCGCATGTGGCCGAGATGCTCTGGACCTCGATCGTGATCCCGCCGCTTGCGGTGGCCTGGCGCCTGTACGGCGCCTGCAAGTTCCGGGTGGCCTTCTTCTGATGGAGCGCATCGCCGTCTTTCGCGCCCTGCAGCTCGGCGACATGCTATGCGCCGTGCCGGCGCTCTCCGCCCTGCGCGCCGCGTGGCCCTCGGCGCACATCGCGCTCATCGGCCTGCCCTGGGCGCGGGCTTTCGCCGAGCGCTATCCGATGCTCGTCGACGAGCTGATCGTCTTTCCCGGCGCGCCCGGCTTCCCGGAGCAATCGGAGGAAGGCCACGGCCTGCCCGGGTTTTTTGCCGACGCCCGCCGGCGCGATTTCGACCTCGCGATCCAGCTGCACGGCAGCGGCGGCGTCGCGAACGACATCGTGCTCGGCCTGGGCGCGCGCTCCAATGCGGGGTTCGTGCAGCCCGGCGAGGCGCGCCGAGGCTGCTTCATGCCCTGGCCCGAGCGCGGGCGCGAAACCGAGCGCTGCCTCGCGCTCTTTCGCTACATGGGGCTCGTGCCGGAAACGCCGCCGATGTGGCTGCCGCTCGGGCGCGCCGACCTCGAGGAGTGCGAGGCCGCCCTCAGGCGCTTCGGCGCGCACCGGGCCGAGATCGCGATCGTGCACGCCGGCGCGCAGCTGGCCTCGCGCCGCTGGCCGGCGGAGCGCTTCGGCGCGGTCGCCGACGCGCTCGCCGCCCTGGGATTGACCGTCGCGCTCACCGGAGTCGCGGCCGAAGCGCCGATTGCCGCGGCGGTGCGCCGCGCGATGACGCATCCCGCGCTCGATCTCACCGGAGCGCTCTCGATCGGCGGCCTCGCGGCGCTCATCGAGCGCGC
>DATAHF010000154.1:0-6338 GCA_036263315.1 Burkholderiales bacterium
CGCCGCCGCTCGGTATCACTTTCAACCATCCGCGTATGCCGTACGAACCGGCGACGCGGCCCATCTCCAGGAGCCCGTCAGGCTGCCGCCGGCGTCCTTCAGGAAACCTTTTTTGCAAACTGCTTCACGAGCCGCGACACCGTGGGCGACAGCTGCGCCCCCTTGCCTTTCCAGTGCTTGACGCGCTCCAGGTTGACGCGCAGCGATTCGCGTCCTTGCGGCGCCTTCGGGTCGTAGAACCCCAGGCGCTCGAGAAACTTGCCGTTGGCGGCACGGCGCGAATCCGCCGCCACCAGGTGATAGAACGGACGCTTGTTGGCGCCGCCGCGCTGGAGTCTGATCACTACCATTGGAATTCCCGTTGACTGCGAAAAGGCGCGGATTATACGGGAGAATTCCGCTTTCTGGGAAGCTCGCCGCGCGTGTCTCTGTTATGCTTGGCGCCTTCCGGATATGAACCCTTCGCACGCCTCCGACGAGGTCACCGACCTCATCGCCTCGATCGAGATGCATCGCCAGGAAATCGAGCGCGAATCCGGCCTCGACGCCTCACGCAACTATGCCCTGCCCCGGCTCCAGGAGCTGCTCAAGTCGGAGCAGGACGCCTCGCAGCAGCCCGCCGACGGCGTGCCGCACGCGGCGAACATCGAAGCAGTCAATAACGCCATCCGCAAGCTCCAGTCCCTCGGTCGCGGCGGCCAGCGCGGCCCGGGCGGCAAGCCGCAAGGACAGTTCCGTGGTCCGCGGCGCGAAGGCGGCGGTGCGCCCGGCCAGCCCGGTCGGCCCGGCCACGGCCAGCAAAGACATCGCGGCCGCAGGCAGCAGGCGCGTCGTGGCGGCGGCGGTGGTGGCGGCGGCGGCGGCCGCTAGCGCGCAGCCAGCGCTTCTTTCAAGCGCCTGACCAGCTCGTCGTAGCGCGCGTCGGCCTGCGCGCCGACCGACCTTCCGACGCCCAGGTAGCGCTCTGCAACCTGCGGCATCGCGAGCAGCTCCGCGCCGCGGCCTTCGAGCGTGACCCGGCCCGTCTCGATCACGTAGGCGCGGTCGGCGATCGCGAGGCTCAGGCGTGCGTTCTGCTCCGAGAGCAGGATGGAGATGCCCTGCGCGCGCAGGGACTGGATCAGGCGGAAGATTTCGGTGACGAGCAGCGGCGCAAGACCGAGCGAGGGCTCGTCCAGCAGGAGGAAGCGCGGCTCGGCCATGAGGCCGCGCGCGATGGCGAGCATCTGCTGCTGGCCGCCGGAAAGCGTGCCGGCCGGATGGTCCAGGCGCTCGAGCAGGACGGGAAAGCGCTCGCAGACGCGCTCCAGGCGCCGGCGCAGCGCGCGCGGGTCGAGCTGCTTTCGCTGCGCCCAGGCGCCTAGGCGAAGGTTCTCGGCAATGGTGAGCCCGGCGAACACCTGGCGCCCTTCGGGCACATGGACGATGCCGCGCAGCACGCGTTCGCGCGGCGTCAGGTGCCCGATCGGCTCGCCGTCGAGCACGATCGCGCCGGCGCTCGGCGCCACGAGCCCGGACAGCGTCTTGACCAGCGTGGACTTGCCGGCGCCGTTTGCGCCCACGAGCGCGACGATCTCCTCGCGCCCGACCGCGAGCTGGATGTCGCGCAGGACCGGCAGGTCGTCGTAGCCGGCGCACAGGCCTCTCGCTTCGAGCATCACGCCAGGTCCTTCCCGACGTAAGCCTCGACGACGCGCGGATTGCTCTGGATTACCGCCGGCGTGCCGCTTGCCACGATCGTGCCGGCGTCGAGCACGATCACCTCGTGCGCCACGCCCATGACGAGCGACATGTTGTGCTCCACTACGACCACCGTCACGCCGCTCTCGCGCAGCGCGCGCAGCAGCGTTGCGAGCTCCGCGGTTTCCGAGTCGTTGAGGCCCGCGGCGGGCTCGTCCAGGAGCAGCACGCGCGGTTGCGCCATGAGCGCGCGCATGATTTCCAGGAGCTTCTGCGCGCCGATGGGAAGCTCGGTAGCGGCCCGGTCGCGATACGCCGACAGGCCGGCGAGCTCGAGCAGCGCATCGGCGCGCGCCCCGAGCGCGCGCTCTTCGCGCAGCGCCGCCGGCAGCCACAGCATCTGCGCGAGCGGATGCGCCTTCACGTGCTGGTGCGCGCCGGCAAGCACGTTCTCATGCGTCGTCATGCCGGGGAAGATGCGCGCGCTCTGAAAGGTGCGCACCAGCCCCATCGCCGCGATGTGCGCCGGCGCGAGGCCGTTGAGCGGTGTGCCGAAGAAAAGCACCTCGCCCTTGTCGGCTGCAAAAAGGTTGGTCATGAGGTTGAACAGCGTCGTCTTGCCGGCGCCGTTCGGGCCGATGATCGCCGTCAGGCTGCCCTCGGGGACGGCGAACGAGACCTCGGCCGCGGCGCGAACGCCGCCGAACGACTTCGACAGGCCGCGTGCCTCGAGGGCCGGGGCGCTCATCGGGCGAGGCGCGCCGCCGCGGTGCCGAACATGCCGCCCGGCAGGTAGCGCACGGTGAGCACCAGCAGCACGCCCTCGGCGAGCGTCTTGTAGACGGCGAGCGGCTGGAACACGGTCGGGATGAGCGTGAGCAGCGCGACGCCGAACACCGGGCCGATCAGCGTGCCTTCGCCCCCGAGCACGAGCATCGCGATCATCTCGAGCGAGCGCGGCGTGCCAACCATCTCGGGCGAAAGAAAGTGGAAGAAGAATGCGTACAGGCTTCCCGAAAGCGAGGCGAGCAGCGCGCTCACCGCGAACGCCGCCATCTTGTAGCGCGGGACATTGATGCCGAGCGCAGCCGCCGCGGTCTGGTCGGTGCGCACCGCCTGCAGCGCGCGGCCAAAGCCCGCCCGGATCGCGCCGTGCAGGAGCGCGATGCACGCGACGATCACCGCGACGACGAGGTAGTACATGCGCAGCGGCGTGTCGAACGACAGCGGCCCGATGCTGAAGCCCGGGATTCCCACCAGGCCCGAAGGCCCGCCGGTGACTTCGGTCATGCCGACGGTGAGCGAATCGACGAGCAGGCCGAACGCGAGCGTGGCAAGCGCAAGGTAGTGCCCGCGCAGCTTCATCGTGGCGAGCGAGAGCACGAGCGCGCAGGCCAGCGCGAGCAGCGCGCCGGCGAGCGTTCCGGCAAGCGGCGACCAGCCGTAGTTGGTGGCGAGGACCGCCGCGGTATACCCGCCGATCGCCATGAAGCCGGCCTGGCCGAGGCTCACCTGTCCCGCGTAGCCCATGAGGACATCCAGGCCGAGCACTGCGATGAAGAGGATCCCGGTGATGACGAGCGAGCTCATGAGCCCGTCCGGAACCACGAGCGGCAGCAGCACGACCACTACCAGCGCGGCCGCCGCGAATACGGCGCCGCGCTTGCCCTTCAGCCGGACCACGGGGTGGTAGATCCGGTGCTCGTCGCGCACGTCTTCCCGGCGCGCCCGCCGCGCCGTGAAGAGCCCCGCGGGACGCACGAAAAGGGTGACGATGAGGAAGCCGAGCGCGATGCCGTTGGCGAAAAGCGAGGAAATGTAGCCGGCGGCGAGCTGCTCGCCCACGCCCAGCAGCAGGCCGCCCGCGACCGCGCCGACGAAGGAGCCCAGGCCGCCGATCGCCACTGCGCTGAAGCCGGAGATGGTGAAGAACCGCCCGGTGTCGAACTGGAACGACAGGATCGGCGCGACCGCGATGCCGCCGATGGCGGCGATGCCCGCGGCGAGCGTGAAGCTGAAAAGCGTCATGCGCGGCACGTCGATTCCCATCAGCCGCGCGGCGGCTGGATTCTCCGAGCAGGCGCGCAGCGCTTCGCCGAGCGCGGTGCGCATGAGGAGCGCCCAGATGCCGACGATGATGGCGAGCGTCGCGCCGGCAATCCAGAAACCCTGCGTCGGCAGGCGCACGCCGAGCACGGTGGCGGGCGCTTCGCCGGAAAACGGCGGCAGCGCGTAGGGCTGGCTGCCCCAGACGATGAGCGACAGCCCCTCCAGGAAAGTGAGCAGGCCCGCGGTCAGGATGAACAGGCTGCTCGTGGGCAGCCTCGAGAGCGCGGGCACGAACGCCGTTGCGCCGATCAGGAGCCCGAGAAGCGTCGTCGCAGCCGTCGCTCCCGCGGCCGCCGCCCACACCGGCCAGCCGAAGGACAGCTGCAGCGAATACATGGCGAGCGCGCCCAGGATGCAGAACGCGCCCTGCGACAGGTTGATCGCGCCGGTGACGCGAAACACCAGCGTGAAGCCGAGGGCGACGACGGCGAAGACGCTGCCTTGCAGCAGCCCGCCGATGACGATCTGAGCAGCCTCTCCCATGCAGCCCGCGCCGGACGCGCCGGCGCTACTGCAGCGGCTCGCCTCCGGGCTTGCTCACCGCCACCCAGGTGTTCTTGGCCGGCTCCCAGCGCGTGACCACGACGTCGTGCAGCCCGAGCCCGCGCTGCGGCGAGGCGGGGAAGTCGAGCAGGCCGTCCACGCTCGGGACGCCCTTCAGGTTCACGAGATAGTCGCGCAGCTGTGTGGCGGTGGCCTTGGGCCCGAGCTTCTTCAGCGCATCGATCACGATGAGGCCGGTGTTCCAGCCGATGCTCGCCGGCAGGTCGGGCTTCTGCCCGATGGCGGCGTACTCGTCATAGAACGCCTTGATCTCCTTCTCGAGCCGCGGATCGAGCTTCTCGTAGCCATAGCCGGCCCAGCTCGCGCTCGCGATGTAGAGCTGCTTCGGCAGGAAATCGGCGTAGTTCTTCATCTGCGCGTACGTCATGTTGCCGTCGGTGGTGGCGGTCGGCACGTCGAGACCGGCCTGCACGATGCCCTTGAAGATGGTCGCGATCGGCGCGCCGGTGCTCCAGGCAATGAAGGCCTGCGGGTTCGCCGCCTTCACGTTCTCGATCTGCGCCGCCACGCTCACGTCGGTGATGTTGAAGTGCGCGCGCGCCACGATCTTGATGTCCTTGTTCTCCGGCATGCCCGCGGCCTCGTTCAGGCCGCGCTCGGCGTCCTGGCCGCTCGCGTCGGAGCTCGTCATGATGGCGATGTTCTTCCAGCCCTTCATCCGGAAGTGGCGCATCAGGGCCTTGGCGAGGTCGTAGGTCGAGGTGCTGGAGGTGAACACGAAGCTGCCCTTCGGCGGATGGATGCCGGGCGACAGGCAATACATGACCGGCCCGTCCTTCATGAGCGGGCCGGTCGCGTTGCACATGGCGACGATCGAGGGGCCGAGGATCACCGCGGGGTTCTTCGCCTTGAGCTGGCTGCCGAGCTGGACGGCGACCTGCGGGCTCGACTGGTCGTCGTAGAACGTGAACTCCACCGGCTGGCCGTTGATGCCGCCTGACTTGTTCACCGACTTCGCCAGCAGCTGCAGGGCCTGCTGCTCGCCCTTGCCGAGGAACGAGGCGCCGCCGGTGAGCGAGGTGATGACGTCGATCTTGTAGGGGTCGGCGCCCAGCGCCGGAAGGGCGCACAGTGCGCACAGCCAGGCGAACGACGCGATGGATAGCCTCTTCATTTTTTCCTCCTCCTTGTTGTGGCGCGAGTCTACTTCCCCGCGTTCAAATCGTCATCCTTGAAGTACTTCGTGCCCTGGATGGTCGCCTCGAGCGCGAGGCCATTCTCGGTGAGCTGGTAGAGCTCGGTGTCGGGCGCGACGCTGATGGCGCCCTCGAGGGCGCCGCCGTCCTTGCCCGACTTGGCGACTGCGTCGGCGTGGCCGCCGGCTTCCCAGCCGTCCTCGACGAAATCGCGGAACGCCTTCTGCGTCCTGAACACGAAGATGCCGCGGAAGTCCTTGATGCCCAGGCCCAGGCCGACGCCGCCCGAGAGCATCTTCATGTAGGTGTCGCGCCCGGTCTTGTTGTTGTGCGCCACGCCCGAGCCGCCCGCGACCGACATGATGACGAGATTCACGCCGAGGTTGGTGAACACGGCATAGCCGTAGGCCGAGCCGATCCTGCCCTTCGCGGCCGGATGCACCTGGTAGAGCTTCGCGAGCGTCTCGCTGCGGCGCTTGTTGATCTCGGCGCGCCGCTCGGCGGGGGTCTCCGCAAATGAAGTCAGCGAGAAGATCAATAGGAGAAAAGCGGCGAATGTGCGCATGGTCACCTCATTCCGGGAAGCATGCCCTTCATGCCGCGCATCATGCGCTGCAGGTTGCCGCCCTTCATCATCTTCATCATCTTCTGCATCTGCTCGAACTGGTTGAGCAGCTGGTTCACGGCCTGCACCGGCACGCCGGCGCCGGCGGCGATGCGCCGCTTGCGCGAAGCCTTGATGAGCTCCGGCTTCGCGCGCTCCTGCGGTGTCATGGCATTGATGATGCCCTCGATGCGGCGCAGCTGCTTGTCATCCTGCAGTTGAGCCGGGTTCACCTGGCCGACGAG
>DATAHF010000155.1:0-5962 GCA_036263315.1 Burkholderiales bacterium
ATCGAGCGCAAGACCGTGCGCTACGCGAGCGCCGCCGAAGTGATGGACCACCTGCTGAAGGGCCGGGGCAATGAGGTCGGCTTCGCGCCGATCACCGAGATCATGCCCTACACGAAGAAGGGCCTGCGCTATGTCGGTCCGCTTCCCGCCGAAGTGCAGCAGCGCAATGCCTACGTCGCTTCGGCCGCCAGCGCCAGCGCGCAGGCGGCGTCGGACCTGCTGCGCTTCCTCGCGACGCCCGCCGCCAAAGCCGCGCTGGCCGGCAGCGGGGTCGAGTGACCGGCTAGGCGGGAATCGAAACGCAGGCGTCCTCGTAGCGGCCGGCGCCCATGTCCTGGCCAGCGAAGATGTCGCGCTCCCGGATCCACTTGAACGAGTCCTCGAACACTTCCTTGGTGTAGGTCTCGAACACGATGCGCTCGCCCGGGCCCCAGCGCCGGGTGTCCATCATCGGGATGAAGCGCGCCGGGAACTCCTTCTTGGAGTAGTGCGTGTAGAGCTCGGGCCGCAGGTCGATGTCGCGCTGCGCCTTCCTTAGCGCACGGTAGTACTTCTTGACATCCTCGGGATCCGGATCGTTGTTGAGCATCGACGCCATCATGAAGGTGGTGTCGATCACCTTGCGGAAGCCCATCTGCTCGAGGAAGTAGTAGGGGCCTGAGAACACCGCCGCGGCGGGCACGGCGCGGTCGAACAGCTTCTCCATGCGCGAGAAGAGGATCCCGTCGGCAAAAGAGAGCTTGATGTCCTTGAGCGGCATGTACTGCTCGAGCGCCTGGATCGTGGAGTAATGGCTGCCCGACTGGTGGCCGACCGAGATCGGCACGTTGCGCAGGTCCTCGGGCGTCTTGATCGGCGACTCCGGCGGAACGAACACCGCCGCGGGCGAGACCGAATACGCGTCGGCGTACATCTTCGCGTGCCCCTTCGAGGCGGCGACGTTGACCGTCCAGTGGCAGGCGCAGCCCACGTTGCTGTCTCGCCCGGCCTCGATGTTCTGGTAGGCGCCGACCTTGTCCGGCGTGGCGTGCGCCTTGGCGAGGTCCTGGCCCTTGAAGGCGGGGCGAAACTCGTAGTCGAGCCCTTCGGCCTTGAAGTAGCCCTTTTCCTCCGCGACCCACTCGTGGAGCCGGAAATGCGGCGTGATGACGAACTTGGCCATGCGTGTACTCCTCCTAGCAGAATGAATCTTTGTGGCGGCGCTCCGAAGCGCGCCGGCCGTGGATCATGCGCACATGCTCGTCCATGAGCTTGCGCGCGCCTTCGGAATCGTGCGCGGCGATGCGCGCCGCGAGCTGGCGGTGCGCTTCCAGCACGCGCTGCGCGACCGCGCGCGTCAGCGTCCGGTTGCGCGCCGGCCACGAGACGTGCTGCAGCGACACGAGCTGATAGTGCAGCACGCGATTGCGCGATGCATCGGCGACCGCGAGATGGAAAGCGAGGCTCAGGCGCGTGAAGCGGTCGACATCCTCCAGCGCTTCCTCGGCTTCGCGGATGAGCTTTTTCAAGGCCGAAACATCGTCCGCGCTCGCATGCTTCGCGGCGAGCTCGGCGGCGAGGCACTCGATCGCGTGCTGCGCGACGAGGATCTCCTCCACGTCGATTTCCGCGAGCTCCAGCTGCACCGCGAGCGCCTCGGCGAAGAGCTGCGGATTGCCCGGGCTGATGCGCGCGCCGCCGCCGATGCCGGGGCGGATCTGCACGATGCCGAGCGCCTCGAGCGTGCGCAGCGCGTCGCGCGCCACGATGCGGCTCACGCCGTGCCGTGCGGCGAGCTCCTTCTCCGTGCCGAGGAAATCGCCCGGGCGGTAGCGCCGCTCGAACAGCGCCTCGCGCACTTCGGTCACGATGCGCGCGGCCATGGTTCCGCCGCGCAATGCGATGACTTGGGCTGAAGACCGGGCCGGCAGGGCTGCCATGCGGTTAACATACTAAAGATAATATCTTTTAGCAATCGTCAAAAGGAGCCCAAATTCCCGCGCGGGCGGCGCGGGGATGCGCTACTTTCGGGCCATGGGCTACCGCATCGATTTCGCCGTTCGGGAGAACCTGCTGCGCGCCGTGGTCTCGGGCAAGGCGCCCACCAAGCCGGCGGCCAACGGCATCGCGTCCGACATCGCCGAAGGGGCCAAGCGCGAGGCGCGCCGGCAGCTGCTGGTCGACCTGCGCCGCCTGGGCAACCGCATCGGCTCGCTCCGCTCCATCCTGCTGCCGCGCGGCTGGCGGCGCGTCACCGATTACCGCGTCGCGGTGATCGACATCAAGGAGAACAGCCCGTACTACGTGTTCATCGAGCTTGCGGCGAAGAAGCGCGGCTACGAGCTGCGCTGCTTCGACAATCCCGACGACGCGTTGCGGTGGTTGCAGGCACGCGGCTGAGGCTGGTCTAATTTCGGGATGATCCAGGCCGAGATCCGCTACACCGCGGATACGGGCGAGAAGCTCGTCAACGAGACCTTCGGTCCCAACAACATCCGGCGGCGCACCAGCGGCACGGAGGAGGCGCACGTCGTCGCGATCCACGATGGCCGGGCCGAACGCGAACTCGCGCTCGAGGCGAGCGGCTTCGTCCTCGTGGAGCACCGCACGGCGGTGAAGGACTTCTACGCCGAGGACCTGAAGGCGGTCTACTACCCGGAGGTCGAGGCGCTGATAAAGCGGCTCTCCGGGGCGAGCCGCGTCGTCGTCTTCGACCACACGCTGCGCTCGGGCAGCGAGGACGAGCGCGAGGCGCGGCTGCTGCGCGAGCCCGTGCTCTCCGCGCACAACGACTACACCGAATGGTCGGGACCGCAGCGGGTGCGCGATGTCCTTCCCGAGGAAGCGGAGTCGCTGCTGAAACGCAGGTTCGCCATCATCCAGGCGTGGCGCGCGACGCACGCGCCGATCGAATCGAACCCGCTCGCGATCGCCGATGCCCGCTCCATCGCGCCCGACGACCTGCTCATCGCCGAGCGCCGCTATCCGAACCGCATCGGCCAGACCTACCGCCTGCGCTACAACGCGGCGCATCGCTGGTTCTATTTCCCGCGCATGCGGCGCGACGAGGCGCTGGTCTTCAAGGTGTTCGATTCGGCGCGCGACGGGCGCGCGCGCTTCACGCCGCATACCTCGTTCGAGGATCCGTCCACCGCCCCTGGCGCGCCGCCGCGCCAGAGCATCGAGGCGCGGGCGCTGGCGTTCTTCTGACGTCGCTGGGGCACGACGCTCATAGTCCGGGCGGCTCCGTGGCGTGCAAAAGCTTCTGAAACCTGCCGGCGCTAGGCTGGTGTCGTGGACAACCAGCACTACAACGAAGTGATCGAGCAGCTTTTCGCCCGGTGCCCCGACCTGTGCGGCTTTGCCGTCCAGGAAAAGACCGCCGCCGACGCGCCGGCCGGCGAGGCGGAGGGCGAGCTCATGGTCACCGCCATAGGCATTTCGCCGCGCATCAACGCCGAGCAGTACGGCGAGATCTTCGAGCAGATCGCGACGACGCTCTCGGAGCTTCTCGACGAGCGCCCGGAGTCATGCGACTACCTGCGCGGGCGCACTTTCGCGCGAGCCGTGCACTAATTCACCCACGGGGCGGCGACAGGCGTCGCCTGTAGTGGTCTCAGGGATTCCCCTATTGGCGTTTCAACGACACGCCGGTAGTGTGGAGTCCCATGAAGACCTTCCCTTTGCTGGGCACCATTTCCGACGCCGGCCTGAGCCGGCTCGAGCTCGACGTGCGCGCCAAGATCGACGGCCTGTTCGCGCGCTGTCCGACCCTGTGCGGCTTCTCGGTGCAGGACCGCAGCCAGCTGCCCGAAAAGGTGGAGGGTGCCATTCCGGACGCCGACCTCTACGTCACCGAGATCGGCATCTACCCGAAGCTGTCTGCGGACCAGTACGGCGACATCTTCGACGAGATCACGCTCGCGATCTCCGACCTCGTCTACGAGCAGCCCAAGGCGTTCGACGTGCTGCGCGGCCGCACCTTCGCGCGCACGCTCCAATAACAGGCAGGGGGTTCCAGAAAAGCAAGAACCGTTGCAAGGGGGTTTTTCAAAAGCGCGCTGCGGCGCGCTTTTTTATTTCCGCCGCTTCCGTTACTTGTACCTGTAGACGACGAGCTTGTCCGCGCCCGACTCCGGCGTCCACACTTCGCCCTTGCGGCCGTGGATCTGGCGCACGCCCGGGCTGTCGCTCGAGGACTTGAAGGTCTCGAATTTCTCGGTGGCGGGATCGAAGCGCAGCATCACGCCCGCGCTCCATTCCGACGCCCACACCTTGTCATCCGCATCCACGTACACGGCATAGACATGCGGTGATCCGCCGGGGGCCTTCCATTGCGCCCACTTGCCGCTTTTCGGGTCGTAGCGGCTCAGGTTTCCGGAATTCCATTCCGACACCCAGAGCAATCCCTTCGAGTCCGACCACACGCGGCGCGCGCCCTGGTTGCGCGTCGGCGGCTCGATGACGGTGACGCTGTCGTCATGATTGATTCTTCCCACGTAGGACCCCGCGAGCGAGGCGAAGTACGCGGTGCCCTGCGGCGTGGACTGGATGCCGTAGGGGCCGCGGCCCCTGGGCGCGTCGAACACCTTGAGCTTGCCGCTCGCCGGGTCGAGCCGGCCGTAGATACCGCTCTGGCCGGTGAACCACAGCAGCCCCTTGCCGTCGAACGCCGCCGTGTTGAGATTGGCATAGCCGCTGTCTTTGGGAAGCGGCCACGCCTTGACCGCGCGCGTCTTCGGATCGACGCGCACGAGGGCGTTTTGTCCGCCGTCGGTGAGCCAGACCGCGCCGTCGGCTCCCTGCAGCACGCCGTGCGGCGAAGAGCCGGAGCCGAGCGCCACGCTTTCGACCTTGCCGCTCTTCGGATCGAGGATGCCGAGCCGGCCGCCGCTTTGCGCCGAGAAGTACACCGGCCCGCCCGGCGCGGGATCCGCCCATACGTCATGGGCGAACAGCCCGCGCGGGATCGGGTATTCCTGCAGCGCGACCTCCGCCTTCCCTGCGAGGGGAACGAGGAGGAAAAGCAGCGGAGCAAAACGCCTCATCGTTTATCCATTTGGAGCGATCGGGGCAACACCTGCAGTATGCGATCATTCCGGCCCCGGAGGGCCTTATGGCAGTGCACCAGAACTATATCAACGGCGCCTGGCACTCGGCGCCGGAAGCCGCGCCGAACATCAACCCGTCCGACGTGCGCGACGTGGTGGGCGAATACGGCCGCGCCGACGAAGGCCAGGTGCGCACGGCGATCGCAGCCGCGCGAGCGGCGTTCCCGGCATGGGCGCGCGGCAGCATCCAGGCGCGCGCCGACATGCTGGACCGCATCGGCAACGAGATCCTTGCGCGCAAGGACGAGCTCGGCGTGCTGCTCTCGCGCGAGGAGGGCAAGACCAAGCCCGAGGGCATCGGCGAGGCGACGCGCGCCGGCTACCTCTTCAAGTTCTTCGCCGGCGAAGTGGTGCGCCAGGCGGGCGAGGTGCTGCCCTCGGTGCGGCCCGGCATCAAGGTCGAGATCACGCGCGAGCCGGTCGGCGTGGTCGGGATCATCACGCCGTGGAATTTTCCGATCGCGATCCCGGCGTGGAAGATCGCCCCCGCGCTCGCGTACGGCAACTGCGTGGTGTTCAAGCCGGCGGACCTGGTTCCGGGCTGCGCGTGGGCGCTCGCCGAGATCATCGCGAAGGCGGGAATTCCGGCGGGCGTGTTCAACCTCGTCATGGGACGCGGCTCGGTGATCGGCGAAGTGCTGTCGAACGATCCGGGCGTGGACGCGGTGAGCTTCACCGGCTCGCAGGCGGTCGGCAAGCAGGTGGCAAGGAACTGCGCGGCGCGCCTCGCCAAGGTGCAGCTCGAGATGGGCGGCAAGAACCCGCAGGTGGTGCTCGACGATGCCGACCTCGACACCGCGGTCAACGTCTGCATCCAGAGCGCGTTCTTCTCCACCGGGCAGCGCTGCACCGCCTCCAGCCGCCTGATCGTC
>DATAHF010000156.1:0-12375 GCA_036263315.1 Burkholderiales bacterium
GAAGGAAGCTCCGCCCAGGGCCGTGCCGAGCAGCAGGCCGGCGTTGAGGTACATGCCGACCGGCGAGGAGATCACCGACATGCCGATCAGGCCGAGGATGTAGCACAGCAGTGCGCCAAGGATGACCCGCCCGGAGCCGTAGCGGTCGGCAAACCCGCCCATGAACGCGCCCAGCGCGCCCCACGCGAGGTTCTGCAGGGCCATCGCGATCGAGAAGACCTGCCGCCCCCAGCCGTACTCCAGGCTCATCGGCTGCAGGAACAGGCCGAAACCCGCGCGCACGCCGAAGGTCACGCACATGACGATGCAGCCCGAGACCAGGACCACCATCGGGGTACGCCAGTTCTTTGCGCTCATGCGGAAAGTCTAGCCCAGCTTCGTAACCTGCGGCAGGTTGCAGGCGAGGATGCCCTGGCGCAGCGCCTCGATCGCCTCGGGACGCGGATAGCTGCGGCGCCACGCGAGCCCGACACGCCGCGTCGGCACCGGCTTGGCGAACGGCACCACGCGCACCAGGTCGCTGCCCGAGCTGCTGACCGAGGTGCCCGGCAGGACGGTGATGCCGACGCCGCCCGCCACCATCTGGCGGATGGTTTCCAGCGATCCGCCTTCCACGGTGCGCGCGATCGGGCTGCGATCCTTCGAGCGCACGGTGTGGCAGATGTCGAGCACCTGGTCGCGGAAGCAATGCCCTTCGCCCAGCAGCAGCAGGCTCTCGCGCGTGAGCTCCTCCGAGCTCACCCGCTTGCGCCCCTCCCAGGGGTGGCCCTTGGGGACGGCGACGACGAACGGCTCGTCGTACACCGGCTGCGCCGTGATGCCGGGCTCCTCGAAGGGCAGCGCAACCAGGATCACGTCGACCTCGCCGCTCTTCAGCATCTCGCCGAGGCGGTGGGTGAAGTTCTCCTGGATGTGCAGCTGCATCGAGGGCGCGCTCCGGCGCAGGATGGGGATGAGCTTCGGCAGCAGGTACGGGCCGATGGTGTAGATCGCCCCCAGGCGCAGCGGCCCGGCGAGCGGATCGCGCCCCGCCGCCGCGATTTCCTTGATGCGCGCGGACTCCTCGAGCACGCGCTGCGCCTGCTCCACGATGCGCTGGCCGGCCGGCGTGACGCTCACCTCCCCCGGCCCGCGCTCGAAGAGCGTGATGCCGAGCTCCTCCTCGAGCTTCTTCACTGCCACCGACAGCGTCGGCTGCGACACGAAGCAGGTCTCGGCAGCGCGCCCGAAGTGATGCTCGCGCGCCACCGCGACGATGTAGCGCAGCTCGGTGAGGGTCATCGACTCTTGTAATAGAGGGGAATGCCGAGCGCCATGACGACGAGGCCGGCGAGCACGGCGAAGCCGAAATTCGGGCCGTATTCCGGGTTGCGCACGTAGTCGACGCTCGACCAGAGCATGTAGAGGCACATCAGGCAGAAAGCGATCGGCACGTGCGGATACAGCGGCACGCGGAACGCGGCCGCCTCGCGGTGCTTCTCGCGGATCACGAACAGGCTTGCCGCGGTGAGGTACATGAAGGTCCAGAATACCGGCGCGGTGTAGGCCACCATCGCGTTGAAGCCATCCGGCGTGGCCGCGCCGGCCGCCACGAGCGCGAGCGCGATCGCTCCCTGGAGGATGAGCGCGTTGGCCGGCGTGCTTCCCGCCTCGCGCCAGGCGCCCAGCTTGCCGAAGCTGCGGAAGTCGCGCCCGAAGGCGTAGGTCGTGCGCGCGCCCGTGAAGATCGCCGCGTTGATCGTCGTCAGCACCGACACGCAGACAATGAGCGCAAGCAGGATGGCGCCCTTCTCGCCGGCGATCGCGCGCATCACGTCCGCCGCCACGGCCTTCGAGTCGCGCACCCCGGCGTGCCCCAGCACGGCGAGGTAGCCGACGTTCACGAGCAGATAGAGCGCGGTCACGGCCAGAACGCCGACCACGAGGATGCGCAGCATGCTGCGCCCGCCCTGGTGCACTTCGCCGGCGAGGTACGCCGCCTCGTTCCAGCCGCCATAGGCGAGCAGGACGAAGATCATCGCGAAGCCGAGCGAGCCGCCGCCGGCCGGGGCCGCCGCCTTCGCCGGAGCGCCGCCCACGACGAGCGCCGCGATGGCGAACAGCACGAGCCCCGTGATCAGCGCGAGCTCCATCGCCTTCTGCAGCGCCTTCGACTGCAGCGTGCCGACGAGGTTGAGCAACGTCAGGGCCGTCACGGCGAGGGCAGCCCAGATCGCCGAGCTGCCTTTGCCGAGGTTCACGATCTCGCTCGCGTAGTCGCCGAAGACGAAGGCGACCGCCGCGATCGCCCCGGTCTGGATCACGGTCATGCGCGACCAAGCGAAGAGGAACGCCACGCCGCGCCCGAAGCCGCGCGTGAGGAACACGTATTCGCCGCCCGTGTCCGGGTGGCGCGCCGCAAGCTCGGCATAGACGAGGGCCCCGCACAGGGACACCACGCCGCCGAGCAGCCAGGCGAGAAGGAACTCGGCCGGTCCGGAGGTCGCGCCCGCGACCGTGGAGGGCGCCTTGAAGATGAGCGCGCCGATGATCATCCCGACCGTGAGGAAGATGCCGTCGGTGACCGACAGCAGCTCCCTCGGCTTGATTGGGTCGTTCACCTGGTGCGCGTGGCCAGCCATGGCAGCGTCCTCGAGTTCTCGCCGTTGGAAATCGTCACCGTGCCCTCGATGCGGTCGCCCGTGACCGTGCCGCGAAAGGCATGGTTCCACGCCCGATCGCCGACAACGCCGGTGATCACCATGCGCAGCTCCTCGCCGCGCAGCCGGCTGCCGCGCACGCGCTGCTCGTGCCCGCTCGCGGACGCGACGATGTGCAGGTCCTGGTAGGTCTGGGCGATGTTGAAGCGCCATTCGGCGCCCTGCCCGGCCAGGTCGCTGCGCCATTCGCCGCGCACGTCGGCCGGCACGAGAAACAGGAAGATCTTCGAATGGCCGAGCGGCCCGACCAGCTTCTCGGCGACCGGCAGGTCGATCATCTCGTCGTAATGCCATGCGCCCATGTCGTAGTCGTGCGTGACGATGCGCGTCCCGGGGCGCAGCCGCAGCAGGCTGGGCACGAGCTTCTGGTTGACCTCGGGCAGGAGATACGCCGTCACGATGTCCGCCGGGCTCAGGTCGAGCTCGAAGAGATCGCGCACTTCGAAGCGCGCGAGGTTCTCCACCCCCGCCTTGCGCGCGTTTTCCTGCGCGAGGCGCACCAGCCGCGGGTCGAGATCGACGCCCAGCCCGCGCGTTCCATAGCGCTTGGCCGCCTCGATCACGATGCGACCGTCGCCCGAGCCGAGGTCGATGAGGTATTCCCCGGCCTTCGGCGCCGCGAGCAGCAGCATGCGATCCACCACGTCCATGGGCGACTGCACGTACGGCGTGACGCCGTCATCGCCGCTCCACACCTGCGCTTTCGCGCAGAACGCGAGCGCGGCGAGAAATGCTCCGAGAATGGCTTTCGAGATCAAGCGGAAACACCCAAGGTTAAAATGCGCGACGGGCCCCGGTAGCTCAGTGGATAGAGCAGCCCCCTCCTAAGGGGCAGGTCGCACGTTCGATTCGTGTCTGGGGCGCCAAAAGCTATCAGGAATTGCGGCGTAATAAACGTAGTCTAACCCATCACCCGTGCGGGTGATTGCGGCGCCTCATGCGCGTGCGGATAGTTCCTTCCGGACACCGAAGGAGGGAACCATGACCGCCGCGATCATCGTCTGGCTGTGCAAACTGGGCGGGCTGGCATTGCTGGGCTGGGGGGCCTGGCTCTGCATCGCCCGGCGCGATCGCCGCTGGGGACGCGATCGTCGCGGCGAAGGTCGCGGCGGAAGGCGCTCGGCGGACGCGAGGGCGGCTGCGCCGGCAAGCGCTGCCGCGATTCCGCAGGAGCAGCGCGAGCGCCTGGTCGCCTAGGGCTCGCCGAGCTGCAGCGCCGGTACCCGGGCTAGCAGCGCAACGAGCTCAGCCTGCCGGCGCACGCCGGTCTTGGAAAAAATGCTGTGCAGCTGGGTGCGGACGGTCGCCACGCCGACGCCCGCGTGACGCGCGTGCTCGTCCGGCGTGCGCCCGAGCAGCAGGCCACGCGCCAGGCGCGCTTCCGCCGGAGACAAGCCGAACAGCACCGAGAGCATGCGCTCGCTCGGCACGCCGACCGACTGCCCGTTCATCACCCAGATGGCCGCGCAGCCGGTGAGCTCGGCGCTGTGCAAGGGCGCGATGATGAGGCGCAGCCAGCGCTCCGGCGCCACGTCGCCGTTGGAGAGCCTGAGTCCGTGCGAACGTCCAGTGCCGCAGGCCTCGGAAATCGCCTCTTTCAATTGTGCGCGCGGCCCGCGCGCCTTCGCCGACAGAACCCCGTTGGTGGTGCCCAGCGGGCATTCAGGCTTGCGCAGCAGAGCGGCGGCGACCTGATTGCGGAATTCGATGCGCGCATCACCGTCGACCAGCAGCACGGCGTAATCCAGCATGTCGAAGGCTCGCTCGAGCAGAATGAGCGAGGCGATCGCCGCGCGGGATCCGTTTTGGGCCGAGCCTGCCATTCCCTCCCCTTTTCTTCTTGTCCGAAGATTGCGGAATCAGCACGCCGCATCATCCATTAAATGAAGGAGAAATCGATAGCCCATTCAGGTGAGGCGCAACGCCCTGCCCGCTTCAGGCTCCTGTCAGCTTGGTCTGACAGTTTCTTGCCCCGCGTTCGTCCACCTGATGGATGCGGCTTCCGCGTGCGCCGTTGTATTCCTCTCCCCGCGCCGCGCCTGCGCGCGCAAAACGTAGGGAACGGCAGGGAGGGGAACGGCATGAGCAGCGTACTGGGGGTGTTGCTGCAAGCAGGCGTAGTCGGCCTGCTGATTTGGGGAGCCTATCTTTGCTTTGCCGAGCGCGATCGACGCTCGGGGCGCGACCGGCGCGGACCGGGCCGAGGCGGCCGGCGCACCGGCGACGCGCCTCGCCGCGTCGCGCCGTCCACCGCGATCGCTGCTGCCGCGGAGGACGCCGCCATGGCCGATCAGCGCTCGGGCTGAAGCGCGTCGAGCTGCGCCCAGATCCGCTCGACGTGCGGCTCCTTGCGATACATCTGGTACAAGGTCGCGGATAGCCTGACCGGGTCGCCGGAATAGTAGCGCTCGTAGAGCTGCTGGCGGCCGGCGAAGGAAGACACCGCCGCGTCGAAAGCGAGCCTGAAAAGGCGGATGCGATCCTTGGCGTCCAGGTTCGCCGCCTGGAAGTACGTCTCCACCGCCTTGCCCGCGCCGCCGCTGAGCTCCTTGTACGACGGCACCGAAACGAGCCCGCCGGCGCCGAGGAGCTGAACGATCTCCTGCATGCGGACGAACATCTTCGGGTACATCATCCGGATGGTCCACAGCGGCATCTCGTCGGGCGCCACCGTGCCCCACGGCGTGGGCTTGCAGTCGGCCTCCGAAGCGCGGATCAGGCCGCGCGTGAATTCCGTGAACTGGATCATCTCCGCGAGCATGCCCTGCACGTGCAGGTGCTGGTCGACGTTGGTCGACTTCGCGATCGCGAATGCGAGCCCCATCATGAACTCGGCCTTGGCGAGGTTCTTGGTGCAGAACTGATGCATGATGTGGTTCATCGCCTGCGTGCGGTTGTAGAGCCCGTTGCACATCGGCGCGTTGCGGTGGATGAAGACGCCCTCCCAGGGCACGAGCACGTCCTCGAACACGATCATGGCGTCGGTCTCGTCGAGGCGATGCGAAAGCGGCCAGTCGAGCGGGCTCGCCGCATCGTGGTGCACCACGCTCGGCCGGCAGATCACCTTGAGCCCGGGCGTCGCCACCGGCACGGCGAAGCCGAACGCGTAGGGCGCCGCCTCCGGCTTGTCCTCGATGTAGGTGGAGGGCATCACCATCAGGTCGTCGCAGAACACCGCGAGCGTCGACACCATGCGGGCGCCGCGGATCACGATGCCGGCGTCGGTCTCCTTGACGATCTTCGCCGCGAGGTCCTTGTCCTGTGCGTGGACCGGCTTCGAGCGATCGACCTGCGGATTGATGAGCGTATGCGTCAGCGCAAGGTCGCGCTCGCGCACCTTTTCGTAGTAGTTCCTGATGTTCGATCCGAAGCGCTCGCCGTGCCTGGCAAACTCCGCCGCCGCCATGGCGAAGCCGGTGAGATGGATATTCATGAAGTCCGGGCTGCGCCCGAACATGCCGCAGGTGGCGGTCATCCAGGTGTAGACCATGTCGCGGCGCCGCCGCAGGTCGGCCTCGCTCTTCGGCTCGATGAACGACAGGCCGACCCGGTCGCCCGTCGTGGGCGAGGCGTACGTCAGCTTGTCGCTCAGCTTTTCGTCGTGCTGCATGTCGTAGAGCGCGGCCATGGTGCCGGCGGCGCCGGCGAAGCGGCGGTCCTTCGTCACGTCCTTGACGCGCTCGCCGTCGATCCATACCTCGCGCTCGTCGCGCAGCGCCTCGAGCACCTGCTTTCCGGTCCGGATTCCCACTATTGCATCTCCTCCAGCGCGAGCAGCCCGTAGCCGGTCAGCATCGGCGCATAGTAATTGCGGTGGATCCTGCGCACTTGCGGCGACAACGCGCCGCGCATGGCGAGCCAGATGATCAGCTCCACCGACTCGCAGCCGCCGCGCTTCATGTAGTCCTCGGCGCTCAAGGCCGCGAGCGCCTGCGGATCCGCCTCGAGCAGGTCGAGGAACTCGTTGTCCCAATCGGGATTGAGGAACCCGAAGCGCTTGCCGTTGAGCTGGTGCGACATGCCGCCCGTGCTCATCACGACGATGCGAAGGTCGCGTGGATACGACTGGATCGCCTTCCTCAGGGCCGCGCCGAGCTTCCAGCAGCGCCGCGCCGTCGGCACGGGATGCTGGATCACGTTGATGGCGAACGGCACGATGGGGCAAGGCCAGCCGCGCTTTTCCGGTTCCGTGAGGAAAGGCAGTGGCGACAGGATGCCGTGGTCGATCTCCATCTCCTGGCAGACCGTGAGGTCAAACTCGTCGGCGATCAGCGAGCGCGTGATGTGCCAGGCGAGATCCGGGTGGCCCGAAAAATCGGGCAGCGGCCGCCTGCCCCAGCCCTCGTCCGCAAGCGGAAGCGACTCGGACACGCCGATGGCGAAGGTCGGATACGCGTCGAAGAAGAAGCGGTTCAGGTGATCGTTGTAGAAGATCACCATGGCGTCGGGCCTGGCCACCTCCAGCAGCCAGCGCCGCGCCGCCACGCTGCCCTCGAAGAGCGGCTGCCACTCTGGCTTGTCGGACCAGCGGTGATCGTAGGCATGTGCCATGGAGGGCGCGTGCGACGATCCGATCCCGCCGACGATGCGCGCCATCAGCTTCTTTTTCTGGTCTTCAGGAACTGCTCCACCGTCTCGCCGCGCATCTGCGCGCCCTGCTGGACCAGGTTGATGCCGAGCGCGCCGCCGAGCTTCACCAGCGCATACTGGTTGCCGCCCGCCGCCTGGAGACCGTACCAGTCGCGCCGCAGCACGAGCTCCTGCTCCTGCGCGCTCAGCCCGAGCTTCGCCATGTAGCCGCGCTCGTCCGCCAGGAACGCCTCGCGGTTCTCGGGGTGGCGCATCGATTGCGCGAGCTTGTTGATGCGGTAGCCGCGCATGCCCTTCTGCCCGTCGAACACGTTGGAATTCGGCGGCGCGAGCGGATCCTGGGGCTCGGTCATGGTCGGACTTGTTTAGTGCGCGGGGAATCGGCTGTCAAGTTGCTGAAAGCCGTTCCGCTTAAGATGGCGAACCTCATTCTCAAACCGGGAAGCACGCCTGCCCGTGCGCAACTGGTTATCCCAGCTTACCGGGAGCATAGACGACCGGAAGCACCCGCTCGGCACCGAAGGCGGCATCGCTGAATTCCAGCAGATGCTGCCGGTGTCGCAGCCGGCCGTGGCGATTCGTGAAGTGTGCGAAACGCTCGAGCAGGCGCGCGCCGCCGGCGTAGCCGCGCCGGCTTTCCAGCGTGCGCTCGCGACGCTCGACGAGGCGGTCCAGCCCGCGTTGCACGAGCTGCGCCACATGCTGTTCCGCGACGCGCGCGGCGAAAAGATCTCGGACGTATCGCAGCGCGCTCTCGTGGATTACGCCACGCGCATGGCGCCGCTCTATGCCGCGGCTCTCGCCGCGCTCAAGCCGGCGCCCGGTGAAAACCAGGAAGGCGTGGCCCTGCTCGCGCTGCGCGCCATGCGCCAGCTGATGGAGCTGAAGAAGTTCGCGCGCGTCGGCTACCAGGCGCCGCCGCAGACGCTGTGGAGCGAGATCCACCGCGTCCATGCGCTCGCCAGCCGTCTCGGGGTGCTGCGCCTGCAGGCGCCCGCGTATCCGGGCGAAGCCGATCGATTCAGCACGCACAACGAGTACGTCTGCGGCCTGCTGCTCGAGACCGCGCCGCTCGGCAGCCTGCTGCCGACGCAAATCGAGTGCCTCGACCTGCTGCTGCACCGCCACGCCGCGAGCCATGCATTCAGCGACTCGCCCTCGGCGCAGGCGCCCTTCTGCTTCGATCTCGAGCGCCCCGGCTCGCCGCAACGCTGGCTGCCCGGGCTCGCGAAGCGGCCGAGCACGCGCTACATCGGCGCCGGCGGAGCCGCCGAGCTCCAGGGCCTGGCGGAGAAAGCGCGCGGCGCGGGCGAGGTGCCCACCTGGGCCGTGCCGAGCGAATGCGACCTGGAAGGCTTCGTCTCGCTGCTGCTCGTGCTGCGCGATCACTGGTCGCCCACGCCGCCGCAGCGGCGCCATCGCCGCAGCGCCGCGGCGGCCGAAGTCCTGCTCGTCCACGGCCTGGTGCAGGCGCGGCGCATGGTCGCGGCAAGCGAGCTCGCGCGCACCGGCATCGCGCCGACGCCCTCGGTCCAGGACAAGTCGCGCTCCAACCGCCAGTTCGACAAGATCCGCTTCGGCTCGGTCAATCCCGACAAGACGACCACCGGCAAGCTCCTGAAGCAGGCCTTCCTGCCGCCGAAGCAGTTGCTCGAGAAGATGGAGACCGCGGGCGACAAGCAGCTCATGCAGCGCTCGAGCGTCGCCGATACCAGCGACTCGGGCATAGGCGTATCCATCCCCGGGCATGCGACATGGGCACGGCTCGGCGTCCTCGTCGGCTACCGGTTCCCGGACACGCCGGAGTGGCAGCTCGCCATCGTGCGCAGGATCGCCAAGGTGTCGGGGCAGCTTTCCGTAGGCCTCGAGCGCTTGATGGGGAGGGTGAGCACGGTCCACTTCCTCCCAGAGCAGAACCTGGCGGCGGCGCGCTCGTCCTTCGGCGAGCAGGTGGCGCTGGAGGCGCTGCTCCTGGAGAACGATCGAACCCTGCTGATCGCGCCGACCGGCGAGTTCCGCGCCGGGCAGTCCATCGTCGTAGGCGTGAAGGAAAATGCACGCCCGATGCGCGTCGCGTCGCTGCTCGGCTCCGGAAGGGATTACCGCATAATCTCGCTCCAGCCAGCCTAGAGCGGAGGAGCGGTGTTCCAGGGCAAGTGGTACGACGAGGTGCGCGTCGGCGAGCGCTTCGGCACGAGCGTCACCGTGACCGAAGCGCATCTCGTGCTCGGCGCCGGCCTGTTCGGCGACTTCAATCCCCTGCACGTGAGCGAAACGTTCGCGAAGAAATCGATCTTCGGCTCGCGCATCCTGCACGGGCCGTTCACCTCGGCGCTCGTTTCCGCGCCGGTCGGCATGTACTTCTCCGGAACGGCGATCGCGTATCTCGAGCATGCCTGCCGCTTCAAGGCGCCCGTTCGCCCGGGAGACACGCTGGCGACGGAGTGGCGAGTGCTGGAGAAGCTGGACAAGCCCAGGCACAAGGGCGGCATCTGCGTGCTGCACGGCGCCGCCACGAACCAGTCCGGCGAGACCGTCGTCGAGGCCGAGGGAAAGATCCTGGTGGCCTCAAGCCCGAAGGCTTGAGATCCACTTGCGGTCGATGCGGTCCTTCCAGTGCCATGCCCAGCGGCCCTCCGCCGTCCACTCGCCCCACGCGGCGAGCGCATAGCGTGCGCCGCAGCTCATGATGGACAAGGCGCGCTTGCCCGGCACGTAAGCCGCGAGCGGCGTGCCGGCGACTGCGGCGGCGAGATTACGGTGCAGCACCGCGCCCTGCCGCACTGCATATACGCCGGACTTCGGCTCGCGCGCGCCGTCGAGCGTTGCGCAGTCGCCCGCGGCGAAAATGTCCGGATGGGAAACGCTTTGCAGCGTCGGCGTCACGCGCACGAAGCCCGCCTCGTCCACCGCGAGGCCCGAAGCACCCGGCCAGGGCCACGCTTTCGCCCCGGTCGCGAGGATCACCAGGTCGAAGTCCTGGCGCGTCGCGCCGCTCAGCACCACCCGACCCGGCTCGATCGCCTCGAGCGCCATGCCGGGACGGAAATCGACCCCGGCGCGGCGCAGGATCCTTTCGATGCGTTGGGCGAGCGGCGCCGCGAAAGCCGGCTCGGCGGAATAAAGCGCCACCGCCTCCGCGCCGCCGAAGCGCAGCGCCATCGCCAGCTCCGCGCCGCTCGCGCCGGCGCCGGCAATCGCGATCCGTCGCGCGCCGCCAATGCCTTCGAGCAATCCCCCGAACGGCTTGGCCGGAAGCGCACCCTCCACCCCGGGAAACGACGCGGCGATGCCCGCGCCCATGTTCAAGGACGCCACATCGTAGGAGAGCGCAGTTCCGTCGGACAGCACTGCGGTGCGGCGCGCGGCGTCCAGGCGGCTGACGGACGCCTCGAAGAACTCCACGTAGGCGCGCTCGGCCAGGGCGCGGAAATCGATCTGCGCCTGCGCGCGATCGTAGTGGCCGGCGATCACGCCCGGCACCATTCCGGAGTACAGCTCCACGGCGCGCGGCGAGACGAAGTCGATGCGTGCGCCGAAGAGCGGCGCTTTCGCGAGCGCGCGCAATACGACGGCGTGCGCGTGCCCTGCGCCGATGAGCAGCAGCCGTTTCACGCCTGCCGGAGCTTTTCCTCTTCGCGGCGGCGCAGCTCCTTGCGTTGCACTTTGCCGGTCGTCGTCATCGGCAGCGCGTCGATGAACTCGATCTCGCGCGGGTACTCGTAGGGCGCCAGGCGGCCCCGGACGTGCGCCTGGATCTCCTCGATCAATTTCTCGCTGCGGGAAAATCCGGGCTGCAGCACGACGAACGCCTTGACGATGGCGCCGCGCGCCTCGTCGGGCTTGCCGATGACGGCGGCATTCGCCACCGCCGGGTGCTTGACGAGGCAGCTTTCGATCTCCGCCGGGCCGATGCGGTAGCCCGCGCTCTTGATGACGTCGTCGCTGCGGCCCTGGTACCAGAGGTAGCCGTCCTCATCCATCTTTCCCTGGTCGCCGGTCGTCGCCCAGTCGCCGACGAACTTTTCCCGCGTCGCCTTCTCGTTCTTCCAGTATTCGAGGAAGAACACCGGATCCCGTTCGCGCTTGATCGCGATTTCGCCGAGCTCGCCCCTCTCGATTTCCCGCCCGGTCTCGTCGATCACGGCAACGCGGTGCCCCGGATAGGGACGGCCGATCGAGCCCGGCTTCACCGGCCACGCGGCCTGGCAGTTGCCCACGACGTAGTTGATCTCGGTCTGGCCGAACATCTCGTTGATGGTGACGCCGAGCTGCTCCTTCGCCCATTCGATGACCGTGACGCCGACCGACTCGCCGGCGCTCATGATGCTGCGCACGTTGAGGGCATAGCGCCCGCGCGGCGCGGGCACCGCCTTCATCATGAGCTTGAGCGCCGTCGGGAACAGGAACGTATTGCGCACGCCGTATCTCTCCAGCAGCTGGTAGGCGCGCTCGGCGTCGAACTTGCCGCGGTAGCCGAGCACCGGGATGCCGAAGTACCAGCTCGGCAGCAGCGCGTCGAACAGGCCGCCGGCCCAGGCCCAGTCGGCGGGCGACCAGAACATGTCGCCTTTCTGCGGGAAGAAATCGTGCGAATGCACGAACCCGGGAATGTTGCCGATGATGACGCGCTGCGCATGCAGCGCGCCTTTCGGCGCGCCGGTCGTGCCGCTCGTGTAGATGATGAGGGCCGGGTCCTCGGCGGAGGTGTCGACGCGGGCGAAATCGGCTTTCGCCTTTTGCAGAAGCGACTCGTACGCATGGACCCCGGACTCGCGCGCCCCGTCTACGCCGATGACGTGCTGGAGCTGCGAGAGCTTGGGCTTCGCCGCCCACAGGCTCGGCAGCGTGGCGGGCTCCACGATCGCGACTTTCGCGCCGGAGTGCTCCATGCGGTATTCGAGCGCCTCGGGCCCGAACAGGTGCGAAAGCGGAAGGGCGATCGCGCCCATCTGGAAGATCGCGATGTAGGCGATGGCCATTTCCGGGCGTTGCGGAAGGATGAGCGCCACGCGATCGCCTCGCTGCACGCCGAGCGCCGCGAGCGCATTGGACAGCCGGTTGGCGGCGACCTGGATGTCCCAGA
>DATAHF010000157.1:0-17053 GCA_036263315.1 Burkholderiales bacterium
TGCCGGTGACGCTCGCCCCGGCGACGCGGAGGTCGCCGGCGTCGGCCGGCACGACGCCGGAAATGATGTTGAAGAGCGAAGTCTTGCCCGCCCCGTTCGGGCCGATGAGGCCGAGGATCTGGCCGCGCTCGATCTCGAGGGTGATCTCGTCGGCGACCACGATGCCGCCGAAGCGCTTGCAGACGCCCTCGAGGTGGAGCACGGCGCTCATTTGCGGCGCGCCCTCACCGGCGACGGCGCCTCGGGCGCCACCAGCCCCTGCGGCCGCAGGAACAGGAACAGGATGACGAGCAGCGTGAAGATCATGCCCTGCAGCGGCGCCATGTAGGCGAGCGGCAGGCGCAGGAACGTGATCGCCTGCGGCAGCGCCAGCAGGAGCACCGCGCCGACCACTGGTCCCCACGTCGAGCCCATGCCGCCGACGACCACCATCGTCAGCATGGTTCCCGAGGCGAGGATCTCGAACTGCTCCGGGCTCACATACTGGAAATAGAAGGCGTAGATCGCGCCCGCCATGCCGGCGAACGCGCAGCCCACGGCGAAGATCATGATCTTCATGCGCGTCGCGTCGCGTCCCAGGGCGAGGAAGGCGAGCTCGTCGTCGCGCATCGCGCGGATCGCGCGCCCGTAGGGCCCGCGCACGATCCAGCGGATGACGAGCACGGTCGCTGCCGCGGCCGCAAGCGATACGGCGGAGAAGATCCAGCCGCGCTCCGGGCCCGCGATCGGCGTCGGGATGTTGTTCAACCCGCCCTGGCTCCCGGTGAGCTCCAGGTTCTTGATCACCTGCAGCAGGCCGAGCTGGAAGCCTATGGACGTGATGAGGAGATAGTCGCCGCTCACGCGCAGCGACGGCAGCGAGATCATGAGGGAGAACACGCCCGCCACCACCGCGCCCACTGCCGCCGCGGCGAACGGGTTCAGGCCGAAGTGGATCGCGAGCAGTCCCGCCGTGTAGGCGCCGAGCGCGAAGAAGATCGGGTGCGCGATGGACACCAGGCCGGCCGTGCCGATGATGAGGTTGAAGCTCGACGCGAGGACGACATAGATGCCGACCAGGATGAGGATGGAATAGAGGTACTCCATCGCTCAGGCGAGCCCGAGGCGGCGCAGCAGCGCGCCCGGGTGGATGCCGTTCGGGAAGAAGAGAATCGTCACGAACAGGAACACGTAGAGGATCAGCCCCTGCCACTGCGACGGGATGATGAGCACGCTGTAGCTTTGCAGGAGCGAGAGGAACACCGCGGCGAGGATCGCGCCCACCACGCTTCCCATTCCGCCCAGCAGCGTGGCGATCACGGCAAAGAGCATGAGCTGCAGCGGCGCCGTCGGGATCACGGCGGTGCGCGAGCCGTAGAGGTACATCCCTGCGCACGCGAACACGCTCGCGATCGTGAGCGCGACCACGTAGGCACGCTTGGCGTCGATGCCGTAGAGCTCCGCGAGCTCGGCGCTGTCGGACACGGCGAGCAGGAACTGCCCGTCGCGCGACAGGCGCAGGTAGAGCGCCAGCGCTATGCCGAGCACTAGCGTGACGCAAACGGCGAGCAGGTCCCAGTTGCTCACCGCGACGCTGCCTACGATGCGCGTGGGCGACAGGATCTCGGGGAAAAGCGGCACCGGCTCGGTGCCGAAGATGAGCGTGAGCGCGTAGGCGGTGAATTCCGAGCACACCAGCGTGAAGATGAAGAACAGCAGGCTCGAGGAGCGCCGCGCGCGCAGCGTGCGCAGGCCGAGCACCTCGTAGGCGAGCGTCGCGGCGAGCGTGGCGGCGAAGCCCAGGGCCACCGCGGCGGCGGTGGGCCAATTGAAGTGGTTCACCGCCGCATACATGACGTAGAACGCGATCGCCATCATCCCCGCCTGGGCGAAGTTCCAGAGCTTCAGGACCTTGAGCACCAGCGCGAAGGCGATGGTGAACAGCACCATGTAGCTGGACGTGGCGAGGCCCGTCCAGAGGATCTGGGCGAGGACGGCGGGATCGAGCATGGCCGCGCGGCTGTCCATTCCACGCGGCGCGGGGCTCAGGCCCCGCGCCGCGCCGGACGGATCAGCCTACCGTGGCGAGCGGGACGAAGCTTCCGTTCTGCACCGTGAGCAGGTAGACGGGCTTCTGCACGCGGTGCGAGGGATCGACCTCGGTCACGCCGGTCATCGGCAGCTCGAAGCGCTTCACGCCGAGGAGCGCCTTGCGCATGTTCTCGCCCGTGGCCGGCATCTTCTGCTTGAGCAGCCAGTCGTACATCTGCGCGACCATGACGGGCGCGTCGTACAGATACTGCGTGTACGGCAGGCCGTTCGGCACGCGCCCTTCCTTCTGCTTCCAGCGCTCCACGTACTCCTTCACCTGCGGCCGGTCGTTCACTCCCGGCGCGAGCGAGGTGACGATGAGGCCCTCGGCGGCGGCGCCGAGCTGCTTGACGATGTTCGGGTTGTAGCCCGCCGAATAGGTGGAGACGCGCTGCTGCAGCCCGAGCTGGCGCATCTGCGCGAGGACCTGCGGAATGTCGGTGATGAGGCCGTGGATGTGCACCATGTCGGGATTCGCGGCGCGCACCTTGAGGAGCATCCCGGAATAGTCGGTCGCCTTCGGGTCGTAGGCCTCGTAGACGGTCACCTTGCCGCCCGCCTTCTCGAACGCGGCCTTGTAGACCTTGGCGGCATCGACGCCGGTATCGTTGTTGATGTAGAGCACGGCGGCGTTCTTCTTGCCGAGCTTGTCGTGCGCGTACGTCGCGACGGCGGTGACGTCGACGTCCGCGAGCGGGAAGGTCGTGTACACGTAGTCGCCGAGCTGCGCGACTTCGGGCGAGCTCGCGCCCACGGACAGCTCGAGGATCTTCTCGCGGTTGGCGATCGGCGCGACTGCCTTCACGACCGCGCTCCATGCGGTGACGAAAGCGGGCACCTTTTCCACGCTGATCAGCCGGTTCACCGCGTTGATGCCCACCTGCGGGTCGGCCTGCGTGTCGAGCACCACCATCTCGAGCTTGCGCCCCTGCACGCCGCCCTTGGCGTTGATGTCGTCCACCGCCCACTGCGCCGCGGCGACCTGGTCCTTGCCGTACGCCGACTGCGAGCCGGTCATCGGCATGGCGAGGCCGAACTTGAGGGTCTGTCCCTGCGCGAGCAGCGGGATCGGCAATGCCGCGGCCAGCGCCCCCGCCCCGGCCGCCTTCAGTACGTCACGACGCTTGAAGCTCATGGTTCTTTCTCCTCACGGTTGTATTTAGCTTCTCGATCACCTCCGCCGCCGGTGCAACGTCGGCGTACTTGGAGGCCATGTCGAACAGGTTCACCGCGTGCGAGGTCGCGCTGCGGTCGTACACGCAGTCCCAGGGCACGACGACGCGGAAATTGTAGGCGAAAGCGTCCACCACGCTGCCGCGCACGCATCCGCTGGTGGTGCAGCCGGTGACCACCAGGGTGTCAACGCCGAGATCGACGAGGTGGCTTACCAGCGGCGTGGCGAAGAAGGCGCTCGGGTGTTTTTTCGGGATGAGGATGTCGCCCTCGCGCGGCGCGACCTCGGCCACGAACTCGTAGCCCTTGTCGGCGATCGTCATGATCGCAGGCACCTTGGCGGCGAGGCGGCCGCCGTCGGTCGCCTTCTTCGGCGCCACGTACGGATAGAGCACCGGCCAGCCGTTCCTACGGAACTCAGCGAGGAGCGGCACGATATTGCGCACCGCGTTCCAGCCTACTTCGCCGCACGCCGTGGGGAATTCCTTGATCGCCTCCCAGAAAGGCCTCGGCTGCGTGCCCACCGTGCGGTACTGCACGTCGATGATGAGGAGCGCCGGGCGCTGGCCGAGGCCCGACGGGCGGCCGAAACCGGCGGCGTGGTAAGCGCGCTGCTCCTCTTCGCTGATGATGCCGTCCCACGGCTTGTTCATCGTCCCCTCCTTCATGCTGACCGCGCCACGCTCGTCATTCGTCCGGCCGCCTGCAGCATGGCTTCGCGCGATATGCCGAGATAGTGCCGCATCGCCTGCGCCGCAGCCTCGGCGTCGCGCGCGTGGATCGCCTGGAATATCGCCTGCATTCCCTGCAGCACCACCTGCTGGCGCGCCTTGTCTCCCAAAGTCAGAAACTGGAGCGCGCGCACATGGTCGGCATAGAGCTCCACCATGCGCACCAGGCGCCGATTACGTGCGAGCGACAGCCAGCCCGCGCGGAACCGCCGGTTGGCGCGAATGAACGCCTCGGCATCGCCGTGCTGGAAAGCGTGCTGCGCCTCGCCGAGCGCCTGCTTCACTTCACTGTCGGCGCCGCGCGCTGCGGCCTGTCGCACGGCTTCGGTCTCGAGCAGCACGCGCAGCTCGTAGATGTCTTCGAGGTCTTCGCCGGTGAGCGAGGGAACGGTGAAGCTGCGGCCGTGGGGCTCCACGAGCCCCTCGCTCGCGAGGCGCCCGAGCGCTTCGCGCACCGGCGTGCGCGAAACGCGGAAGCGCGCGGCAAGCGCGCCCTCGCGCAGGACTTCGCCCCATTTCACGCTGCCAGAGCGCAGGTATTCGCGAAGCAGCTGATATACGCGGTCAGCCAGCGAAGCGGTGCGTTCGACGGGCTCGAGCGCGTTCATGAACCTGCACGTATACGGTATACAATCTTTTGCGTCAAGGACTTCCCGAAATTCTGCCCTCAATGAAGCGCCTTCCGGTGGTGCTGCTCACCGGATTCCTCGGAAGCGGAAAAACCTCGCTCCTCAACCGGATGCTGCGCGCGCCGGGCTTCGCGAATACGGCGGTGATCGTCAACGAGTTCGGCGAGATCGGCCTCGACCATGTCCTCATCGAGTCGGCGACCGACAACGTGGTGCTGCTCGAGGCCGGGTGCCTGTGCTGCACCATCGCCGACTCGCTGCACGAGACGCTCGCCGACCTCAACTATCGCCGCGTGCGCGGCGAGGTTCCGCCCTTCGAGCGCGTGGTCGTGGAGACGACGGGGCTCGCCGATCCCGCGCCCATCCTCAATACCCTGCTGGGACACAAGCTGGTGACGGACCACTACGAGCTCGAGCTCGTCGTCGTCACCGCCGACGCGCTCCACATCGAGGGCGAGCTCGAGCAGCATCGCGAAGCCGTCAAGCAGATCGCCGTCGCCGACCGCCTGGTGGTCACCAAGTGCGACGCAGCGCCACGGGAGCGCATCGAGTCGGTTCGAACGCGGCTGCGCGCCATCAACCCCAGCGCAGAGCTCGTCGAGTCGCGCGACGGGAGCGGCGCTCTCGCGGCTTTCCGCCCGCTCGAGAACCGCCTCGCGGTGCGGACTTTCGACGCCGGCGGGAACTCGGCGCATCCGCACTCGCATGACGTCAATCGCCACGATGCGCGCGTGCGCGCGCATTGCTTTGTCCTCGACGCGCCGGTGTCGTGGTCCGGGCTCGCCGCGTGGTCGCGCGTCGTGGTCGAAGCCCTGGGCGAGCGCCTGTTGCGCTGCAAGGGCCTGGTGAAAATCGCCGACAGCGGCGAAGTCGTTTTCGTGCAAGGCGTGCAGCGCGTATTTCATGCCCCGCAGCGCCTTGCCGGATGGCCGGACGCCGACCACCGCTCCAGGCTGGTCTGCATCACCCGCGATGCGGAAGAGGCCGAGCTGCGGCGCACGCTCGCGGCGCTGAAGCTCGAGGCCGGCGCCGACCCGAACATCCGGCTCGCTGATCTGTGAAAAGGAGGTCAAGGTGAAGGAATTCGTTGTGCGCGGCGGCACCGTGGTGTTTCCCGATCGCCCGCCGGAGCCCGCGGACGTATACGTCAAGGACGGGCGGATTGCCGGCCTCCTCAAGCCGGGCGAGCGCGCGGACAGGCAGGCGGACGACGTGCCGGCGAACGGCCTGCACGTGTTCCCGGGTCTCATCGACGCGCACGTGCACTTCGGGCTGAGCGGCGAGAAGATCACCGAATACGCGACCGAGACGCGCCACGCGGCGATCGGCGGCTTCACCACCGTGATGGGCTATTTCCTCAACAACGAGGCCTACACGGAGGTCTTCAGGCGCGAGCAGGAGTACGCGAAGACGCGCGCGCACGTGGACTACGCTTTCCACTTCTCGACGGCAAACGAGCTGCACATCAAGGAGCTCGAGAGCTACGTCAGGGACTATGGCGTCACCTCGTTCAAGTACTTCATGAACTTCAAGGGCGACGAAGGCCGCTATCTCGGCCTCGACGGCACCGACGACGGCTATTTCTACGATCTTCTGAAGGAGGCGGCGCGCATCGGAAGAGTGACGATCGTGTGCCATACGGAGAACATCGAGCTCGTGAACCGCATCCGCCGCCGCATCCAGGCCGCGGGCGGCAGCACGCTCAAGGACTGGGCCGCCTCCAAGCCGCCGATCACCGAGTCGGAAGCCTGCCTGCGGGCGATGTATTTCGCCGAGACGGTGGGCGCGCGCATCTACATCCCGCATCTGTCGACGCGCATGGCGCTCGACGAAGTGCGCCGCTGGCGGCGGCGCTATCCCGAGGTGCTGGTGGAAACCTGCCCGCATTACCTGACGCACGACGAGAACTCGGACCTCGGCCCCATCGGCAAGGCGAATCCGCCTTTTCGCTCGCCGGACGACGTCCAGGCGATGTGGGAAGGCCTGGCCGACGGCACGATCGATGTCGTCGGCTCGGACCACGTGCCGCGCAAGCGCGCGTCCAAGGAAAAGGGCCTGTGGCAGGCGTCGCAGGGATTTCCGGGCATCGCGACCATCCTGCCGGTGCTCCTTTCCGAGGGCTACCACAAGGGACGCCTCTCGCTGCAGCGCGTGTGCGAGGTGGTCACCGCCGGGCCGGCGCGCATCTTCAACCTCGAGCCGACCAAGGGACGCATCGCGGTCGGCGCCGACGCCGATCTCGCGCTGGTGGATCTCGACGAGGAGCGCGTCGTGCGCGCCGCCGATCTCGGCTCCTACGCCGACTACAGCCTGTACGACGGCTGGAAACTGAAGGGCTGGCCGGTGCGCACCATCGTGCGCGGCGAAACCGTGATGGAGCGCGGCCGCGTCGTCGGGCGAGAGGGCCACGGCCGCTACCTGCGGCGTCACCTCGACCGCGCGCCGACGCCGGAAAAGTCGGGCTAGCGCTTGCGGCTATAGTAGCGGCCCATGGATCTGGAGCTCGCCTCGCTGCCGCCGCTCGAGCGCTACAAGCTGCTCATCGGCTTGGTGGTGCCGCGCCCGATCGCCTGGATCTCCACTTATAGCGCGAACGGCGTAGCGAACTGCGCGCCGTTCTCCTTCTTCAATGTCTTCAGCGAGGATCCGCCGCTTTGCATGGTGAGCTTCAACCTGCGCTCGGACAACGAGGTGAAGCACACCGTGAAGAACATCCGCCGCACCGGCGAGTTCGTGGTGAACCTGGTGGAAGAGGCCACCGCGAACGCGATGCACCAGTCGAGCTTCGAGTACGCCGAGGACGAGAGCGAGTTCGAGAAGACCGGCCTCACGCCGGTGCCGGCGCTCAAGGTGAAGCACCCGCGCATCGGCGAGGCCGCGGCCTCGCTCGAGTGCCGGGTGGAGCGCCGCCTGAACTGGGGCAGCGCGCGCGAAATGGTGATCGGCGAGATCCTGCTGGTGCATGCGCGCGACGGCGTCGTCGATCCGAAAACCAAGCGCGTGTCGGAACAGAACTACCGGCCGATCGGCCGCCTTTACGCTGCGCGCTACTGCACGACGCGCCAACGGTTCAATCTACCCGGAGAATTGCCTTGAGGACAAATCGGTGCCGGACAAATCGGTGCCTGACCCCGATTTTGTTTTTACTTTTCGTGCTGGATGCGGCGGCGCAGGCTTATCCGTCCAAGCCCATCCGGTTCATGGTGGGCGTGCCGCCGGGCGGCCCGACCGACACCGTGGCGCGCAGCATCACGCCGGCGCTTACCGAGGCGCTCGGGCAGCCGATCGTGGTGGAGAACAAGCCCGGCGCGAGCGCCGTCATCGCCACCGACGTCGTGGCCAAGGCCGCGCCCGACGGCTATACGCTCGGGTTCATCTACATCACGCACACGACGAATCCGACGCTGATCGCCAAGCTGCCCTACGACACGCTGAAGGATTTCGCCGCCGTGGCGCAGGTCGGCTCGCAGCAGATGCTGCTCCTCGCCAATCCGTCGTTCGCGCCGAACAGCGTGCAGGAGCTGATCGCCGCCGCGAAGGCGAACCCCGGCAAGCTCGATTACGGCGCGTCCGATGCGGGCAGCGCGCCGCACCTCGCGGGCGAGCTCTTCAAGCTGATGAGCGGCACCTCCATCACCCCGGTGCCGTACAAGGGCACCGCGCCCGCCCTCACGGATCTCCTCGCGGGGCAGATTCCGTTCATGTTCGTCTCGAACATCACCGGCCTGCCGCACGTGAAGTCCGGCAAGCTGAAGGCGCTCGCGGTCACCGGCAGCCGGCGGCTGTCGCTGACGCCCGAGGTGCCGACCATCGCCGAAAGCGGACTGCCCGGCTACGAGATCACGTCGTGGTACGGCATCGTGGCGCCGGCGCGCACCCCGCGCGAGATCGTCGCGCGCCTCAACGCCGAAGTGAACCGCATCGCGCGCGACCCGAAAATGAAGGCGCGGATGCTCGCTCAGGGCCTCGAGCTGCCCGAGACCACCCCGGAGCAGTTCGACGCCCACATCCGCAGCGAGATCGAGAAGTGGCGCAAGGTGCTCAAGAGCAATTCTTGAGGTGCACCAGCTGCTCGAGCCTCGCATGGGCGAGCAGCACTTCCGGGCGCTGCAGCGCCTCGCGATAGCGATCCTGCAGCTCGTCGTCCGCAAGCACCTCGTCGATCTGCGCCACGAGGCTCGTGAGCGGCGCGAGCCAGGCATAGGCCGGGTCGTGGATGAGGGTCTGGAGGAACTGGCCGGCCGGCGTCGCGCCGTGCTCGCGCTCGTAGTCCAGGCGTGCCGATTCGATCAGGGCGCGATGGACGTTCAGCAGCTCGGTTCGGACATTGGCAAGGGCTCGCATGATCCCCATGTGGGGGCGAACCCGCGCTTTTCAATCAGAGCAGGAAGCCGCCCGCGATCCCGCCCGCGGCCATGATCCACAGGGGATTCAGCCGGGTGGCGATCATGGCGACGGCGGTGGCGGCGGCGATGAGCCACAGGCGCCAGTCCGGCGTCCCCGGCGTGGCGATGATGTAGCCGCCGGCGCCGATCAGGCCGACCACGAGCGGATTCAGCGCGCGCTGCACCGCGCTGCGCCAGGGCGAGTCGCGGAAGCGCTCCCACAGCTCGGACACCCACCAGGCGAGGACGCCCGCCGGCACGCAGATGGCGAGCAGCGCGACGATCGAGCCGGGGAAGCCGGCGACGCGCCAGCCGAGGAGGCTCGAGATGAGCACGTTCGGGCCCGGCGCCGACTGCGCGACGGCGAAGAGCTGCATGAAGTCCGCCGCGGTGGTCCAGCCGTTCTCCTCGACGATGTAGCGCTGCATCTCCGGCACGACCGAGCTCACCCCGCCGAAGGTAAGGAACGACAGCACGCCGAAGAAAAGCGCGAGCTTGAGGAGGATCACAGCAGTCCTTTGCGCGCCAGCACGAGCCCGATCGCCACAGCGACCGGCATCACGATGAGGAGCGAGACGCGCGCGAGCGCCACCGCGCCGAAGATCGCCGCGATGAGGACGAGCGCTGCCCACTTTCCCGCGAGCGGGCGCCCGAGCTTCACCGCGGTGGCGAGGAAAAGCCCCGCGCCGGCGGCGCCCACGCCGGTGACCACGGCGTGGACCAGGTGATGCGAAGCGAATTCGGTATAGAGCAGCGCGAGCGCAAGCACCCAGCAATACGGCAAGCCCATGAGCCCGAGGAACGCGACGATCGCGCCGCGCAGCCCGAACCAGCGCTTGCCGAGCACGATGGAGGCGTTGCCGATGTTAGGCCCGGGCAGCACCTGGCAAAGGCCGATGGTCTCGGTGAAGTCGGCCGGCGTGAGCCAGCGCCGCTCCTCGACCATCGCCCGGTGCGCCCAGGGCAGCACGCCACCGAAGGAGCGTGCGCCGATCGAGAGGAAGCCGAGGAACAGCTCGGTCAGGGTGCGCGGCGGCGTACACTCGGTCGATGCGTCGGGCGGCATTCGCAATCCTCTTTTTCTTCGTCGCGCTTCCTATTGTAGAGGCGGGAGAATTCCCGGACGTCGAAAGAGCGAGCCTGTTGCGGCACGGGCCTTGGCCGCCGCCGCTCTCTGCGGATCCGAGCAACGGCGCATCCGGGAACAAGGCCGCCATCGCTTTCGGCGAGCGGCTGTTCTTCGAGCCCCGCCTCTCCGGCACCGGGTCGATCCTGTGCGCGAGCTGCCATGTGCCCTACCGCGGCTGGCAGGACGGGCGCGCGCGCGCTTTCGGCCTTGAGGAAACGGACCTCAACACGCCGACCCTGCTGAATGCGCGGTTCAACCGCCGCTTCGGCTGGAAGGCTGCGAACGACAACCTGTGGAAGCAGAGCATCAGGCCGCTGCTCGAGCCCCGGGAGATGCGCGCGAGCGCCGCGCACGTCGCCAAAGCGGTGAAGACGCTGTTCTTCAAGGACTACAGCGCGGCATTCGGCCGCGAGCCCAAGGGCAGCGATGAAGAGCTGCTGCTCGACGCAGGCAAAGCGCTCGCCGCGTTCCAGGAGACCCTCATCAGCCCGCGGACGCCGTTCGACGATTTCCGCGACACCGTGGAGAAAGGCGATGAGGCAGGCGTCGGCCGCTACCCGATCGCCGCGCGCCGCGGCGCTCGCATTTTCCTGGAGCGCTGCAGCGCCTGCCATTCCGGAGCGCAATTCAGCAACGGGGCGCTGGTCGGCGGTTATCGGGTGCCGGGACTCCGCAATGTCGCGCTCACCGCCCCTTATATGCACGATGGCAGCTTGGCCACGCTGCGCGAGGCGGCGGCCCACGCCTCGCCGCTGCCACAGGAACAAATCGACGATCTCGTGGCTTTCCTGGAATCTCTCACATCGCTGTAGCGTCCCCGCTACAAGTCGCCGAACGGCGACAGACAATTCTGTAACCGGAAGTTAACGTGTGATGTTTTTATCGCAGGCGCCGGCCTGACAGCTTTTAACATGGGGCCTCTTCACTTGAAGGAGAACGGCATGTTCAAGAGAACCGTAATCGCCGCAGCCGTGCTTGCGCTGCCGCTGGCCGCGCTTGCGCAGACCAGCACGACGTCGACCTCGACCACCACCACGACGAGCACCTCCACGAGCACGAGCGGCACGCAGGCCGTGCCCACCAACCGCATGGTGACGGAGTACACCAAGCTCGCGGGCTCGCAGGACAACGCCAAGTCGCTCGTCACGGGGCTGCGCACCGGCTCGCAGATCACGCTCACCGACTCGAGCGGCAAGACCACGACCTTCACCCCGCCCACCGGCAAGATGGGCAACGGCAACGTCAACATCACGCTGCGCATCGCGCAGCAGATGATGGCGAACAACTCCAACCTGACGCTGCAGCAGGCGCTGATGGGCACCTCCACCACGCAGGGCATCCTCCAGATGCGCGCCTCCGGCATGGGCTGGGGGCAGATCGCCAAGGCCGAAGGCTTCAAGCTGGGCGACGTAATGCGCTCGGGAAAAGCCGAGACCGCGTCGAGCGCGGGGCGCGGCGATACGAAACTTGAGAAGGTCGCGCGCGGCGAGCGGGCCGAGAAGGTCGAGCGCGCCGAACGTCCGGAGAAGGTGGAGCGCGTCGAGCGGGTCGAGCGTCCGCAGCGGCCCGAGCGCCCCGAGCGCGCCGGCCGATAAATTTCTTGATCTGGTAGGGGGAACAACATGAAGAAGAACGTCGCAGCACCGCTCGCCGCCTGCGTCCTGGCGGCGAGCGCGCCGCTCGCCTTTGCCGAGGACGGCACCTTCAGCCTCGGCACGGGCCTCACGTACACCTCGGGCGATTACGGCACGTCGACCACGACCAAGATCCTGTCCGTCCCGTTCACCGCCCGTTATGACAAGGATCGCTGGACGCTGAAGGCGACCATTCCGTACCTGCGCATCAGCGGCGGCTCGGCGGTGATCCCGGGCCTGGGCACGGTGCCGAACAGCAACCCGCGCGGTCGCGGCCGCGGCAATGCGGGCGGCGGCGGCACGACCACCACCACGACGACCGACTCGACTGCATCGGGCTGGGGCGACCTGGTCACTTCCGTGACCTACAACGCGTATTACGACCAGGCGTCGAAGCTCGGCCTCGACCTCACCGGAAAAGTGAAGTGGGGCACGGCCGATCGCGACAAGGGCCTCGGCACGGGCGAGAACGACTACGGCGCGCAGGCCGATCTCTTCAAGACCTTCGACCGCACCACGGTGTTCGGCGGCATCGGCTACACCAAGCTCGGCAGCTCGGATTTCGTCCAGCTGAACAGCCACGTGTGGAACGCGACGGCCGGCTTCACCTACAAGCTGAACGACCGCGACAGCGCGGGCCTCGCCTACGACGTGCGCGAGAAGGCCTCGGCCACGTCGTCGGAGCTGAGCGAGATCACCGCCTTCTGGTCGCGCAAGCTGGATCGCAACTGGAAGCTGCAGGCGTTCGCGCTGAAAGGCCTCGCGAACGGCAGCCCGGACTGGGGCGCCGGGATCTCGGCGGCCTACGCCTTCTGAGCGAGGAAGAACCCGCGCGAGGCGTACAGGCCCGCGCCCGCCGCTAGCACCAGCGCGGCGTAGGCTAGCCACACGACGGGCCAGCCTGCCGCGTCGCGCAGCAGGCCGCTAAGGACGAGTGCGCTGCCCATGGCGATGGACGAGACGAGCGTCCATCCGCCCTGGTAGGCGCCGCGCTGGCCCGTCGGCGCGAGGCGCGCCACCGCCGCAGGCACCGACGAGCTGAAGATGAGCTCGCCGAAGCTGAAGACGATGGTGCCGGCAAGATAGGCCGTCGCCGTGTCCGCGATCCACGCGTAGCAGCAAAAGCCGAGGCACACCATGAGCGCGGCTATGCCGAGGGGCCGGAACGGTCCGCCGGGCTCCACGCGCATGGCCACCGGCACGGCGAGGAGCGCGACCAGGATGCTGTTGCCGCCCAGCACCAGCCCGATGGTGCCTTCCCTGAGGCCGAGCTCCGCGGCAAAGAGCGGCGACACCGTCACCACCTGGCCCATGGCGAACGGGAACACCCACGCGAGCGCGGCGAAGCCGATGAAGACGGGGTTGCGCAGCACCGAAGCGGTTGCGGCGAGCACATTGGACGCGCCCTGCGAGCGCTCTAGCGGCAGCGTGCCGCGCAGCGCGAACGCATAGAGCGCCGCCACCGCGACATAGCCGAGCGATGCCACCGACGCGAGCAGGCCATAGCCCTGCTCGGCGACGTAGCCCGCGGGCATCACGCCGAGCGTATAGGCGACGCTCATGCCGGTGTAGTTCACCGCGAGCGCGGCCTGCCGGCGCTCCGGCGGCGCGAGATCGAGCAGCAGGGCCGTGGCGACGGGCATGTTCACCGCCCCGGTGATGCCGAGCGCCGTGCTCCACGCGAAAAGCGAGGCCGGGCCGCTCACCAGCAGGAACGAAGGCAGGACGATCGCGGTCAGGAGCGCCGAGGCGAGAAGCAGCGCGCGGCGCCCGACGCGGTCGGACAGCGCGCCGAACACCGGCGCGAGCGTGCCGCGCAGCAGGCTCTCCAGCAGGAACGCGCTGCCGACGGTGGCGAGGCTGATGCCCGCGACGCGCACGAAGTAGATGCCGAGGAAGGTCACCAGGCTCATGCGCGCGGCGACCGCGATGAAGTTCGCCGCGACCACGACCCGGATGCGCCGGTCCGCTGTCAGAAGCCCCAATAGTCCAGGCCTTCGGGCAGCTCGCCGAGCGTGAGCGAGGCGAGCTTGGCGTACTGGCCCTCGGAGTAGAGCAAGGGCTTGCCCTTCTTGCCGAAGAGCACCTGCTCCACCTGCCCGAGGAAGATGGTGTGCGTGCCGTGGGCCACTTTCTTCACCACGCGGCAGTCGAACGACACGAGCGAGTCGATGAGCACCGGCGAGCCGGTGGCGAGGTGCGTCCAGTCGCGCGACTTGAAGCGCGCCTCGCCGGTCTGCGCGCCGCTGAAGGTGGTGGAGAGCTCCCAGTCCTCGGCGCGCAGCACGTTGACGCAGTACACCTTGCTCTTGGCGATTGCGCCGTGCGTGGTCGCGAGCTTGTTGATGCACACCAGCACCGTCGGCGGGTCGGCGGTCGCCGAGCACACCGCGGTCGCCGTCATGCCGTAGCGGTGCCCGGCGTGCGCGCTGGTGATGATGTTCACCGCGCCCGCGAGCACGCGCATGCCGAGCTTGAACTGATCGGCCTCCATGAGAAGATTCTAACCATGGAAGCGCACGGCTTTCTCCAGCAGGCGCTGGTGTTTCTCGCCGCGGGCGTGATCGCCGTGCCGATCTTCAAGCGCCTCGGCCTGGGCTCGGTGCTCGGCTATCTGCTCGCCGGCGTGGCGATCGGGCCGTGGGGCCTGCGCCTCGTGTCCGATCCGGGCACGGTGCTCGAGTTCGCGGAGTTCGGCGTGGTGCTGCTGCTCTTCCTCGTCGGGCTGGAGCTCAACGCCGCGCGCGTATGGGCGCTGCGCCGCTCGATCTTCGGCCTGGGCGGCGCGCAGGTGCTCCTCACCATCGGCGCGGTCACCGCCATCGCGCTAGCGCTCGGCCAGCCGCTCGCAGTCGGCCTGGTCGCCGGCATGGGAATCGCGCAATCGTCCACCGCGATCGGGCTCGCCACGCTCACGGAGAAGAACCTGTTGCCCACGCCCGGCGGGCAGGCGTCGTTCGCCGTGCTGCTCTTCCAGGACCTCGCCGTCGTGCCGCTGCTCCTCGTGGTCGGCCTGCTCGGCGGCGAGGGCTCGCGCATGCATTGGGGCGACGCCGTGAAGGCGCTCGCCCTGATCGCGGCGCTGATCGGCGCGGGCCGCCTCTTCGTGCGTCCGCTGCTGCGCTACATCGCGGAAACCCGGCTGCGCGAGGTGTTCGTAGGCTTCTCGCTCCTCCTCGTGCTGGGCACGGCCGCGCTCATGCAGTGGGTCGGCCTTTCCATGGCGCTCGGCGCATTCCTCGCGGGCGTCATGCTCGCGGACAGCGAATACCGCCACGAGCTCGAGCTCGACATCGATCCGTTCAAGGGCCTGCTGCTGGGCCTGTTCTTCATCGCGGTCGGCATGTCGATCGACCTGGGGCTCTTCGGGAGCGCGCCGCACCTGGTGCTGGGCGTAGCCCTCGGGCTGGTGGTGCTCAAGGCCGCGCTGCTGTACGCCATCGCGCGCCCGTTCTACTGCGGCTCGGGCGATGCGGCGCTCTTCGCCGTCGCGCTGTCGCAGGGCGGCGAATTCGCGTTCGTGCTGTTCGGCGCGGCGGACACGATCGCCCCGCCCGAAACGATCGGGCTGCTGAACGCCGCGGTCGCGGTCTCGATGCTGACGACGCCGTTCCTCGTCATGGCGTTCGAGCGCTTTCGCAGCCGCGCGCAGGCCCGCCGCACGGAACGGGCGCCGGACGCGATCCGCGAATCGAACCCGGTCCTCGTCGCCGGCTTCGGGCGCTTCGGACAGGTCGTCGTCCGGGTGCTGCGCGGCCTCGGCATCGGCACCACGGTCATCGACCACGACCCCGGCCAGATCGAGACCGTGCGCCGCTTCGGCTTCAAGGCCTACTACGGCGATGCGACGCGCATGGACCTGCTGGAATCCGCCGGGGCCGAGCGCGCCGCGGTGCTGGTCATCGCGATCGACGATGCCGAGGCGGCCATGGCCATGGTGAAGCGCGTGCGCCAGCGCTTTCCGCGCCTCGCCCTGGTGGCGCGCGCGAGGAGCCGGACCGACGCCTACGAGTACGCGGCCCTCGGCATCCCGGCGATCCGGGAAGTGTTCGGCTCGGCGCTCGAGGCGGCGCTGCGCACCCTCGCGGTGCTCGGCTACGACAAGGAGAGCGCGGCGCGCATCGTGCAGCGGTTCAAGGAATACGACGAGGACCAGCTGGAGCGCAATGCCGCCCACCGCAACGACATGACGAAGCTGATCGCGGCTTCCGAGCAGGGCCGGCGCGATATCGCGCAGCTGCTCGCGTCCGAAGCGCGCGCCGCGCCCGAAATCGGCGAGAAGGACTGAAAGCGCCGGTGAATTAGGCGTAACATCATTTGCGTAGGGGACTGCACGAGGAGCATTGATGAAACGGTCGAAGAAACCAGTCCTTGCGCCGGAGGAAGAAGCCGCTGCCGGCGCCGAAGAAGTGCGCGGTCGCCTGTTCGAGCGGCCCGACGGCTTCTACTGGCAGTCGCTGAAGGGCGGCGAGGAATACGGCCCGTTCACCACGCGGGTCGAGGCCGAAGCCGACATGCAATCCGGCGGGGCGAGCGCCGCCGATCCCGAGGCGCTGCAGGAAGCCGAATCCGAGCTCGGCATCTCCGAATGGATCGACCCGGACTCGGGCCTTCCCGCGGAAGACTCCGTTCCCCACATCGAGGATCACTGACCGGCCGGCACGGCCTGCGCGATCAGCTCCTCCAGCGCCGCCGGCTCCACCGGCTTGGTGAGATGGTGGTCGAACCCCGCCTCGCGCGAGCGCTTGCGGTCGGCTTCCTGCCCCCACCCCGTTAGCGCGATCAGCATCACCGCGCCGCCGTAGCGCGCGCGGAAGTCGCGCGCCACGTCGTAGCCGTTGATCCCCGGCATGCCGATGTCCAGCACCGCGATGCGCGGCGGGAAATTCTCGGCGAGCTCGAGCGCGCTTGCGCCGTCGTAGGCCACCCGCACGCGGTGTCCCGAGAGCTGCAGGAGGCGCGACAGCGAGTCGGCGGCGTCCTTGTTGTCGTCGGCCACCAGGATCGGCAAGCCTGCGCTCGGCGCTCCGGCCGCGTGCGCGCTGCGCGCATCGCCTCTCGCGCGGGGCTCGACGCGCGTCACGACCGGGAGCTGCACGGTGAAGCGGCTGCCGCGCCCGGCGCCGTCGCTGTGCGCCTCCACGCCGCCGCCGTGCAGCGCCACGATGCCGTGGACCAGGCTCAGGCCGATGCCGAGACCGCCGATCGAGCGCGTGCTGCCGGCCGCGAGCTGGCTGAACGGCTTGAACAGCTGCGAGGCGAGCTCCGGGCCGAAGCCGATGCCGTTGTCCTCGACGCTCAC
>DATAHF010000158.1:0-1837 GCA_036263315.1 Burkholderiales bacterium
CTACTCAGGCGAGCGCCCTTAGCCGCCGACGCCCCTAAGGAGGCTCAGCCGCCGACGCCCCTAAGGAGGCTCAGCCTCCGACGCCCCACAGTGCGCTGCTTGCATTGGTGATCGTGTCGTTCTGGTACCACGGTCCCATCGTGGGGCCTGGCGCGGCAATCACTTGCGGTGTCGTGACGATCGGGCCATTGGTGGTGACCGGTGCGTTATAGCTGCCGCCCGCGCTCGCACTGTTGGGTACTACGGTGCGCGGCGCGCTCCAGTAGCTCGACTCGGTATAAGTGCGGCCCTGGCCGTGCGACGAGAACAGTCCCGCAGCGAACACGCTGCTCGCGCCGAACGCGGTTGCGATGACGACGCCGGTCTTGAAAATTCCTTTCATGCTTGAAAGCTCCTTTGCTTGTGGCACGCGACGAATGCCGCGCAACTCGTTTAGATGCAGCGCGTGCCGCGAGTTCATTGCGTGGCCGCACGGCGGGCGGAGCCAAATTCATGCCCGCCGCGCGGAATCGCGATCAGCCGCCCACGCCCCACAGCGCACTGTCGGCGGTGCGCACATCGGCCGCGGTGGACGTGCCGGAGTAGGCCGGCTGCGCGAATGCGCTGCTGGCCGAGCCGAATGCGAGGAGGAGGAGGGAAGTTGCGACGATGCGTTTCATTGCTTTGATGCTCCTGTTGTTATTGCGGCGAATGCCGCATCGTGTTGGTACGCAACGCCACGCGTAAGTTTTACTGATATAAATTCATGGGTCGCCTGAGAAATTTCCACGGAATAAACGCCGCGGAAACGCTGTTGCGGCGGCGCTGCTATAGTTGACCCCGGGAGGCAAGATGATCGCGGTGATTTTCGAGTTCACGCCGGCGCCCGGACGCTTTCCGGAATACCTGCAGCTCGCGACCGAGCTGCGCAGCGAGCTGGACAAGGCTGACGGCTTCCTTTCGATCGAGCGCTTCGAAAGCATCACCGCGCCGGGGCGCTTCGTATCGCTCTCGTTCTGGCGCGACGAGGAGTCGGTGCGCAAGTGGCGCACCCTGCAGCAGCACCGCGAAGCGCAGCGCAAGGGCCGCGGCGGCATCTTCTCCTCCTATCGCCTGCGGGTCGCGCAGGTCGCGCGCGACTACTCGCTCGACGAGCGCGCGCAGGCCCCCGAGGATTCCGTGAGGATGCACGGATAGCCCATACCTTTCTCTTCGCGGAAGGCTCCTGGCGCGCGGAAGGCGAATACTGCGATGCCGGCGGAGCGAAATTCGCCGCCGCGGGAGAAACCACGATCCGGCACGAGCCGAGCCGCTGGCTGTTCGAGGCGGTGCTGCGCCTGCGCGGCGACCCGGCGCGCATCCAGCACAACCGCTACGATATCGAGCCGTTCTCGCCGGGCGCGCGCTCCACGCACTGGACCTCGGTGAATCCCGCCATCGGCGCGCTGCGCGGCCGCTTCGTCGTGTCGGGCGATGCGATCCTGTCGTCCTACCAGAGCCCGACCGGGCGCTACCGCGGCTTCGAGTGCATCCAGCAGCGCGATGCGCGCCGCTACACCGTGCGTGGCACGCTCCTCGACGAGGACAAGGTGATCTCGACCTGGGCGATCGAGCTCAGCTCGCTATAACGAACCGCCGCTGAGCGCCGGCATGGCGCTGTTCTCCGCGGCCGTCGCGGCGGACGCGCTCGGCGCAGGCTCGCGGGGCAGATCGAAGCAGATCCGGACGCGCATCCCGGGGGCCGGCTCGGCCCAGATCGTTCCGCCGTGCGTTTCGATGATGGATCGGCAGATCGACAGCCCGAGCCCGGCGCCTCGGTGATCTTCCCCGGCCTGCCAGAATGGCCTGAACATGGCAT
>DATAHF010000159.1:0-4246 GCA_036263315.1 Burkholderiales bacterium
CGCAGCCGCACACCAGCGCCGTGTCGCATTTCGCCGGCGCCAGGAACTTGGCCGCCACGGCGGTCGCCGCCGCCGTGCGCAATGCCGTGATCGAGATCGAATCCATGATCGCGAGCGGCGTGCCGTTGGCCGCGTCGGCGAGGATCACCGCGCCCTGGATGGTCGGCAGGCCGTGCTTCGCCGCGTTCTGCGGGAAGTTGGCGTTCAGCTTCGCCGCGAAGTAGGGCCGGTCGAGCGTCAGGAAGCCGGCCTTGACGTGGAAGCTCCCCTCGCCCGCGTGCATGCCGAGGATGCCGGGCGGCGGCACGCTGCCTTCGGCCAGCCGGCGGAAAGCGTCCTCCACCGCCGCGATGCACACGTCGGGCGTCAGCAGCTTCTCGACGTCGGAGCGTGACAACAGAAGGGTCACGATACGCCCAGTAGCCGCAGCGCATTGCCGCCGGCGATTGCCTCGCACGCCGCTTGATCTAGCCCCATGCCTTGAAGCATGGCCCGCAGCCTCGCCGGCACGCCTTCCTCGCGCACCACCGGCCAGTCGGTGCCAGTGACGACGTGGTCCGCGCCGACGACGTCGATCGCGGCGCGGAGGCCGACCGGATCCATGCCTGTGGTGTCGATGTAGACGTGGCGCCGCTTTGCGGGCGGCGTATCCCTGCGAAGCCGCGCGCCGTCGGGCGAGCCGGCTGCCAGCAGCACGCCGCCAAGCGCGAGCGCCGTCACGACGACGCGCAGGCCGCTGAATCTCTCGAATAGCCCCGCCTCGAGCAGCGCATAAAGCGCGGCCGCGTTGATGGTGCTTCGGGTGAGGCGCAAGCCCATGCGTCCGAACTTTCGGAAGCGCGCATCCAGGTCCGGGTCGGCCACGGGATGCAGAAAGACCGGCACACCCAGCTCCGCTGCCGTGGCGAGCGTCGGCAATGCCTCCGGCGCATCGGGCAGCAGCGGTCCCTTGGCGCTCTCCATGAACACGCCACGCAACCCGAGCCGCACCGCACGCCGCAGCTCTTGCGCCGCGGGCGCTCCTCCATAGGCATCCACGGTCGCGAGCCCATGGAGGCGGCCCGGATGCCGCGCCACGAGCTCGCCCATCGCGTCGTTGATTCGCTCGACGAGGCGCGAACCCGCGCCGCCTCGCGCTTCCTTCAGGAATTCCAGCGGCGTACTTAACACCCTGGCGCGCACGCCGGCCGGCTCGAGCGAGCCGAGCAACAGGTCGGGGGCAGCGAGGCTGCGGTTGACGCATTCCCAGAAGTCCCTTTGCCCGTCCGGAACGCCTTCGAGCGTGCCGAGGGCGAACGCGGGCCCGACGAAATGATTGTGGAAGTCCACGACGTCCATGGCGCTCGTCACGGGGCTCACGTATGCATCTTGAGCGGGTGGCCGATCGCCTTCCAGCCGGAGTGCCCGCTGTTCATGTAGCGCGCGTCGAACCCGGCCTCGCGCAGCTTGATGGCAGTCTTGCAGCCGATGTGGAAGCCGTAGGCGCAATACACCACCACCGGCTCGGACTTCGAGAGCTCGCCCATCCATTCCTGCAGCTGCTCCGGGTCGCGCCACTGAATGCCGTCGGCGATGTCCTGCTGGCGCGACACGAAGTGGCGCGGGCGCACGTCGATCACCTGCACCGGCTTGCCGGAGGCCATCATGTCCTTCACTTCCTCGACCGCGATCGGCGGAACGTCGCCGAACTCGGGCTGCACCAGCGGGCGCGGCGCGGGCACCTTGGAGGCGTCCTCGTAGCGCTGCTCGAGCGCCGGCCAGTCGATGTTGCGCATGAAGGTATCGACGTAGGCCTTGGCATTGGCGCCGAAGTCGATGTGGTAGGCGTGCTCGTACATGTCGAGCGCAAGGATCGGCACGCCGCTCGCGATGGCCTGCGCGTGCTCGGAGGCGTACTGGTTGATGAGGCGGCCGTCGCGCGGCACGTAGGTGAGGACCACCCAGCCTGAGCCGCCGCCGAGCGCGTAGCCCATGGCGCGGAACTCCGCGCGCCAGCGGGCGAGCGAGCCGAAGTCGCGCGCCAGCACTTCCGACATTCCCTTGGTGGGCTGCCCGTCGCCGCCCATGCTGGCGAAGTAGAGCTCGTGCAGCAGCGTCGAGTTGAGCGCGGTGAGCTCCTCGCGCTTAAGCCCGTTCAGCACGTAGCCCGGCGTCTTGGCGAAGTCGAGCGACGCGAGCTGCTCGGTAATGGCGTTGAGCCGGCGCAGCGCCCCGCCGTAGTTGTTCTCGTAGTGGCTCTCGATCAGCGGCAGCGACAAGCCGTTCAAGGTCCAGGGCCGGCAGTGGATCTGCTTCAGTTGGTAGCGCATGGCGTTCTCCTTAGTGGCATGCGGCGCCGCGCGAAGGCAGGGCGCCGATCTTGTGGGCATGGCGCAGGTCGCGCTCGATCCGCCAGAGGGAGCGTTGCGTCCCGTCGACGGCGAGATAGGCGCCCTGCCGGGGGGAATAAACGAGCTCGGTGAAGCCGACGTCCTTGTCGCCGTCCGCGTCGAGCGAGAGCGGATGCACGCTCACGGCGAGCGTGCCCGGCTCGACCCGCCACACGACCGGCACCACGTTGCTCGCGACGATGACTTCGCCGGCGGGGCCGAGCGCGAACGCGCCGGGACAGCTATACGGCTCCGCCACCGAGAACCAGCCCGGCAAAGACAGCCGCGCGTCGGCGCGCGCCTCGAACGCCGCGCCAATGAAGATCAGCATTGAGAGGATCCACGCGACCGCCGAGGCTGCGACGCGTGCTTCGAATCCGTGGCCCATACGTACTCCTTTCCAAATGGAACGGAGCAGCGCTTGAGACGGAAGTCGTCCTTACCGCCGGGTGTCTGCCTTTAGACCCGGCCAGGGCGCAGCGCCCTGCATGGACGCCAAATTACGCCGCCCTTGCAGCCTTGTCAATACCATAACATGTATGTAATAGTCATTACATGACACTTTTCGACGCGCTCGTGCTGAGCCTGCCCGCACGGCACTCGTCGCTGCGCGTGCGCGTGTGGCGCACGCTCAAGGAAACGGGATGCGGCGTGCTGCGCGACGGGGTGTACCTGATGCCGCAGGAGGCGCCCGCGGCGGCGGTGCTGGGGAAGATGCAGACCGAGATCAACGCCGCCGGCGGCTCGGCGATGGTCGTGGAGCTCAGGCCGAAGACCGGGCCGGAGCTCGCGGCCATCCGGAAGCTCTTCGACCGCGGCGCGCAGTACGGCGCCCTCCTCCAGGCGATCGGCGCCGCGCGCGCTTCACTGCCGCGCCTTGGCGCGACCCAGGCGCGCGCCGCCGTGGAGCGCATCCAGCGCAGCTTCACGCGCCTCGCGGAGACCGACTTCTTTCCCGGACCGGCAAAGGCGCAGGCCGCGGAGGCGACTGCGCGCCTCGAGCGCGACCTGCAGGACGCGTATCCGGCAGGCGAGCCGCGGCCGTCGAAGCGCGCCGTGCGCCAGCTCGACCCCGCCGCCTACCGCAAGCGCGTCTGGGCCACGCGCAAGAACCTCTGGGTCGACCGCCTGGCGAGCGCCTGGCTCATCCGGCGCTTCATCGACCGCGATGCGCGCTTCGTCTGGCTCGAGCATCCGCGCCAGCGGCCGAAGAAGGCCATCGGGTTCGATTACGACGGCGCGCAGTTCACCCACGTGGATGGCCGCGTCACGTTCGAGGTGCTGCTCGCGAGCTTCGGCCTGGAAGGCGATGCCGCGCTGCACGCGATCGGCCAGGCGGTGCATTTCCTGGACGCCGGCGGCATCCCGGTGCCGGACGCCAAGGGCCTCGAGACGATGCTCAGGGGCGCGAAAGAGAAGATCAAGAACGACGACGCCCTGCTCGCCGAGGCCACCCGGATCTTCGAGCTGCTCTATACCGCGTACTCGGCCTAGGGGGCCTGGTTGGTTCGCAGCCAGTAGACGCCGATCCGCGTCACCGCGTCGAGGAAGGCGTCGAACTGCACCGGCTTCACGACATAGCTGTTGGCGCCGAGGTGGTAGCTCTCCAGGATGTCGCGCTGCTCCTTCGATGAAGTCATCACCACGACCGGAATGACGCGGCGGTCCGGATCCATTTTCACGCGCCGCAGCACTTCGAGCCCATCGATCTTCGGCATCTTGATGTCCAGCATGATGAGGCGCGGCCGCGCCGGCACGCCCGCATAGGCGCCCTCGGAGAAGAGGTACTCGAGCGCTTCGGCACCGTCCTTCACCCAGTGGATCCTGGCCTCCGCCTCATTGCGGCGCAGGGCGCGCATCGTGAGCTCCGCATCGGC
>DATAHF010000160.1:0-2303 GCA_036263315.1 Burkholderiales bacterium
CACCATCGAGGACACGCTGCAGGGCATGGGCGTCAAGTGGCTGCGCACGGTGAACAACTATCGCGTGGGCGACATGGCCAAGACCTATCGCGAGGCGATGACCACGCCGCAAAAGGGCCTCAAGGTCATCGTCGCCGAAGGTGAATGCCAGCTCGAGCGCCAGCGCCGCCTGCGCCCCGAGGTGGCGAAGAAGCTGGCGCAAGGCAAGCGCCACGTTCGCGTCAAGTACGGCGTCGATGAAGACACGTGCACCGGCGATCACTCGTGCATCCGCCTCTCCGGCTGCCCGACCCTCACCGTCAAGGACAATCCCGATCCGCTGCGCCGCGACCCGGTTGCCACCGTGATCGACGGCTGCGTGGGCTGCGGCCTGTGCGGCGAGAACGCGCATGCCGCGGTGCTTTGCCCCTCCTTCTACCGCGCGGAAGTCGTGCAGAACCCGACTGCGTGGGATCGACTGATCTCGAGGCTGCTATGAAGATTCCGGAAAGACCGCTCACCATCCTGATCGCGGCGCTCGGCGGCGAAGGCGGCGGCGTCATGGCCGACTGGCTGATCGAGGCCGCCACCGCCTGCGGCTATCCCGCGCAGGCGACCTCCATTCCAGGCGTTGCTCAGCGCACCGGCGCCACGACCTACTATCTGGAGATCTTTCCCGCCGAGCGCAGCCGCCTCGGCGGCAAGGAGCCGGTCCTGTCGCTCACGCCCAGCCCGGCGAACGTCGACGTGATGGTGGCCTCCGAGCTGGTGGAAGCGGGCCGCGCGATGCAGAACGGCTACGTCAGCCCGGAGCGCACCACGCTGATCGCGTCCACGCATCGCATCTACGCCACCGTCGAGAAGATGCAGATGGCCGACGGGCGCTTCGACAGCGAGCGCGTCGTCAAGGCCGCGGCCCAGCTCGCGAAGAAAGCAGTGCTCTTCGACATGCGCGACCTGGCGCAGAAAAGCGGGACCATCATCAACGCCGTGCTGTTCGGTGCCCTGGCCGGCAGCGGCGTGCTGCCCTTTGCGCGTGAGGCCTGCGAGCAGGCGATCCGCTCCGGCGGCCGCGGCGCCGAAGCGAGCCTTCGCGGCTTCGCCGCCGGCTACGACATTGCCGCGGGCGAGAAGCCCGCACCCGCTGCAGCGCCCGCCCCCAAGCGCGCGAGCGGGCTGGACGAGGTCATGCAGCTCGGCGCCGAGCGCGTCACGGATTACCAGGGTGAGCGCTATGCCGCGCTGTACCGCGATCGCCTCGCCCCTTTCCTCGCAGGCGACGCCGGGCTTGCCGCGGAAGTAGCGCGCCAGCTCGCGCTGTGGATGAGCTACGAAGACATCATCCGTGTCGCCGACCTGAAGACGCGCGCCTCGCGCTTCGAGAGAGTCCGCAGGGAAGTAGGCGCGAAGCCCGGCGAGCCCGTGGTGGTCATCGACTTCCTCAAGCCCGGTGTCGAGGAGTTCGCTTCGGTGCTGCCGCATTTTCTGGGGAAGAAGCTGATTTCCTGGGCGGAACGACGCGGCAAGCTCGATGCCTACAACTTCGGCATGCACATCCGGACCTCCGGAATCTTCGGCTACCTGTTGGTGCGAAGCCTCGCCTGGCTCAAGCCCTGGCGGCCGCATAGCCACCGCTATCGGGAGGAGCAGGCGCTGATCGAGCGCTGGCTCGGCTGCGTTGCCCAAGCCGCGAAGCGGGACAACGGTCTCGCCTTGGAAATCGCCCAGTGCGCGGGTCTTCTGAAGGGCTATGGAGACACGCACCGGCGCGGCAAGGCCAATTTTCTAGCGCTCCTTGACGCGCTCGTGGATCACCCGCCTACGGACAATCCGCACGAGCAGGCGGCCGCGATCCGCAAGGCGCGCGAAGCCGCGCTCGCCGATCCCGAAGGCAAGTCGCTCTCTGCGGCGCTCGGCAAGCCGGTGCTCTGGCTCAAGCCGGTTTCGTCAGCGGCCTCGCGCACGTAAAATCGCTTTTTTGGGAGTCTCCGATGGCCAGCGTCCCGCAAGCTTCGATCGGCGCCGAGCGGCAAAGCCTGTACCGGCGGATGGACCGCCACAACCTCGCGCCGCTCTGGGAGGTGCTGCATAACCTAGTCCCCAACGAGCCTGCGACGCCGGCGAAGCCCGCGCTGTGGAAGTACCGCGACGCCCGCCCCTATCTCATGGAGGCCGGCAAGCTGATCACGGCCAAGGAAGCCGTGCGGCGCGTCCTGATCCTCGAGAACCCCGGGATGCGCGGGGAGTCCTGCATCACGCAAAGCCTCTATGCCGGGCTGCAGCTCATCCTTCCGGGCGAGATCGCGCCCAGCCACCGCCACACG
>DATAHF010000161.1:0-3552 GCA_036263315.1 Burkholderiales bacterium
CACCTGCTCCAGGAGCTTGGGCGGGATGATGCGCGGGGTGCGCAGCGAGATGGAGCGCTCGATGATCAGGGCAACGGCGATTACCGAAGCGAGCAGCAGAAACCAGATCGGCCAGCCGGCAGCCTGAATTATTGCGAACAACCTCTGTCCCTTGCCTTTCGCCTTTTGCGGCCGCGAGGCCGCTTATTTGTTCTTCAGTGGGCCGCACTTTACGGCAATGTCTCGCGCTGCGGCAAGTTTCTGCGGCGCAACATCGCGCATCGGCGCGTAGCGCTGCGACGATCCGCCGTAGTGGATTTCGCGATATCCACAAAAGCTGTGGATAAATTTGTGGATTTCTCATGAATTGCGCCGCCCAAGCCAGTTGAGAATGCCTGGAAGTCGGTAGCGATCAAAAATTGAGCACGTTTTTTCCTCGCATAAACATGATCTTGTGCGAAAGAATCGGGCTCCGCGCGCAGCCCTGTCGCCACGCGGCGGCGCTGAGCCATAAATGTGGATTACTGGCCTAGCGCGACCGCAAAGAAACCTCTTGAAAAGATTCCCAAGGCACGCTATTCCGGGCCGTGCTCGAGCCACGTAGTGACGTCTTTACAGTTTCGGAGCTGCTGCGCAGCGTGCGCGACACCTTGGAGCGCCGCTTCCCGCTGCTATGGGTGCGGGGCGAGGTCTCCAATCTGTCGCGGGCGAGCTCCGGGCACTGCTATTTCACCCTCAAGGACGGCGCCTCGCAGGTCGACTGCGTGATGTTCCGCAGCCGCTTCCAGGCGCTCGACTTCGAGCTGCGCGACGGCGCGCAAGTCGAGGCACGCTCGCTCGTCACGCTGTACGAGCCGCGCGGGCGCTTCCAGCTCAACATCGAGACGGTGCGCCGCGGCGGCCTCGGCCCGCTCTACGAGCGCTTCCTGCAGCTCAAGGCCAAGCTCGAGCGCGAAGGCCTGTTCGACAGCGCCGCCAAGCGCGAGCTGCCGTCCCTGCCGCGCTGCATCGGCGTCGTGACGTCGCTGAAGGCGGCGGCGCTGCACGACGTACTGACGACGCTTGCGCGCCGCAACCGTGCGCTGCCCGTCATCGTCTATCCCACGCCGGTGCAGGGCCAGGACGCGGCGGAGCACATCGCCCGCGCGCTCGGCCGCGCGAGCCGGCGCGGCGAGTGCGACGTCCTGCTGCTCGTTCGCGGGGGCGGCTCGATGGAGGACCTTTGGTCGTTCAACGACGAGCGCGTCGCGCGCGCCATCCGCGCGTGCGCCATCCCGGTCGTGGTGGGCGTCGGCCACGAGAGCGACTTCACCATCTCGGATTTCGCGGCCGACGAGCGCGCGCCTACGCCGACCGCGGCTGCCGAGCTCGTGAGCCCGTCGCGCGCCGAGATGCTCGCGCGCCTCGCGGAGTGCCTGAAATGCGTGTCGCGCGAGATGCGGCGGCGCCTGGAATACGCCATGCAGCGCCTGGACGCGTGCGCCCGCCGCCTGGTGCATCCGGCGGAGCGCCTGCGCTCGAATCGCAACCAGGTCACCCAACTGGGCGCGCGGCTCGCTTTCGCATTCGGCCACCGCGTGCATCGCTGCGACGCGCACCTGCAGAGGCTGCAGGCGGCGCTGGCGAGCCTGGACCCCGCGGGCGTGCTGGCGCGCGGCTACAGCATCACCTACGACGCCGATGGCGGCGTGCTGCGCGATGCGGCCCAGGCGCGCCCGGGCGCCGCGATCCGCACGACGCTCGCGCGCGGCAGCATCGAGAGCTCGGTCACGGCGGTCACCAAGGCAAAAGGGCGCGGCTAGAATCGGGCATGGGCCACCGCTTGTCGAAGATCGCCACCCGGACCGGGGATGCGGGCGAGACCGGGCTGGGCGATGGCCGGCGCGTGGCCAAGGACAACGCGCGCGTCGCGGCGCTCGGCGACATCGACGAGCTCAATTCCGCCGTCGGGGTGGTTCTTGCGGAGGCGCTGCCGCAGGCCGCCCGCGAGGCGCTCCAGGCGATCCAGCAGGACCTCCTCGACCTCGGCGGCGAGATCAGCATCCCGGGGCACGCGCTGCTGGCGCAGGAGCGGGTGTCGGCCCTCGAGCAATGGCTCGAAGCCTGGAACGCAACCCTGCCGCCCCTGAAGGAATTCATCCTGCCCGGCGGCAGCCGCGCCGCGGCCGCCGCCCACATGGCGCGCACCGTCTGCCGGCGCGCCGAGCGCAGCGTGGTCGCGCTCGGACGCGCCGAACGCGTCGGCGTACCTGCCCGGCAATACCTGAATCGCCTGTCCGACCTTCTTTTCGTCCTGGCGCGCGTCCTCAACCGTGACGCCGGGGGCAGCGACCTCCAGTGGCGCCACGACCGCGCCTGACGTGTCCAAGCCCACCGTCACCACCCGGCATCGCGTCCTCATCATCGACGACGAGGAGTCGATGCGCCTGCTGCTGGCGCGCATCATGTCGAAGGAGCTGCAGGCGGAGGTCCAGCTTGCCGGGACGGCCGAGCAGGCGCTGCGGCTCGCCGGCAATTACGTCTACGACGCCATCCTGCTCGACCTCATCATGCCGGGCTCGGGGGGCTTCCGCGTCCTGAAGGAGATCCGCGCCGGCTCGCCGAACGCCGGCACGCCGATCATCATCGTCTCCGTCGTCTCGGACCAGGCGTCCATCGACAACTGCATGGAAGCCGGCGCGAACGCGTACCACGTGAAGCCGGTGCGGCGCGCGCAGCTGGTCGCAACCGTCAAGGCCGCGCTCGCCGCACGCCGCAAGGGCGCGAAGGACTAGCGCTCAGTCTTCGACGAAGACCTCTTCGCGCTTCTGCCGGATCGCAGGCAGTGCGACGATCACGAGCAGGATCGCCGAGGCGATCATGAAGCCCAGGCTGATCGGCTTGGTGAAGAAGACGAAAGGATCGCCCCGCGAGAGCAGCATCGCGCGCCTGAGGTTCTCCTCCATCAACGGCCCGAGAATGAAGCCGAGGATCATGGGCGCGGGCTCGCACTCGAGCTTCACGCACACGTAGCCCAGCACGCCGAAGATGCCCATGATGAGCACGTCGAACGCGTTGTTCGAAAGGCTGAACACCCCGATGGCCATGAAGACCAGGATCGACGGATAGAGGAAGCGGTAGGGGACCGTGAGGAGCTTCACCCACATGCCGATCATCGGCAGGTTCAGCACGACGAGCATCAGGTTGCCGACCCACATCGAGGCGATCAGGCCCCAGAAGAGCTGCGGCTTCTCGTTCATCACCTGCGGCCCGGGCGCGATGCCCTGGATCATGAGCGCGCCGATCATGAGCGCCATCACCGCATTGCTCGGGATTCCGAGGGTGAGCATCGGGATGAACGAGGTCTGCGCGCCGGCGTTGTTCGCCGACTCCGGGCCGGCAACGCCCTGGATCGCGCCCTTGCCGAATTTCTCCGGTGTCTTGGAGACCTTTTTCTCGAGCGTGTAGGCGCCGAACGAGGCGAGCAGCGCGCCGCCGCCGGGCAGGATGCCGAGCATCGAGCCGAGCGCGGTGCCGCGCAGGATCGCGGCCCATGAATCCTTCAGGTCCTGCTTGGTCGGATAGAGGTGCGTG
>DATAHF010000162.1:0-28089 GCA_036263315.1 Burkholderiales bacterium
CGGTGGTCGTGCAATCGATCTTCGAGCTCGTACGCCGGATCTGCGCGCAGGGCTACACCGTGCTGATCGTCGAGCAGAACATCCGGCAGGTGCTGAAGGTGGTGCAGCGTGCGTACCTGCTGGAGGCCGGGCGCATCGTGCTGGAAGGAACCGCCGCCGAGCTGCTCGCTTCCAGGGAAATACAGAAGGCGTATCTCGGGCTGTGAGCGACATCTTCGACATCTTCCTGCTGGAAGCCGTGCTGAACGGCCTGCTGCTCGGCGGGCTGCTCGCGCTGCTCTCGCTCGGCCTCAACCTCATCTTCGGCGTGATCGACGTCGTCTGGATCTGCTACGCCGAGCTCATCATGTGCGGCATGTACGCGGTCTATTACCTGCACGTGCAGTACCACTGGCCGCTCGTCGCGGCGATGCCGGCGGCGATCGCCATCGTCGCCGCGCTGGGCGCCCTGCTGCACCAGTTCGTCATCCGCCCGGTGCTCTCGGCCGAGCCGATCAACCAGCTCCTCGTCACGGGCGGGGTGCTGTTCTTCCTGCAGGCGGCGGCAACGCTCGCCTTCGGCATCGACTTCCGCAACCTCGGGATCACGCTGCCGTCCGTGCGGGTGGGCGAGATGTCGTTCTCGGCGGCGCGCCTGCTCGCCTTCTGCGCGGCGGCGGGCGGCGTGGCGGCGATGTACCTCTTCCTCAAGCGCACCTATCTCGGCACGGCGATCCGCGCGATCAGCCAGGACCGGGCCATCATGCCGCTCATGGGCGTGAGCCCCGGGCGCATCTTCCTCGTCACCTCCGCGCTCGGCGGCGCGCTCGCCGGGCTCGCCGCCTGCCTGCTCGTGCTCCAGTACGACGTGCATCCCGCCATCGGCCTCACCTTCGGGCCGATCACGTTCCTCATCTGCGTGCTCGGCGGCCTGGGCAACATGGTGGGCGGGTTCATCGCCGCGTTCGTGTTCGCCCAGTTCATTTCCATCGGCGGCTTCTTCTTCGCCGCGGAGTGGGGCTATCTCATCGCCTTCGTGTTCTTCATCGCCATGATGTTCTGGCGGCCGCAGGGATTGTTCCAGAAGTGATCGGCAACTACCCCCTGCACCTGATGATCCTCGTGCTGCTGTGGGGATACATCTACACCAGCTGGTCGCTCATGGGGCGTCTCGGCATGGTGAGCTTCGGGCACGGCGCGTTCATGGGCATCGGCGCCTACACCGTCGTCATGCTGTGGAACCATTTCGGCGTCTCGCCGTGGATCGGCTCCGCCGTCGCGCTCGTCGCCACCGCGCTCGTCGCCTTCGTGATCGGCTATCCGTGCTTCCGCTTCAAGATCGTCGGCCACTACTTCGCGCTCGTCACGCTCGCGCTTTCCGAGGTCGCGCGCCTGCTCATCGTCGCGCTGCGCGACCAGACGGGCGGCTCGCTCGGCGCGACGCCGAACTCGGTACTGAACGAAGGCACGAGCTTCGCGCTCGGCGCGCTGCAGTTCTCCTCGAAGGAGGTATGGCTCGTCATCGTGGCGGCGTTCTGGCTCGGTGGGCTGTGGATCTGGCGGATGGTGGACCGCAGCATGGGGCGCATCGCGCTGCAGGCGATCAGCGAGGAGGAGGAGGCCGCCGCTTCCGTCGGCATCCCGGTGACGCGCGCCAAGCTCTTCATCACCATGATCTCGGCGCTCATGACCTGCGCAGGGGGCATCCTCTACGCGCAGTACCAGCTCTACGTGAACCCGGACGCCGTCTCGGGGATCGCCATCAGCCTGCAGATGGTGTTCGGCGCCATCGCGGGCGGGATGTTCGTGATGCTCGGACCCACCGTCGGCGCCGCCTTCACGCTGCTTCTTGCCGAGGGGCTGCGCCTCAAGTTCGGCAATCAATACCCCGCGCTCGACAGCACCATCTACGGCGCCATGCTGGTCCTCTTCATCATCTACATGCCCAAGGGAATCCTGGGCGCCGCGCTCGCCGCGTTGCGCAGACCTTCTACTGGCCCGGCTTCTCGATCGGCGGGTTGACCGGCTTGCGCTGCTCGGCCGCGCCGGCGGGCGCTTCGGCGGGCGGCTTCTCCCGGGCGCGCGCCGGCGGCGCGCCGGCCGCGGGCTTCGGCAGCACGGTCACGCGGTCCTGCACTTCGCCGACCTGGCGCAGGCCCTGGTCTTCGCAGCGCACGTTGGAGTAGGTGATCTGGCCCTGCGCATCCTTGCATTTCAGCATCGGCTGCGCGTGCACGGGCGGATTGCACGCCAGCAGTAAGAGCACGAGGCAGGCGCGCATGCCGAGGGTCGCCGCCTCGAGGCGCTGCCCAACTCCGGGCTGCTTCAGCGCAGCCCGCGCAAACGCTCCCATTTCCCCTCCTCAGGCGCCGTATTCGCGGCCTGGCGCAGCGTCGGATTCTACGGTCTTCTTCAAGTAGACGGTGACGCGGCACTCCGGATGACCCTGGGCAATGGTTCTGTCGAGCGCCACCTTGCCGTAGCCCAGATTCTGCGCTGCGATGGTGCCGAACACGCTCGAAGTCATCATGCACAGGGCGGGCTGGCCCTTCACCTTGCTCCCGAAAGGGCACGCGCGGTTGCCGAGCACGATCTTTTGATCGGTCTCCTCGACGATATAAAAGTCGCCCTGGATGCGACGCTTGAGATCGACGAGGCTTTGGGCCACCTCCGCGCGGGTGAGGCGCGTGGTCCCCAGCGCCGCCCGATAATAGATGTTGAGATGCTCGCCGGTGCGTTCGCCCACGCCGCCGATGAAGTGGCTCGCGCCCTCGGGCCCGAGCGCCTTGTCGAGCGACGACGCGACCTCGCGCAGCATGTTGCGCATGAACAGGTCCCGGTTGAGAGGGATCGGCAGGCTCTCGAAGCTGGGGTCGGCGTCCACCTGCGCCTTTTAACAGACATCAATTCCGCCTTCCACCGTGTGAAACGCTGTTCCCCCGCCCGGGGGTCCCTGAGAAGATGGCATCCTGCCGAAGGAGGACCTTGCTATGAGTGCACCCCGTTTCAAGAAGCTCGCGCCGGAGGAACTCACTGCGGATCAGCGGAAGGTCTACGACGGCATCGCCGGCGGCCCGCGCGGCGGCGTGCGCGGCCCGTTCAACGCGCTGCTGCGCAGCCCGGAGCTCGCCGACCGCACGCAGAAGCTCGGCGAGTACCTGCGCTTCCAGAGCTCGCTGCCCGCGCCGCTGAACGAGCTCGCCATCCTCATCACCGCGCGCTACTGGAGCGCGCAATACGAATGGCACGCGCACTCGCAGCTCGCGGCGAAGGCGGGCGTCGAGGCCGCGACCATCGCGGCCATCGCGCAGGGCAAGCGCCCGCTCGGTATGAAGGAAGACGAGATCCTCGTCTACAACTTCTGCAAGGAGCTGCACGAGGAAAAAGCGGTGAGCGACGCCACGTACAAGGCGATGCTCGATCGCTTCGGCGAGCGCGGCGTGGTCGACCTGGTCGGCGTATCGGGCTACTACACGCTCGTGTCGATGGTGCTGAACGTCGACCGCGCGCCGCTGCCCGACGGCGTAGCCCCGCCCCTCGCACCCCTGAAGTAGCATGGGCGCCGTGCGCAATGCGGTTAAGGAGAAGCTCGCCCGCGGCGAGGTAGTGTCGTCCATGACCGTGCGCCTCGTGCCCGGCGTCGAGATCGTGCGCATCGCCAAGACGGCGGGCTTCGACTCGCTCTACATCGATCTCGAGCACTCCAGCTTCTCGATGCAGGCCTGCGGCCAGATCTGCATCATGGCGCTCGAGGCCGGCATTCCCGCGTTCGTGCGCGTGCCCGCCAACACGCCCGATTACATCCAGCGGGTGCTCGACGGCGGCGCCCTCGGCGTGATCGCGCCGGGCGTGCGCTCCGCGGCCGAAGCGAAGGCCGTGGTGGCGGCAGCGAAATACCCGCCGCTGGGCGAGCGCGGGCATTCCGCCGGCCTTCCGCACCTCGGGTTCCGGGCGCTTCCGGCGACGGAAACCATGCCCGCGCTCAACGACGCGACCATGGTCATCGTGCAATTCGAGTCCGGCGCCGCGCTCGACGCCATGGAGGAAATCGTCGCCGTGCCGGGCGTCGACCTGGTCCTCATCGGGACCAACGACCTCACCGCCGACCTCGGCATTCCCGGCGAATACGACCATCCCCGCGTGCGCGAAGCGTACGAGCGCACCATCGCCGCATGCCGCAGGCAGGGCAAGCACGTCGGCGTCGGCGGCTTGAGCTCGCGCCAGGACCTGGTCGCGCAGTTCGTGAAGATGGGCGCGCGCTATGTCTCCACCGGGACCGATCTCGCCTTTCTGGTTGCGGCATGCACGCAGCGCGCAAGACAAGTGAAGGATCTCGCGCCATGAAGAGCCTCGTATTTGTCGCCTGCCTTCTCGTTGCCGCGGCTGCGAGCGCGCAGCCCTATCCGTCCAAGCCGATCCACCTCATCGTGCCGCTGGTGCCGGGGGGCAACCAGGACATCATGGCGCGCGCCGTGGCGGAGGGCGTCTCCAAGGGCCTCGGCCAGCAGATCGTGGTGGAGAACCGGCCGGGGCAGAGCGCGATCATCGGCACCCAGGCGGTGAAGAGCGCGCCGCCCGACGGCTACACGCTCCTTTCGACCTCGGTGACGTTCGCGCGCGTACCGGCGATCGTGAAGGCGGCGAACTACGATCCGGCGAACGACTTCACCGGCGTGAGCCTCATCTGCCGCATTCCACAAGTGCTCGTGGTGAACCCGACGGTGCCCGCGAACAACGTCCACGAGCTGATCGCGCTTGCGAAGGCGAAGCCGGGCGAGCTCACCTTCGGCGGCTCGGGCAACGGCTCCACCGGTCACGTGGCCGCGGAGCTCTTCATGCAGATGACCGGCACCAAGCTCACCCAGGTGCCCTACAAGGGCAATGCGCAGGCGCTCGTGGACGTGATGGGCGGCCAGATCACCATGATGTTCGACCAGATCAGCACGTCAATGCCGCACATGCGCGCGGGCAAGGTGCGCGCGCTCGCCGTCACCACGCTGGCGCGCTCGCCGCTCTTTCCCGACCTGCCGACGCTGGATGAGTCGGGGCTCAAGGGCTACGAGGACGTGACCTGGAACGGCTTCGTCGCCCCGGCGGGAACGCCGCGCGAAGTGCTCGCCCGCCTGCACGGCGAGATCGCGAAAGTCGTGAACGAGCCCGCGTTCCACAAGCGCTGGCTCGAGCGCGGCATCGAGACCGGGGCGAGCGCCTCGCCGCAGGACTTTTCCGCCTACATCAAGCGCGAAGCCGACGCCTTCGCCAGGCTCGCGCGTGAAGCAGGCATCAAGGCCGACTGACCATGAAAAAAATCTCCGCCGCGTTTTTTCTTCTGCTCGCTTCGTTCTCGCTGCAAGCGCAGACCTATCCGACGCACGCCATCCACCTCATCATTCCGTACCCGCCCGGCGGCAGCAACGACGTCGTGGGACGGATGATCGCCGCGCAGCTCTCGGAGCGCCTGGGCCAGCAGATCGTGGTGGACAACCGCGGCGGGGCGGGCGGGCAGCTCGGCACGCTCGCCGCGGCGAAGTCGCCGCCAGACGGCTACACGCTCCTCCTGATCTCGGTGGCCTACGCGTTCGGTCCGGCGCTGTACAAGGACCTGAAGTACGACCCGGAGACCGCGTTCGCCCCGATCACGATCCTCGGGCGCGGCGCGGCCGGCGTGTGCGTGAATCCGTCGGTGCCGGTGAGCAACGTGCAGGAGCTGATCGCGCTCGCGAAGTCCAAGCCGGGGCAGCTCAACTACGCCTCCGCGGGCGTGGGCAGCCTGCAGCACCTTGCCGGCGCGCTCTTCATGAGCCAGGCCGGCATCAACGTCGTGCACGTGCCGTACAAGGGTGGCGGGCCGGCCATGGCCGACGTGATCGCGGGACAGGCGCAGATCGTTCTGCCTTCGCTGATCCAGACCATGCCCTATATCAAGAGCGGCCGCCTGAAGTGCATCGCCACTACCGGATCGAAGCGCAGCGCCGCCGTGCCCGACATTCCCACGGTCGCGGAGTCCGGCCTGCCGGGATACGAGGCGCATAACTGGTGGGGCATGCTCGCGCCGGCGGGCACGCCGGCACCGGTCATCGGCCGGCTGCATGCCGCGCTCAACGAGGTGCTCGAGTCCAAGGAAACCAACCGGCGCTTCGAGACCGAAGGCGCGGAAGTGGTGCGCATGAGCCCGCAGGAGTTCGGCCGCTTCATCTCGAGCGAGCTCGCGAAGTGGGCGAGGGTGGCGCGCGAGGTCGGCATCAAGGCCGAGTAGATGTTCGCGCCGCCGGAGCTCATCCCGACCGAAGTGTTCGCCGAAGTCCCGGCCCGGCTGCGCAAGAAGCAGCCCTCGGCCGAGCGCCTGGCCGCCGGCAAAGGCCCGACGCCCGCAGGCTGCTTTCTCGAAGGCCCGTGCTTCGACCGCGCCGGCAACCTCTACGTGGTGGACCTGGCCTATGGGCGCATCTTCCGCATCACGCCCAAGGGCGACTTCGACGTCGCGGCGGAATACGAAGGCGAGCCGAACGGCCTCGCCATCCACAAGGACGGGCGCATCTTCATCGCCGATCACAAGCTCGGCATCCTCGCCCTCGACCCAAAGAGCGGAGCGATCACGGCGGTGGTCGCGCGCTACCACCAGCAGGCGTTCAAGGGCGTGAACGACCTCATCTTCGATTCGCAGGGCAACCTGCTCTTCACCGACCAGGGGCAGAGCGATCTCGCCGACCCGAGCGGCGCCGTCTATCGGCTCACCGCGGATAACAAGCTGGAAAAGATCGCGGGCGGCTTTCCGAGCCCGAACGGGCTCGCGCTGAACAAGGCGGAGAACACGCTTTTCGTCGCCATGACGCGCGCCAACGCGGTGTGGCGCCTGCCGTTCGCGCCGGACGGAACCGTCGTGCGCATGGGCGTGCAGATCCAGCTCTCCGGCGGGCGCGGGCCAGACGGCATGGCGATGGACGAGTCCGACGGCCTCGCCGTGGCGCATCCCGACATGGGCGCGGTGTGGCTGTTCAACCATCGCGGCGAGCCGACCTACCGCGTGCAATCCTCGGGAAGCGACATCGTCACCAACGTCTGCCACGGCGGCGCAGACCGCAAGACGCTCTACATCACCGATTCCGGGATGGGGCTCATTCTCATGGCCCGCGTGCCGACCGCGGGCAGGACGCTCTACTCTCACTCATGAAAAAACTCGCGCTGCTGCTGCTCCTCGCCCTCAGCCAGACCGCGCTGGGACAAAACTTCCCCGCCAAGCCGGTCAAGATCCTGGTCGCGTTTCCCCCGGGCGGTGGCACCGACATCGTGGCCCGCCTTCTCGGCGAGCGCCTGTCGCGCGGCTGGTCGCAGCCCGTCGTGGTCGAGAACCGCGCCGGCGCGAGCGGGACCATCGGCACGGAGATCGCCGCCAAGGCCGATCCCGACGGCTACTCGCTCTTCATGGCCACCATGGGCAACATGACGGCGAACCAGCACCTGTACCGCATGGCGATCGATCCGCTGAAGGCGCTTGCGCCCATCACCAAGGTGGTCGACGTGCACTTCGTCTTCATGGCGAATCCCTCGCTTCCGGCGAACACGGTCGGCGAGCTGATCGAGCTTGCGAAGAAGCAGCCCGGCGAGATCGCCTACAGCTCTTCCGGCCCGGGCGGCGCGCCGCACCTCGCCATGGAGCTCTTCAAGCGCAAGGCGGGCATCGACATGCGCCACATCCCGTATAAGGGCAGCGCGCCGAGCCTGACCGACCTCATGGGCGGCCGCGTGATGCTCACCATGGACAGCCTGCTGCAGTCGCTGCCGAACATCAAGGCGGGCCGCATCAAGGCGCTGGCGGTCCTCAGTCCGCACCGCGTATCGCTGCTCCCGGACGTGCCGACCGTGGGCGAGACGCTCCCGGGCTATGCGCTCACCAACTGGTTCGGCCTGCTCGCGCCGGCGGCGACGCCCCGGCCCGTGCTCGCGAAGATCTACGCCGACGTGAGCCAGGTGCTCAAGGACGCGGAGTTCCAGAAGAAGGTGGCGGAGCAGGGCGCCGACGTCGTGGGCAATACGCCCGAGGAATTCGGCGCCGCGATGCGCGCCGAGTCCGCGCAGTGGGCCGAGATCATCAAGGCCGCGAACATCAAGGCCGAGTGATGAAGGTCGCGGCGCGCAAGGCGCGCGAGCAGATCGAGTCGCTGCTCGCGGCGTGGGGCATGGAGGCCGACCTCGTGCGCGTCACCGCCGACGCCATGGTGGAAACCGACCTCGCGGGCGTGGACTCGCACGGCATCTCGATGCTCATGGACTACGAGAAGTTCAAGACGGCGGGAAAGCTGAACGTGAAGGCGCGGCCGAAAGTGGTGAAGGACGGCCCGGTGATCGGCATGGTGGACGCGGACGCCGGCCTCGGCCATCCCGCCGCGGTGATGGGCATGGACCTCGCCATCGCCAAGGCGAAGCAGATGGGCGTGGGGGTGGTGACCGTGTTCAACTCGCATCACTTCGGCGCGGCGGGCTACTACGCGCGCCGCGCGTCGGCGGCGGGGCTCGTCGGCATGGTGACGAGCGCGACGCGCGCCATCGCCATGGTGCCCACCCGGGCGAGCGTTCCGGTGCTCGGCACGAACCCGATCGCCTTCGCCGCGCCGGCGAAGCGCAACGCGCCCTTCTGCCTCGACATGGCGACGACCACGGTGGCGAACAACAAGATCAAGGTGTACGAGCTGAACGGAAAGACGCTGCCGCCGGGCTGGATCCTGGACGAGCACGGCGAGCCGGTCACCGATCCGAAGCTCGCGCGCGAGATCATCTATGAGCGCGGCAGGCACAAGGGCGGCGGCCAGACGCCGATCGGCGGCACGCCCGAGATGTCGAGCCACAAGGGCTACGGTCTCGGGCTCATGGTGCATATCCTGGGCGGGACGCTTTCCGGCGCTTCTTTTTCTCCAATAAGAATTCTTAGTCAAAAACCGAACGATCCGGACCGGCTCGGCCATTTCTTCATGGCGATCGATCCGAAGGCCTTTCGCCCGGAAGGCGCGTTCGAGGACGACCTGGACGCGGTGATCGACGTGCTGCACGGCACGCCGCCGGTCGATCCGGCGCTGCCGGTGCTCGTGCCGGGCGATCCCGAGCGCGAATCGCGCGAGCGCCGCCTGCGCGAGGGCATTCCCATGCCGGATTCCCTATTGGAAAAAATCGAGGAAATCTGCCGCCGCAGCGGCGTTCCGTACATTCTCAAATGAAAATTTACGTTCTCGATCCGTTCCATCCCGCCGGCCTCGAGTACGCGGCGAAGCACTTCGAGGTGATCCGCTGGGACGACCCGCGCGTGAAGAACTGGCACGACGACGCAGACGGCCTCATGGTGCGCATGACGCGCGTCACCGCCGACGACATCGCGCGCGCGAAGAAGGTGCGCATCATCGGCAAGCAGGGCGTGGGCTACGACACGGTGGACACGGCGGCGGCGAAGGCGAAGGGCATTCCGGTGTGCCGCACGCCCGGGGTGAACAGCGAGGCGGTCGCGGAGCTCGCCATCGCGCTCGCGCTCGCCGCGGGGCGGCGGGTGGCGGAGCTCGACCGCCTCATCCGCGCGGGCGCGCCGGTGGCGCGCCCGGACTTCCTGGCCGTCGAGCTCTTCGAGAAGACCGTCGGCGTGGTGGGCGTTGGCGACATCGGCTCGCGCGTCGCGCGCAAGTGGAAAGCGGCATTCAGCGCGCGCGTGCTCGGCTACGACCCGTACAAGTCCAACCTGCCGTGCGAGCAGGTCGCGACGCTCCAGGAGCTGCTTTCCCGGTCGGACCTCGTCACGCTGCACGTGCCGCTGAACGACGAGACGCGCCACATGATCGGGGCGCGCGAGCTCGGCCAGATGAAGCAGGGAGCGCTGATCGTCAACACCTGCCGGGGCGGCGTGATCGACGAGGGCGCGCTCTACGATGCGCTGAAAGCCGGCAAGCTCTTCGGCGCGGGCATCGACGTCTGGGAAGAAGAGGAGCCGCCGCGCAAGAGCCATCCGCTCCTCGGCCTGCCGAACGTGGTGGCGACGCCGCACGTCGCGGGCAACACGTTCGAGACGCAGGCGCGCAGCTCGATGCAGGTCGCGACCCAGGTGGTGGACGCCCTGCAGGGAAAACCGCTCAATCCCGCAAACCGGGTCGCCTGATCCAGATGGATGCGGCTCGCGGTGAAAATCTGGTCCGGGAGGCGCTGCCCGGGAATAAAGCGGTTTAACGCGCGTTCGGCACAATTCCCCTCGTACGCAGCAGCAGCAAGATGCGTCGAAGGCGAAGTGGCAGAGGGGAATATGCTACGGTTTGCAACGCCGTGAACGTTGGTTCGAATCCAACCTTCGCCTCCACCGACGTCCCCTAGGTCTTCACGAAGAGGGTAATCAGCGCGTCGGGCCCGCGCTGCGCGCTCCAGTGCCCGTGCAGGTCGGCGTCGAAGCGCGCTCCCGCCGGAAGCGTATCCGCCGAATAGAAATGCTCGCCGGGCCTGAAGACGCGCGTGCTGCCGTCGCGCAGGCCGATCACCATCTCGCCGCCGAGGATGAACACCCACTGGGGCTTGGGGGTGCAATGCCAGGTGCTGCGAAAGCCGGGCGGGCTGCGCCGCAGCTGGTAGCCGGCCGAGGCAAAGACGGCGGACAGCGCGGTCTGCGGCGTGCCCTCGCCGAGCGCGACCGGCTCCTCGCGCCAGCGGGCGCGACCGTCGCCATCCGTATACAGCACCGTTTTTGCAAAGACCGGCACGGGTCCGTTACTTGCATCTTTCATCGGGTCTTAATCCCCCTTCACATTGTCGAGAGGAGCCCTGCTTATGAGTATTCTGAAGAAAACCGCGCTGGTCGTGCTACCCGTCGCCGTCGCCGTGGGCAGCCTGTATGGCTGCAACAAGGGACCCGGCTCCAGCACCGGCGCATCCCGCGACACCACGTCCCCGTCGTCGAGCTCCAGCTCCACGATGGGCAGCAAGTCGAGCCCGTCCTCGAGCAGCGGCTCGAGCTCCGGGTCGATGAGCGCCAGCCCGAGCACCAGCCCCAGCAGCTCGAGCTCCAGCAGCGCGACGCCGCCCTCCAGCTCCACCAGCCCGAGCAGCTCCAGCTCGAGCAGCAGCGCCACGCCGCCCAGCTCCAGCAGCAGCGACTCGTCCTCGTCCACGAGCGGGTCGAGCGCGACGCCGTCCTCTTCGTCCTCCAGCTCGACGCCGTCGAGCGACAGTTCCTCGAGCAACGGCAGTTCGTCCAGCTCGTCGACCGACACGACGAAGAAGCAGTAGCGTAATTACCGCCCCGGCGGTAAGGATTTACATCGGGGCGGGAAGGGCTCTCCGCTACTGGGCGACGAAGAGCGCCGCCAGGCGCTCGGGGTCGCCCAGCAGCGTGCTGCTGGGCCCCGAATAGGCGATGCGGCCGCGGTCCAGCACCAGGGCGCGGTCGGTCATCTCCAGGGCGAGCTTCGCGGATTGCTCGACCAGGATCACGGCGAGCGCGTCCTCGGTGATGAGGCGCTTCAGCGCGCGCAGTAGCGATTCGACGATGATGGGCGCGAGCCCCTCGAGGGGCTCGTCCATCAGGAGCAGGCTCGGATTGCCCATGAGCGCGCGGCCGATGGCGAGCATCTGCTGCTCGCCGCCGGAGAGCTGGTTGCCCATTGCCGCGCGCCGCTCCGCGAGGCGCGGAAAGAGGTCGTGCACGCGCTCGAGGGTCCACCTTCCTGGGCGGCCGGCCACGGTGAGGTTCTCCTCCACCGTGAGCGACGGAAAGATGTCGCGCGCCTGCGGCACGTAGCCGATGCCGAGGCGCGAGCGCTCGAACACCGGCATGCGCTCGATCGGGGTGCCGGCGAAGCGGATCGTGCCGGCGTGCAGCGTGGTGTGTCCCATGATCGTCGCGAGCAGGGTGGTCTTGCCGACGCCGTTGCGCCCCAGCACCGACAGCGTGCCGCGCTCGGGGAGCGAAAGCTCGATGTCCTCGAGCGCGACGGTCGGCCCGTAGCCCGCGCGCAGCCCTTCGACTTTCAGCACTTCAGACATGCAGCTCGCCGAGATAGACGTCGCGCACCCGCTGGTCGTGCGCCACCTCGTCAGGCGTGCCTTCCATGAGGACCGCGCCGGCCGCCAGCACCGTGATGCGCTGCGCGAAGCGGAACACGAGGTCCATGTCGTGCTCGATGATCAGGATGGCGATGTCCGCGGGCAGCGCCTGCAGCACCTCGAGGATGCGCGCCGACTCGTGCGAAGGCACGCCCGCGGCCGGCTCGTCGAGGAGCAGCACGCGCGGCTTCATGCCGAGCGCGATGGCGATCTCCACGAGGCGCTGCTTGCCGTAGGGCAGGTCCGACACGCGGCGCAAGGCATCGGCAGAAAGCCCGAGCAGCGCCAGCAGCTCGCGGGATTCCTCGATCACTTCCTTGTAGGCGCCCGCCGGACGCCAGAGCCGGGTCGCGAGGCCGCTTCTTTCCGCTATGGCGAGCGCCACGTTGTCGAGCACCGGCAGGTCGCGGAACAGCGTGTTGATCTGGAACGTGCGCCCGATGCCGCGCTTGACGCGCTTCGCCTCCGGCAGGCGCGTGATGTCCTCGCCGGCGAGCAGGATCTCGCCCGAGCTGGGCGCGAGCCGGCCGGTCAGCATGTTCACGAACGTCGTCTTGCCCGCGCCGTTCGGGCCGATGAGCGCGTGCCTTGCCCCCGGCGCAAGCCGGAAGTCGATCTCGTCGGCGACGGTCAGCGCGCCGAAGCTTTTGCAGAGCCGGCGCGTTTCAAGTGCCAGAGCCATTTATCCGCCAATCCAAGGATTCCGCCGCGCGCGAACAGCACGACCACCACGAGAAGCAGCCCGATGCCGAAGAACCAGTATTCCGGGAACTGCTTGGCGAGCAGCTCCTGGAAGACGAGGTAGACGACCGGGCCGATGAAGGCGCCGTACAGGCGGCCGACGCCGCCGAGGATGAGCATCACGAGAAGCTCGCCCGAGGGCTCGAAGCCCAGGACGTTCAGCCCGACGAACTGGTTGATCTGCGTAAGCAGCGCCCCGGCGATGCCGGCCATGGTGGCGGAGATGGTGTAGACGAGGAGCAGGCGCAGGTAGACGGGCGCCCCCACGGCATGCATGCGCGCGGAATTCTCGCGGATGCCGGTGAGCATGGCGCCGAACGGGGAATAGATGATGCGCCGCACGACGTACCACGCGGCGAGCAGGACCGCGAGGCAGTAGAGAAACGCGGTGCGTCCGAAGAGATCGAACTTGAACAGGCCGAGGATCGGCGCCACGACCACGCCCGACAGGCCGTCGGCGCCGCCGGTGAGCTTGCTCGCGCTGTTCGCCACCTCGAGCACGATCGACGTAATGGCGAGCGTGAGCATGAGGAGCGTCAGGGCGCGGGTGCGCAGCACCACCGCGCCGGTGGCCGCGCCGAGCAGCGCCGCGGCGCCGGCGGCCGCGGCCATCTGCAGGAACGGGTCGGTGATGCCGGCCTTGGCGCCGAGGATGCCGGCGACATACGCCCCGAGCCCGAAGAAGGCGCTGTGGCCGAGCGTGATGATGCCGGCGTAGCCCAGGATGAGGTCGAGCGAGAGCGCGAACAGGATGTAGACGAGGATCCTCGCACCGAGCGCGAGGTACTCGGGCAGCAGGAAGAACGCGGCGAGCGCGGCGATCCACGGCAGCCATTCCTGCAGCCGGATGCGGGCATCCACGGTATAGCCGCCGCCGTGGTTCATCGGCGCACCCCGAACAGGCCCATGGGGCGCCACAGCAGCACGGCGATCGTCGCCGCGTAGACGAGGAAGGCGCCGAACTGTGGCACCCAGTACTTGCACGCCGTATCGGCGAGGCCGATGAGGAGCGCCGCGACGAACGGCCCGCGCAGGCTGCCCAGCCCGCCGACCGCCACGACGATCAGGAAGTAGGCGAGGTGCTCCGACGGATAGGTCCAGTCCACCGGCAGGATGTCCGCGCCCAGCGCGCCGCCGAGGCCGGCAAGCCCGCTGCCGAGAGCGAAGGTCAAGGTGAAGAGCCGCGGCGTGTTGATTCCCACCGACTGCGCCATCGCGCGGTTGTCCACGGCAGCGCGCACCATGGCGCCCCAGCGCGTGCGCTCCACGCCGAACCACAGCAGGAAGATGAGCAGCGAGCTGAACGCGATGAGGAACACGCGGTAGGTCGGGAAGTCGCGTCCCGCCATGTGGACCTGGCCCTTGAGGTAAGAGGGCAGGAACACCGGCGCGGCGAGCGTGCCGTAGATGGCGCGCGCCACCGCGATCGACATGAAGATGAGTCCGATCGTGAAAAGCACCTGCGCGAGCTCGCTTGCGCCGTAGAGGCGCGAATAGAGCAGCTTTTCAAGGATCACGCTGAAAAGCGCGACCACCAGGAAGGCGAACAGCAGGGCGAAGCCGAACGGAACGCCGAAGCGGCCGAGCGCCGTGGCGAACAGGTAGCCGCCCGCCATCGCGAACACGCCGTGCGCGAGGTTGATGAATCCCATCAGGCCCATCGTCACCGACAGGCCTACCGAGATCACGTAGAGGATCATGCCGTAAGCGGCGCCGTGGAAGGCGACGCTTACGACAGACGAAAGGAGCTCGTTCAGCGGATGAGCCGCCCGGAGGCGGGGCTACTTTTTCTTCTGCAGCTCTTTCCAGGGATCCTTCTCGGCCTGGCTCAGCGTCTCGAGCTCGACGTTGGCGAGCTGGCCGTTCACCTTCTTCACCTCGCGCAGGTATTCCGGGTTGATGATGTCGCGCGTCTCGGGGTCGATGGCGATCGGCCCGCGCGGGCTGTTCGCGTCCTTGAAGTGCTTGAAGATCTCCATCGTCTTGTCCGGATCGAGCTTGCCCTTCTGCTGCTTGATGGCTTCCACGATCGCGGCCGCGCCGTCGTAGGCGCCCACGGCGACGAAGTTCGGCGTCTCGTTCGCGCCGTATTCCTTCTTCCACGCCTCGACGAATGCCTTGTTCGCCGGGCGGGTCGCCGCCGCGGAGTAGTGGTGCACGGTGATGACGCCGAGCGCCACGTCGCCCATGTTGGGCAGCTCTTCGTCGGTCGTGATGTCGCCCGGGCCGATCAGCTTGATGCCCGCCTTGTCGAGGCCGAGATCGGCGAAGTTCTTCATCACCGCGGTCGCGGTCTTGCCGGCCGGGATGAACACCATGAGGGCATCGGGCTTTGCGTCCTTCACGCGCTGCATGTAAGCGGCCCAGTCCGGGTTCTGCAGCGGCGCGCGCACGGCGCCCAGCATCTTGCCGCCGCCTTCGGTGAACGCCTTGCTGAACGCCTCCTCGGAATCATGCCCCGGCCCGAAGTCGCTCACCAGCGTGTAGGCGGTCTTGAATTTCTTCGATGCCCACTTGCCGAGCGGGTAGCTCGACTGCCACAGCGTGAACGAGGTGCGCATCATGTAAGGCGAGCGCGTGGTGATGACCGAGGTGCCGGCGTTCATGATGACGAAGGGCACCTTGGCTTCGGTGGCGATCGGCGCCATGGCCATCGCGTTCGGCGTGAAGATCACGCCGGCCAGCAGGTTGACCTTGTCGCGCACCACGAGCTCCTGCGCGAGCTGGCGCGCCTTGTCCGGGTTCGGGCCGGTGTCGTCGCGCGTGATGAGCTCCACCTTCACGCCGCCGAGCTCCTTCTCGTGCTGCTTGAGGTAGAGCCTGACCGCGCGCTCCATGTACGGGCCGAGGTTGCCGTTGAGACCCGAATAGCTGGTGATGAAGCCGATCTTCACTGTCTGCGCGCTGGCGCTTGCAGCGAACGCGGCGAGTGCCGCCGCTGCAAGGAATTTGACGCTTCTCATGTGCTTCCTCCTCCTGAAAGGTCGCGCCATTCTAATACAATGACCGAGTGAGACCGGAAGCCAAGGCGCGCGCGCGCGAGGAGCTCCAGGGCATCTGGGCGGCGACGCTCACGCCGTTCGCGGCCGATGGATCGCTCGACGAGGCCGGCTGGCGCGCCAACCTGCGCCACTGGTACCGCGAGCTCGGCATCCGCGGCCTGTTCGTGAACGGCAAGCAGGGCGAGTTCGCCTCGATGAGCGTGGCGGAGCGCAAGCGCACGGCGCAGCTCGCGGTGGAAGAGGCGCGCAGCGCCGGCGGCCGCGGCGTGATGGTGTCGTGCTCGGACCAGAGCCTCGATACCGTCATCGAGCTCGCGCGCCACGCGCAGGCCATCGGCGCCGGATATATCGTCGTGCATACGCCGCTGCTGTATTTCGGCGCCCATACCCCCGATACACTGTACGAGTACTACCGCAGCATCTGCGAGGCGGTCGACATCGGCGTCGCCTTGTGGAACCAGCCGCCCGATTGCGGCTACACGCTCGAGCCCGAAGTCTGCCTGCGCATCGCCGAGCTGCCCAACGTCGTGGCGATCAAGTACAGCGTCGAGCGCGAGCTCTACGCGCGCCTCACGCGAATGGCGGGCGAGCGGCTGATCGTCAGCACCTCGAGCGAGGAGCACTGGCTCGACAACATCGTCGAGCTCGGCTGGCGGCTGTACCTGTGCTCGACGCCGCCGTTCCTCCTGCAGACGAAGCACGATCGGCGCATGCACGAGTACACGGAGCTCGCTTTCCAGAAGAAGATCAAGGAAGCCAAGGCGGTGCGCGACAGCCTGGACCCGGTGCGCAAGGCGCTCCGCGAAACGCGCCCGGCAGGCAAGGCGGCGGCGCACCAGAAATACTGGCAGGAGCTCCTCGGGCAGGCGGGCGGGCGCGTGCGGCGGCCCCTGCTCGAGCTCACCGACAAAGAGAAGGCCGCGACCCGCGCCGCCTTCGCGGCGTGCGGACTCAAATGCGAATCTGCGTCTTTGGCGCCGGCGCCGTAGGCGGGCACCTCGCGGCGAAGCTCGCCGCGGCCGGGAACGAGGTGTCTGTATTCGTGCGCGGCGCGCAGCTCGCCGCCATCCGCGAGAAGGGCATCGTTCTCCTGCACGGCGACGAAACCATCCGCGGAAAGGCGAAGGCGAGCGACCGCAGCGTGGAGCTCGGGAAGCAGGACGCCGTGATCGTCACGATGAAGGCGAACGTCCTGCCGGGGGTCGCCGGCTCGCTTGCGCCGCTCCTCGGCCCGGATACGCCGGTGGTCTTCGCGCAGAACGGCATTCCCTGGTGGTACGACATCGGCCTGGGCGCGGCGAAGCCCAGGCCCCCGGACCTTTCGCGCCTCGATCCCGACGGGACGCTGCGCAAGACCGTGGCGCCGGAGCGCATCGTCGGCGGGGTGATCTACTGCGCGAACGACCTGGTGGAGCCCGGCGTCGTGCGCAACCACACGCCCGGCAACAACATGCTGGTCATCGGGCGCTGCGACGACCGCGACTCGGCCGAAGTTCGCGCGCTGCGCGCGGTGCTCGAGAAAGCCTGGATGTCCTCGCCGCCCCCGCCGCAGGAGATCCGCTGCGTGGTGTGGAACAAGGCGATCGTGAACCTCGGCACCTCCAGCGTGTGCCTGCTCGCCGACGCCGCGCTCGACGCGGTGCGCCGGAACGCGGGCACCAAGGCGCTGTTCGCGCGCGCGGCGGAGGAGGGCAAGGCCATCGCCCGGGCGCACGGGATCGATCCGGACCTGACGCCGCAGCGGCCCTCGGGCGGCCAGGGCTCGGGCAACATCAGCCACAAGCCGTCCATGGTCCACGACTACGACAGCGGCCGGCCGATGGAAATCGAGTCGCAATTCGTGACGCCATTGGCATTCGCGCGCGCGGCCGGCGTGCCGACGCCGACGCTCGACGCGCTGACACAACTTTGCGCCTTCAAGGCGTCGGCAAAGGGACTGTACTCTCCGTAGAATAGGCGCCGAGAGAGGGGGCAATGGCCAGGGCAAGACAGAAGACTCAGTCCCCGACGTCCGAGGCACCGGGTTCCGGCGGCGAAGAGCAGCCCTTCCGGCGCACTTTCGAGCTGGCCGGCGCGGGCCTCGCCCATATCGGGCTCGACCGGCGCTTCCTGCGCGTCAACCGCCGCCTGTGCGAGATCCTCGGCTACAGCGAGAAGGAGCTCGTCGGGCGCACCGGGCGCGAGATTTCCCACCCGGACGACCTCGACATCATCAATGCGCTGCGGCCCCGGCTGTACTCGGGCGAGGAAGTCTCGGTGCGCGCCGAGAAGCGCTACCTGCGCAAGGACGGCTCGGTCGTGTGGGTGGCGACCACCATGGTGGTGGAGCGCGACGATGCGGGCGAGCCGCAGTTCGAGATCGCGGTGTTCGAGGACGTCACCTCGCGCAAGGACGCCGAGGCGGCGCTGCGCGAGAGCGAAGAGCGCTTCCGCGCAGTGGTGAACTCGCTCTCGGAGGGCATCCTGGTCTACGACCAGGCGCTCAACATCGTCGCCGGCAACTTCGCCGCCGAGCAGATCATCGGCCTGCCCATTGCCCAGATGCTGGGCAAGCCGGGCTTCACCTCGCTCGTGCCCTGCGTGAAGGAGGACGGCACGCCGCTGCCGCCATCCGAGCGGCCGACCCAGATGTCCGTGCGCAGCGGAAAGCCGATGCGCGGCTACGTCGTCGGCATCAAGCGCCCCGACGGCAGCGTGACCTGGCTCTCCACCAATACCGCGTTCCTGCGCCGGCCGGGCGAGCAGAAGCATTACGGCGTGGTCTCGAGCATCGCCGACATCACCGCGCAGCGCGCCGGCGAAGCCGCGCTGCGCGAGAGCGAGGAGCGCTTCCGGCACACCTTCGAGCTCGCCGCCTCGGGCATCGCCCACGTCGACCTCGACGGCAGGTTCCTGCGCGTCAACCGCAGCCTGTGCGAGATGTTCGGCTACCCGGAGTCCGAGCTGATCGGGCGCTCGGTGAAGGACATCTCGCATCCGGACGACCGCGACGTCACCGACGGCCAGCGCGAGCGGGTGCGCTCCGGCGAGCTCGAGTCCGCGCATTTCGAGAAGCGCTACCTGCGCGGCGACGGCGGCGTGCTCTGGGTCGACCTCGCCATCGCCCTGGTGCGCGCGCCGGGCGGCGAGCCGCTCTACGAGATCGCCATCTTCGACGACATCACCGAGCGCAAGGACGCGGAGCGCGCCCTGCGCAAGAGCGAGGAGCGCTTCCGCAGCCTGACGCAGATCTCCTCGGACTGGTACTGGGAGCAGGACGACAAGTTCCGCCTCACCTTCATGTCCGGGCGCATGGGCGAGCGCACCGGCCTCGATCCGTCGTCCTACCTCGGGCGGCAGCGCTGGGACACGCCGGCGCTCAACCTGACCGAGGACGACTGGCGGCGCCACCGCGAGCAGCTCGTGCGCCACGAGCCGTTCCACGACTTCGAGATGCAGCGCCCGAACGAGGGCGGCGGCACGCGCTGGGTGTCGCTCTCGGGCGAGCCGCTGTTCGACGAGGACGGGCGCTTCGCCGGCTATCGCGGCGTGGGCAAGGACATCACCGAGCGCAAGCGCGCCGAGGAGGACCTGCGCCGGGCGCACGCCGACCTCGAGCGCAAGGCGACCGAGCTGGAGCGCTCCAACTCGGAGCTCGAGCAGTTCGCCTACGTCGCCTCGCACGACCTGCAGGAGCCGCTGCGCATGGTGTCGAGCTACACCCAGCTCGTGCTGCGCCGCTACGGCGAGCGCCTCGACGGCGACGCCAAGGAGTTCATGGCCTACGTGGTGGACGGCGCCGCGCGCATGAAGCAGCTGATCGAGGACCTGCTGGCGTATTCGCGCGTCGGCACGCGCGGCAAGGAATTCAAGCCGGTGCCGGTGGAGACCGCCGTGCGCCGCGCCATCAACAACCTGCGCGCCGCGCTCGAGGAGACCGGCGCGAGCATCACCTACGATGCCATGCCCACCGTCGAAGCGGACGACGTGCAGCTCGCGCAGGTCTTCCAGAACCTGATGGGCAACGCGCTCAAGTTCCGCTCCGCCTCCGTGCCCCGCATCCATGTGGCGGTGAAGGAGCAGGCCGATGAATGGGAGTTCGCGGTCCAGGACAACGGCATCGGCATCGAGCCGCAGTACTTCGACAGGATCTTCATGGTGTTCCAGCAGCTGCACACCAAGGGGGAGTTTCCCGGCACCGGCATCGGCCTCGCGATCTGCAAGAAGGTCGTCGAGCGCCACGGCGGGCGCATCTGGGTGAGCTCCAAGCCGGGCGAGGGCAGCACGTTCCATTTCACGCTTCCCAAGAAAAGAGAGACAGGCCATGGTTGAGCGCAACACACCGATCGACATCCTGCTGGTGGAGGACAACCCCGGGGACGAGCGCCTCACGCGCGAGGCGCTGAAGGAAGGCAAGGTCTACAGCAACCTGCACTGGGTGAAGGACGGGGTCGAGGCGACCGACTTCCTCAACCGGCGCGGCAAGTACGCCGACGCGCCGCGCCCGGACATCATCCTGCTCGACCTCAACCTGCCGAAGAAGGACGGCCGCGAGGTGCTGCAGGAGATCAAGAGCGCCGAGCACCTGAAGCGCATCCCGGTGGTGATCCTCACCACCTCGAAGGCCGAGGAGGACGTGCTGCGCACCTACAACCTGCACGCCAACAGCTACGTCACCAAGCCGGTCGACCTGGAGAAGTTCATCGTGGTGGTGAAGTCGATCGACGTGTTCTGGCTGACGGTGGTGACGCTCCCCCCCAACGGGCACGCGTAGAAGCCCGCACAACAGGCGCAGAGAAGCCTGCCTGAATGCAGCAGGGCATTCATAAAGTCCTCCTTATAGAGGACAACCCCGGGGACGCGCGCCTCATCCGCGAGATGCTGGACGAAGACCCGGAGACGCCTTTCGCCCTGCACTGCGCCGACCGGCTCTCGAAGGGCCTAGAGCACCTCGCCGCGGGCGAGACCGGGCTCGTGCTGCTCGATCTCTCGCTGCCCGACAGCTTCGGCCTGGAGACCTTCGCCAAGGTCTACGCCCACTCGCCGATGGTGCCGATCATCGTGCTCACCGGGAACGACGACCAGACCGTCGCGCTTTCCGCGGTGAAGGGCGGGGCGCAGGACTACCTCGTCAAGTCGCGCCTGGAGCGCGAGCTGCTGCTGCGCTCGATGCAGTACTCCATCGAGCGCAAGCGCTACCAGGTCCAGCTCGAGCACCAGGCGAACTACGACGCGCTCACCGGGCTGCCCAACCGCAATTTGCTGCACGACCGGCTGAAGCAGGCGGTATACGCCCAGCGCCATGCGCGCAACGTCGCGGTGGTGTTCATCGACCTCGACCACTTCAAGTTCGTGAACGACAGCCTCGGCCACAGCACCGGCGACAAGCTGCTGAAGGGCATGGCCGACCGCCTGCGGCTGGTGCTGCGCGAGGGCGACACCGTGGCGCGCCTCGGCGGCGACGAGTTCGTGCTGATCCTGAACGACCAGACCAACGAGGAAGTGATCTTCCGCGCCATGCAGCGCATCACGGCCAAGGTGTGCGAGCCGATCGACATCGAGGGCAAGGAGCTCTACGTCACCTGCAGCGCCGGCATCAGCCTCTATCCCCAGGACGGGCCGGACGTGGACACGCTGCTGAAGAACGCCGACACCGCGATGTACCGGGCGAAGGAGCACGGCCGCAACACCTTCCAGTTCTACACGTCGGAGATGAACGAGCGGGTGAACGAGCGCCTGGCGCTCGAGAACGCGCTGCGCCGCGCGCTCGAGCGCAAGGAGTTCCTGCTCCACTACCAGCAGCGGGTCGACCTCAAGACCGACGCCATCGTCGGCGCCGAGGCGCTCGTGCGCTGGAGCCATCCCGAGTGGGGCCTGGTGCGCCCGGCGCGCTTCATCCCGCTTGCCGAGGAGACCGGCATCATCGTGCAGCTGGGCGAATGGGTGCTCCACGAGGCCTGCCGCCAGGCGCGCGCCTGGCTGGACGAGGGCCTCAAGCCCGGGGTCGTGTCGGTCAACCTGTCGGCGCGCCAGTTCCGCCAGGAAGGCCTGGTGCGCATGGTGTCGCGCATCCTCGAGGACACGAAGCTCGACCCGGAGCACCTGGAGATCGAGCTCACCGAGAGCATGGTCATGCACAACGTCGAGGCCGCCATCGCCACGCTGCAGGGCCTGAAGTCGCTCGGCGTGGCGCTCTCGGTGGATGACTTCGGCACCGGCTACTCCAGCCTCTCGTATCTCAAGGACCTGCCGATCCATGCGCTCAAGATCGACCGCTCCTTCGTGCGCGATATCGGCGCCGGGGCCGAGCGCGACGAGGGCGTCCTCGCCGCGGCGATCGTGTCGCTCGGGCACAGCCTCGACCTCAAGGTCATCGCCGAGGGCGTGGAGACCGACGCGCAGCTGCGCTTCCTCAAGCGCCACCGCTGCGACGAGGTGCAGGGCTTCTTCTACGGCGAGGCGGTGGAGCCCCAGGCCCACGCCCGCCTGCTCGAGAAAGCAAGGAAGAGGGTCAGGAAGTAAACTTGCGCGAGATGGCCCAAGCGCCCGCGCCCGCACCCGCAGCAAAGCCCGTGATCCTCGCCATCGACGATGCGAGCGACCTGCTCGCGCTGATGTCGCGCGCGCTGGCGGCGGACTACCAGGTCATGACGGCCGAGGACGGCGCCGGCGGCGTGAAGACCGCGCTCGGCAAGCCGCGCCCGGATCTCATCCTGCTCGACGTGGAAATGCCCGGCATGAACGGCTTCGAGGTGTGCCGCATGCTGAAGGCGAACCACCTGACCGCCGACATCCCGGTGATCTTCCTCACCGGCAAGACCGAGAAGCAGGCCGAGGTGGAAGGCCTGCAGCTCGGCGCCGTGGACTACGTCACCAAGCCCATCAACAGCGCCGTCCTGAAGGCGCGCGTGCGGGCCCATGTCGCGCTCGCCAACCAGCGCCACGAGCTCGAGCGCCTCGTGCGCGAGCGCACCGCGCAGCTCGAGAAGACCCGCGTGCAGCTCATCCGCCGCCTCGCGCGCGCCATGGAGCTGCACGAGAGCGCGGCGGTCGGCAACCGCGTCATGCGCCTCGCCCAGTACGCCAAGCTCGTGTCGCAGGCGTGCGGCGCCAACCCCGCCATCTGCGAGATGATGGCCGTCGCCTCGCCCCTGCACGACGTGGGCAAGCTGGGCGTGCCGGCCGAGATCCTGCGCAAGACCGAGAAGCTGTCGGTGCCCGACTGGGAGCGGGTGAAGCGCCATCCGCAGCTCGGCGCGGACATCATCGGCGAGCACGACGACCCGCTGCTCAAGCTGGCGCGCCAGATCGCGCTCACCCACCACGAGCACTGGGACGGCAGCGGCTATCCGCAAGGGCTGAAGGGCGACGCGATTCCCTGGCCCGGCCGCGTGATGGGGCTGGTCGACGCCTTCGAATCGATGACCACGACGCAGTTCTACCGCGAGGCGATGACGATCGAGCAGGCGGCGGTCGAGCTCGTGAAAGGCGCGGGCAGCAAGTTCGATCCCGCGGTCGTGGAAGGCTTCAAGAAGGCGCTTCCGCTGATGAAGAAGGTGCGCGAGCACTACGCGGACGCGCTGGGCGACCTCATCAACCTCGATTTCTCTCCCGCCCGCGGGCAGGAAAAGAAGCCGCCCGCGCCGGCTCAGAAGCCGTAGAAGCTTTCCGCGTTGCGCGCGAACACCCGCTCGCGCAGCGCCGGATCGGGCAGGTGCTCGAGCGCATGCGCCATGAGGCCGAGGTCGTCGTCCGCGGCGTCCTCCTGCGGGTTGCTCGAGCCCCACATCAGCCGGTCGGGATGCCTGCGCACGAGCACGTCCAGCACCGCAGCGACATCGGGCAGGCGCAGCTTCACCGCGAAGTCGGTCCTGCGCTCGAGCAGCCGCAGCACGGCGCGCACCCCGCCTGATTCGGGGCCGTCGCCGGCGCCCAGGCCGAGATGCTCGAAGACCACCGGCACCGGCGAGCCCGCCAGGCGCGGCTCGAGCTCGAGCCAGTCCTCGCAGCGGTCGACGTTGACCTCGATGTGCCAGCGCCAGCGGGCGCAGCGGCGGGCGAGCTCGTCGAAGTCGCGCGTGCCGAAGTTCGCCACGCGCGAGGCGATCAGCCGCGCGGCGACGAAGCCGCTGCCTGCGAGGGCCGCCAGCTCGGCCTCCTCGATGTCCGGCGGGATGATGGCCACGCCGCGCGCCGCCACGCCGCTCATGCGGCATTCCTCTATGGCGTAGCGGGTGACCGAATTGTCGAAACCGTAGCAGCTTGCGGTGACCTGCACGCAGCGCGGGATGCTGAGCGCCTGGATCCAGCCGAGGTAATACTCCAGGGGATAGAAGCTGGGAGGCCTGTCGCGCTGCGCGGCGAACGGAAAGCCGTCCTCCAGCACGTGCGCATGCGAATCGACCGCGCCGAACACCGGCCACGAGGCGCCGAGCCGGGAGCGGATTTCCTGCGCGGACGGCGGCAGTCGCATTTCCCCGATCTTAACGATAAGCCGTTGATTTGGAGCTAAAAATCGGACAACGGGACAACCGGTTTGCAATTTGTGCGGTGCGGGCGTAGCTTGCGCGCTCCTCCTCGCTTGCTGCACGCGCTTTGCCGCCAGATTGGCCGACCAGGACTCCCTAAGGAACCGGAACTCGCAGGCGGCCCTGACGCTGCTCGCGCTGGGCGTCGTGTTCGGCGACATCGGCACGAGCCCGCTCTACGCGGTGAAGGAGACCTTCTCGCCGGAGCACGGCATCCCGCTGAGCGCGCCGAACATCCTGGGCGGGCTGTCCACGATCTTCTGGGCGCTCATGGTGGTGGTGTCGCTCAAGTACGTCGTGCTCATCATGCGGGCCGACAACAAGGGCGAGGGCGGCATCATGGCGCTCATCGCGCTCGCCGCCACCGCGGTGAAGGACCACCCGCACTGGCGCCTGCCGCTCATGCTGATCGGGATTTTCGGCGCGTCGCTCTTCTACGGCGACGCGGTGCTGACCCCGGCGATCTCGGTGCTCTCGGCGGTCGAGGGCCTGCAGGTGGGGACGCAGGCGCTCAAGCCCTACGTGGTGCCGATCGCGGTCGTCGTGCTCGTGGCGCTCTTCAGCCTGCAGGTGCGCGGCACCGACCTGGTCGGGAAGCTCTTCGGCCCGGTGATGCTGCTCTGGTTCTTCACCATAGGCGCCGCCGGCCTCTATGGCATTGCGCAGCATCCGGCGATCCTCGAGGCGCTCAATCCCGCGCATGCGCTGCGCTTCGTCACCGGGCACGGCACGGCATCGTTCGTCGTGCTGGGCGCGGTCGTGCTCGCGGTCACCGGCGCGGAGGCGCTGTACGCCGACATGGGGCATTTCGGCAAGCGCGCGGTGCGTTTCGCGTGGTTCGGCGTGGTCGCGCCGGCGCTGGTGCTGAACTATTTCGGGCAGGGTGCGCTCCTCATCGCCAACCCGGCCGCGGTGTCGAACCCGTTCTATCTCCTCGCGCCCGGCTGGGCGCTCTATCCGATGGTCGGCCTCGCCACGGTGGCTACCGTCATCGCGTCGCAGGCCGTGATCTCGGGCGCGTACTCGCTCACCCGCCAGGCGATCCAGCTCGGGTTCCTGCCGCGCGTCAACATCGTGCATACCTCCGCGCGCGAGATCGGCCAGATCTACATCCCCGCGATCAACTGGCTGCTGTGCGCGGTCGTGCTCGGCGCGGTGATCGGCTTCGGCTCCTCGTCGCGCCTGGCGGGCGCGTACGGCGTCGCGGTGACCGCCACCATGCTGGTGGACACGCTGCTCACCTTCTTCGTGATCCGCTTCGGCTGGGGCTATCCCCTGTGGCTGTGCATCTTCGCCACCGGCTTCTTCGCCGCGGTGGACGTCACCTTCTTTTCCGCGACGCTCCTCAAGATCCACGACGGCGGCTGGTTCCCGCTCGCGGTGGGCGGCATGGTGTACATGATCATGGCGACGTGGCGGCGCGGGCGCGAGATCATGTTCGAGCGGCTGCGCGCGAGCTCGGTGCCGCTCGATCCGTTCCTCGACTCGCTCTTCGCCGACCCGCCGCAGCGCGTTCCGGGCACGGCGGTGTTCCTCACGGCCACGCCCGAGGCGACGCCGCACGCGCTGCTCCACAACCTGAGCCACAACAAGGTGCTGCACGAGCGCGTGGTGTTCCTCACAGTGGAGATCCGCGACGTGCCTTGGGTGTCGTTCACCGACCGCGTGAAATGCGAGCGCCTCGGCCACGGCTGCTGGCGCGTGCGCGTGCGCTACGGCTTCATGAACCGGCCCGACGTCACGCGCGCGCTCGAGCTGTGCGCGCCCTTCGGCCTCACCTTCGACCCGATGCAGACCTCGTTCTTCATCTCGCGCGAGAAGATCGTGCCGGTGAACGACCGGCCCGGCATGGCGTTCTGGCGCGAGCGCATCTTCGCCGCCATGGCGCGCAACGCCGGAAACATCACCGACTTCTTCAACATCCCGACCAACCGGGTGATCGAGCTCGGCACGCGCGTGGAGATCTAGGCGATGAAGCTGCGCCGCGTGGTGACCGGGCACGATGCACGAGGCAAGGCCGTCGTGAAGATCGACGAGCTCTGCACGAACGTGCTCTCGCGCCGCCCGCAGCATTCGAGCTGCGTCGTGTGGACGACGGACTCGGTCCCGGCAGACGCTTCCGACGAGCGCGACGGCGCCGCGCGCCAGGTTGCCACCAGCGATCCTCGCGGCACGGTGTTCCGGGTCGTCCAGTACGAGCCGGGCGTCGCGCCGCGAAGGCATCGCACGGCGTCGCTCGACTATGCCGTGGTCGTGTCCGGCGAGATCGACATGGAGCTCGACGACGGCGTCGTCGTGCACTTGAAGCAGGGCGACACGCTGGTGCAGCGCGCGACCATCCACAATTGGGTCAATCGAGGCACCCAGCCCTGCGTGATCGCCTTCGTCCTGGTTGCCGCCAAGGGGGTGCAGGATGCGGTGGGCTAAGGCAGTCGTTCTTTTCCTCGCAGTCTTTCCTGGACCCCTTCTCGCGCAGGCGGATTACCCGTCGCGTCCCGTGAAGATCGTCGTTCCTTCGCCGCCCTCGGGCGGAACGGACATCATTGCGCGCGTGCTGGCGCAGGACTTCACCAAGGTGTTCGGGCAGCAGTTCATCGTCGAGAACAAGCCCGGCGCGGGCAACATGATCGGCATCGAGTCGGTGGCGCGCTCGGCGCCGGACGGCTACACGGTGCTCATGGTGGCGAGCACCCTCGCGCTCAATTCCGTGCTCTACAAGAAGGTGAGCTACGACCCGATCCGCGATTTCGCGCCGATCACGCTCGCCGCCACGGCGCCCAACATCTTCATCGTCAACACGGCGGTGCCGGCGAAGAACCTCGGCGAGCTCCTTGCGCTCGCGAAGCAGAAGCCCGGGCAGCTTTCCTACGGGACGCCGGGCGTCGGCACCTCGCCCCACATGTCCACCGAGCTCATGAAAAGCATGGCCGGGATCGACCTGCAGCACGTGCCGTACAAGGGCACCGCGCCGGCGCTCACCGATGTCATCGGGGGCCAGATCTGCTGCATGTTCTCCAATGCGCTCACCGCGCTGCCGCACATCCAGTCCGGCCGCGTGCGCGCCCTCGGCGTATCGGGACCGAAGCGCCTCGCCGCGGCGCCCGACATCCCGACCATCGCGGAGGCCGGCGTCCCGGGCTACGCCGCCATGCAGTGGTACGGCCTCGTCGCCCCGGCGGGCACGCCGAGCGCGATCATTTCCCGGCTGAACGCCGAGGCGCTCAAGGCGCTGAGGAGCGAAGAGATGAAGAAGCGCCTCGCCGCCGACGGCGCCGAGCCGGTGGGCACCTCGCCGGCGGAGTTCGGTTCATTCATCAAGGCCGAGCTCGACAAGTGGACGCGCGTCGCGCACGACGCCCATATCGAGCCGCAGTAGTCACGGCTCGTCGGCGACCAGCCGGTAGCCTACCCCGGTCTCCGTGATCAGGTAGCGCGGGCGGAGCGGATCGGGCTCCAGCTTCTCGCGCAGCTGCTTCATGTAGATGCGCAGGTAGTGCGTGTGCTCCGCATGCGAAGGACCCCAGACCTCGCTCAGGAGCTGGCGATGCGTGACCACCAGGCCGAGATGCTTCGCCAGGCAGGCGAGCAGCCGGAACTCCAGGGGCGTGAAGTGGATCTCGCCGCGAGCGCCGCTCGCAAGGCGCTTGTTGAGGTCGATGCGCACTGCGCCGAAGCGCAGCTGCTCGCCCGCGGGCGAGCGGAACGCGTGGCGCAGGGCGACCCGCACTCGCGCGAGGAGCTCGCCGATGCCGAAGGGCTTGGTGATGTAATCGTCGGCCCCGGCGTCAAGGGCGCCG
>DATAHF010000163.1:0-17008 GCA_036263315.1 Burkholderiales bacterium
AAAAGCCTGGAGAACGCCTGCGCCGCCGTGGCCGCGACGGGCGGCTCGACCAACGCGGCGCTGCATCTTCCGGCGATCGCCCACGAGGCCGGGATCCGCTTCTCGCTCGATGATTTCGCGCGCGTGGCGAAGCGCACGCCGCTCATCGCCGACCTGCAGCCGGGAGGCCGCTTCCTCGCCAAAGACCTGCATGCGGCGGGCGGCGTATACGCGGTCTTGAAGGAGCTGCTCGCCCGCGACCGGCTGCACGGCGAGTGCCTCACGCTATCGGGACGTACTCTGGAAGAGATGCTCAGGGATCACTCCGGTGCCGACGGCGCGGTGATCCGCAGGGAGCCGATCATGAAAACCGGCGGCCTGGTCGTGCTCAAGGGCAACCTCGCGCCGCAGGGCGCGCTCCTCAAGGTCGCCGGCCTGAAGTCGCTCGTGTTCGAAGGGCCGGCGCGCGTTTTCGACTCCGAGGAGGGTTGTTCCGACGCCGTCAGGAAAAATGAATACAACGCGGGCGAGGTGCTGGTGATCCGCTATGAAGGCCCGCGCGGCGGGCCGGGGATGCGCGAGATGCTCGGCGTCACGGCGCTCCTCTACGGGCAGGGCATGGGCGAGAAGGTGGCGCTGCTCACCGACGGGCGCTTTTCGGGCGCCACCCGCGGGATGATGATCGGCTACGCGAGCCCGGAAGCCGCCGCCGGCGGCCCGCTCGCGCTCCTGCGCACAGGCGATCGCATCCGCATCGATGCGCGCAAAGGCACCGTGGACGTGCTTTTATCTTCCCGTGTTTTCAAGAGCCGCAAACCGCATGCGCCGAAGCGCGCGCCGGTTACCGGCGTTTTGGAGAAGTACGCCGCGCTCGTCGGCTCCGCGCACCTTGGCGCGGTGACGCACGGCCAGCGTCCGCCTTCCGCAGCCAGTAGTCGAAAGTCGCGCTGACGATCGACGGCTGCAAGAGGAAATCGCGCGCTTCCGCGGCAAGGCGCGCGTCGACTTCGCGGAATCCGCCCGCCGCCATGGCGCGCAGCTGCATGCGCGCCGCGCGCTCGAAGAACACCGCGAGGTAGGCCGCTTCCTCGACCGAGCTGCCGGCCGCGAGCAGGCCGTGGTTTGCCAGCAGGATCGTCTTCGCGCTTCCCAGCGCGCGGGAAATGATGCGCCCTTCGTCGTCCGCCACCGGCACGCCCGGCCATTCGGCGAGGTGTGCGGTGCCGTGGAGCATGGCGCTATCCATATGAAGGGTTTTTAACGAAACACCCGTACAAGAGAGGGCTGAAGCGTGGGGTGCATGCGTGTGGATGATCGCGCTCACGTCCGGGCGCTTGCGGTAGATCCAGATATGAAAGCGCACGCCCGGGTTCGGCCTTCCGCCCGAGAGCGGTTTCAGGTCTTCGTCGACGAGCACCATGCGTTTCGCGCCCGCTTCGTCGAACCCGTAGCCGAATTCGAGCGTCCACCAGGTTTTCGGCCGGGGGCCGCGCGCCGTCACCTGGCCCGCGAGCCCCGATTCATGCCCCTCGGCGGCGAGGATGCGGCAGGCGCCGGCAAGGGATTCCTCTACCGGAATGGAAGCGCGCCGAAAATCCTCGGCCATCTCCCGGCTCACGCGCTCGATGAAATGCTCGCGCGGCTTCATCGGCTCACTTCATCAGGCTGGGCAGGAACGTCGAGATGATCGGCAGGGCGACCAGGATGGCGAGGCGCACGCAATCTATGGCGACGAAAGGCATGACGCCGCGGAAGATGGTGCGCGTCGGCACCTCGGGGAGGAGCGTGTTCAGGACGAAAAGGTTCATCCCGACCGGCGGGCTGATGAGCCCGATCTCCACTACCACGACGATGAGGATCCCGAACCAGATGGGATCGAGGCCGAGCTTCACGATGAGCGGGAAGAACACCGGCACCGTGAGCAGGATCATGGAGAGCTCCTCCATCGCCGTGCCGAGGATCACGTAGATCACCATGATGGCCGCCACGACCATGATCGGGCTGAGGTGCAGGCGCACCACCAGGTCGAGCAGGTCGGCGGGCATGGTGGTGATGTTCACGAACTCGGCGAAGATGAGCGCGCCGATGAGGATGAGGAACAGCATGCTGGTGGTGCGCGCGCTCTCGAGCAGCGCCGCATAGAGGGTGCGCCAGGTGAGCGTGCGGCGCGCGATGGCGAATACGAGGGCGCCGAACGCGCCGACGCCGGCGCCCTCGGTCGCGGTGAACACGCCGCCGTAGATGCCGCCCATCACGAGGACGAAGAGCGCGATGACGCTCGTGACGCCGCGGTAGACGAGCGACAGGGCGAATACGCCGATGGCGCCCACGACGCCGCCGTTTTCCGAGGAGATCCAGCCGAGCTTCACCGCGGCGAGGACGGCGATGCCGAGGGCGATGAACCACTCGATGCCGCGCAGCGTGGCGAGCCGCTCGCGCCACGGCAGGCGCTCGCCGGGCGGCCCGGCCTTGGGGTCGCGCCAGGTCACGTACTGCACCGCGAGGCACAGCAGCAGCGTCGCGAGCAGTCCGGGCAGGATGCCGGCGGCGAACAGCTTCCCGATGTTGGTCTCGGTCATGATCCCGTAGATCACCATGATGGTGGAGGGCGGGATCAGGATGCCGAGCGTGCCGCCGGCGGCGATCGCGCCCGTGGCGAGATGGTCGGCATAGCCGAATTTCTTCATCGACGGGTACGCGACCTTGGCGAAGGTGGCCGCGGTGGCGATCGACGAGCCGCAGATCGCGCCGAACCCGGCGCAGCCGCAGATCGTGGCCATGGCGAGGCCGCCGCGCCGGTGGCCGATGAACGCATATGCCGTGCGGAAGAGCTCCTGCGACATGCCCGCGCGCGTCACGAAGTTGCCCATGAGGATGAACAGCGGCACGACCGACAGGGTGTAGTTGCGCCCCGTCTCGTAGAGCTTGGTCTGCACCGTGGCGAAGGCCGCGCCCCAGCTCCAGTCGCGCATGTACGCGTAGCCGACGACGCCGACGATGCCCATGGACAGCGCGATCGGGATGCGCACGAACGCGAGCAGCATCATGGCCAGCAGGCCCACCAGCGCTTCAGTCATGCGCCGCTCGCGTGCGCCCGGTCATGGCGCGCTCAGGTGGTGGCCTGCGAGGCGCGGGCCGCGCCCGGCACGAAGGTCTTGTACGCGTGGATGAGGCCCGTCAGCGCCATCATCAGCGCCATGAAGTAGACGAACGGCCCGACCGCGATCTTCAGGACATCGGTGGTATCGCCATAGCCGCTGATCCGTCCGGCCTTGATCCACACCTGCCAGGTGAGGAAGAACATGACCGCGGCGCACAGCGCGTGCACGATCCGGATGAGGATCCGGTTCGCTTCCTGCGGCAGCATGCGGTCGATGAAGTCCATCGTCACGTGCTCGTCGGCGTGCGACACCAGCGGCACGCCGGCGAAGATGAGCACGAGGAGCATGAGCTCGGTGATCTCGAAGCCGCCCGGGATCGGCGCGTTGAAAAGGTAGCGCGCCACCACGTCGGCGAACGTGAGCAGCATCAGGCAGAGCAGGATGGCGGAGGCGGCGACGCCGAGCGCGGCGTCGACCCGCCTCTCCCACGAACGCTCCGCCATGGATCGCGGCCCGGCTTACTTCCGCGACTTGAGCTCGGCGGCGACTTTCTTCAGCTCGGCGCGGAACTCGGCGAGCACCTTGGCGCCGTCCACGCCCTTCGCCTTGGCCGACTTGATCCACTCGTCGTCGAGCGTCTTCGCCTTGGCCATGACGGCCTTCACGAACGCCGGGTTGGCGTCCTCGATCTTGGCGCCGGCTTTCTTAAGGCCCTCCAGGCCGCGCTGGTCGGCGGCATCCCACGACTTGCCGCAGGTGACGGCGACGTGCTCCTTGGAAAGCTTCTCGATCGCGTCCTTGTCCTGCTGCGGCAGCTTGTCCCACTTGTCCTGGTTCATGAAGAAGCCGAACGCGGAGCTGTAGAACCCGCCCGGGAACACGGTGGCGTACTTCACCACGCTGTCGAGCTTGAAGGACACGATCGACTCGAACGGGAAGAACACGCCGTCGGCCACCCCGGAGCTCAGCAGCTCGTAGGACTCGGGCGCCGGCTTCACGAACGCCGAGGCGCCGAGCAGGTTGCCGAACTTCTCGGCGATGCCGCCGCCGGTGCGGATCTTCATCCCCTTGAGGTCGGCCAGGCTGTTGATCGGGTGCTTGGTATTGAACATCTGGCCCGGGCCGTGGGTGAACACGCCGAGCAGGTGCACGCCCTTGTATTCGCCGACCTTCTGGAAATGCTTCCAATGGATGCGGCTGAACGCGATGGAGTTGATCTCGGCGGTTGCGCCCGCGCCCGGCAGCTCGGCCATGAGCGGCAGCACGTGGCGCGCCGGCGTGTAGCTCGCGGTGACGTACGACATGTCGACCAGGCCGTCGCGCACGGCATCGAAGGTGCCGGGAGGCGCGGCGGGCGCCTTGGGAAGCGACTGGAACTTCACCCGGCCGTCTGTCGCTTTCTCGACTTCCGCCGCCCACGCGGCTTGCCAGAGCGTCAGGTGGTGGGTGGGCGGAACCCACGACGAATACGTGAGCGTGGTCTGCGCGAACGCCGGGGCGGCGAGCGCGCACAGCGCGGCGCCGAGCAGCGCCGGAATTTTCCTGATCATGAGGTCTCCTCCTCCTTGAGCCTCTAATGATAAATGTTTGCGCGCGCGCGTGCTCAATATCACGCTGCAAGCGTTGTCTTTCGATTTCGGATTCGATACGATTTCGGCTCGCTTGCGGCGCGGTCGGCACACTGCGCTGAGGTCGAGCGGTTCAGCGAGCGGCCACAGGGGAGAGCGCATGCCATCCGTCGTCACCAAGTCGGACCTCGTTCAGGTCGCCGCGAAAGCCGGCAATGTCAGCAAATCCGCAGCCGGGGAAGCAGTGAACGCGGTATTCGATGCCATCGTCGAGAACGTGGCGAAGGGCAAGCGCGTCACGGTGGTGGGATTCGGCACGTTCCTTCCGCGCAAGCGCAAGGCGCGCGCCGGACGCAGCCCGGCGAACGGCAAGGAGATCAAGATCCCGGCGAAGACGCTTCCGGCATTCGCCGCCGGGCAGGGCTTCAAGGAAGCCGTCGACAAGAAATAGAAGTTTCCCCCGCAGCCCGTTGTTTTTAGCGGGGATTGCCAACGCGGGGCAGGCTTGGCAGAATCGCTGCGGAAGCATAAACCCTGCCCGCACACGACGCTTAATGGACCGCCCGCTCATCCTCTCGCTCGACGCGCACGGCGTGCCGCATCGGTGGATCAGCTGGCAGCAGGCCTGCTTCTATTACGCGAAGAACCTGGTGGCGTGGACGCTGGGCGACGCCACGTTCACCTACTACGGCGGCATCTCGCGCATCACGGGCGAGCGCTCGAGCATCACCGCGCACTCGATCATCGCCATCAAGGGCAAGGCGCTCGCCGCCAAGGGCTTCAACCAGGTCCCGCCGCTCAACAACCGCGAGCTCTTCCGCCGCGACCGCCACATCTGCGCGTATTGCGGCGGCGACTTCAACTTCTTCCGGCTCACGCGCGACCACATCACGCCGCTCTCGCGCGGCGGGCGCGACACCTGGATGAACGTGGTCACGGCCTGCCGCCAGTGCAACGGGCACAAGCGCAACCGCCTGCCGCAGGAATGCGGCATGGAGCTGCTCTACGCGCCGTACATCCCGAACAAGGCCGAGTACCTGATCCTCACCAACCGGCGCATCCTTTCCGACCAGATGGAGTTCCTGAAGCAGCACGTCGCGTCCCACTCGCGACTGGTCATCGCCCCTGCCTGATTTCTGGCGCAATAGCGGTTTTCATCTTCTAGAGCGGGACCCGGCCGCGCGGCTCGTCGTCACGGACGATTTCCTGCGCGCCTACTACCTGCGGCCCGAGGTGCATCCGGTCGAGGACTCGGGCCCTGCCGAGCGCGAGCTGCACGAGCGCCTCATGGCCGAGCCGCGGCGGCCGGTGACCGAGCGCGAGCTGAACGCGGTCGAGGACGAGGACGCGAGGGACAACTATCGCGTGGTGCTGCGCTTCCGGCAGAAGCTGCTCGACGCGGGCACGGTGGAAGGCTGCTACCTGCGCCTCTTCAAGGGCGCGATCGACGTGCCGCCGCTCTTTATCGAGCAGCTGGTGCACGTGATCCTGAGGAACATGCTCCAGGGCTGCGAGGATCCGCTCCGGCTGCGCGCCGGCGAGCTCTTCTTCCGCGACCAGAAGGCGACGATCCGCGAAGGCCATGCGCTGCTCGCCGACCTCGAGACGGTGGAGCGCCATGCGTCGGGCAACCGCTATGGGAGCATCGGGCGCCTCATCGTCGAGGCGCAGGGCGATCTCGCCACGGCCGAGCTCGATGTCCTCGACCGGGCGAACGCCGAGCTCTATTGGCAGCGCGAGTCGCGCTACGACACCGTGATCAGCCTCACCTATGGCAGGCCGGCGCTCGAGGCGCTCGCGAGGGTGATGGAGCTGTGGGTGCGCCACTTCCTCGCGATCGACGTCGCGATCAGCCCGATCCGCAGGATCGAGGAGCCGCGCTGGGCCTGGCACATCGGCCTGGACGCCGAGTCGAGCGCCATCCTGAACGAGCTCTGGAGCGGCGGCGAGGTGGAGCAGGGCCGCATGCAGCGGATCCTTGCGCTCTTCCGCCTGGCCTTCAAGGACGGTTCGCTCGCAAAACCCGAAGTCGCGGGGCGCGCGGTGTACCTCGCGCTCTCGGCCGACGAGAGCGGCATCGTGCGCATGAAGCCGCAGAACCTGCTCCTCAACCTGCCGCTGAATGAAGCCTGAATACTGGGACAAGGCGAAGCGCGCGCTCGCGCGCCGCGATCCGACGATGGCGGCGATCATGCGCGCGCATCCCAAGGTGTTCCTCGCGAAGCGCGGCGAGCCGTTCCTCACGCTCGCGCGCGCCATCTGCGGGCAGCAGATCTCCGTCAAGGCGGCGCAGAGCGTGTGGGACCGCGTTTGCGCTTGTGTCGGGGAAATCACGCCGCATTCGGTGCTCGCGAAGAAGCGGCCGGAGCTGCGCGCCTGCGGCCTGTCCGACCGCAAGGTGGAATACATCGCCGACCTGGCGCAGCATTTCGCCGACGGCCGCATCCACGTGCATCGCTGGCCCGACATGGACGACGAAGCCATCATCGCCGAGCTGGTCGAGGTGCGCGGCATCGGCCGCTGGACGGCCGAGATGTTCCTCATCTTCAACTTGCTGCGCCCGGACGTGTATCCGCTGGACGACCTCGGACTGCAGAAAGGCCTGCGGCTTTCCTACTTCAACGGGCGGAAGGTGTCGCTCGCGCGGATGAAAAAGCAGGGCGAGCTTTGGCGCCCTTGGCGTTCCGTCGCGACGTGGTACCTCTGGCGATCGCTCGACCCCGTCCCGGTAGAATACTGATTTAGTGAAGACCACTTTTCTCGAGTTCGAGCAGCCCATTGCGGAGCTGGAAACGCGCATCGAGGAATTGCGCTACGTGCAGGACGATTCGGCCGTGGACATCTCGGAGGAGATCCAGCGGCTCAGCAAGCGCAGCCAGACGCTTACCAAGGAAATCTACGGCAAGCTCTCGCCGTGGCAGGTGGCGCAGGTGGCGCGCCACCCGCAGCGCCCCTATACGCTCGACTACGTCGGGATGCTGTTCACCCATTTCGAGGAGCTGCACGGCGACCGTGCCTTCGGCGACGACCCCTCCATCGTCGGCGGGCTTGCGCGCTTCGGCGGCGAGCCGTGCATGGTGATCGGCCACCAGAAGGGGCGCGACACCAAGGAAAAGATCTACCGCAACTTCGGCATGCCGCGCCCCGAGGGCTATCGCAAGGCGCTGCGCCTGATGCACCTCGCGGAGAAGTTCGCGCTGCCGATCTTCACGTTCGTCGACACGCCCGGGGCGTATCCCGGCATCGACGCCGAGGAGCGCGGCCAGTCCGAGGCGATCGGCCGCAACCTGTTCGAGATGGCGCGGCTGCGCACGCCGATCATCGCCACCGTGATCGGCGAGGGCGGCTCGGGCGGGGCGCTCGCGATCGCCGTGGGCGACCTCGTGCTGATGCTGCAGTACGCGACTTATTCGGTGATCTCCCCGGAGGGCTGCGCCTCGATCCTCTGGCGCAGCGCCGACAAGGCGCCCGAGGCCGCCGAAGCGCTCGGCATCACCGCGAGCCGCCTGAAGACGCTGGGCCTGGTCGACAAGATCGTGAGCGAGCCGCTCGGCGGCGCGCACCGCGACCCGCACGCGACCGCGCAGGGCCTGCGCAAGGCGCTCGGCGAAGCGCTCAAGCAGCTCCAGGAGAAGAAGCCGAAGGAGCTGGTGGAAGAGCGTCTCGAGCGGATCATGGGCTATGGCAAGTTCAAGGAAGCCGCGGAGCGATAAGGCGCTCGAGGCCGCGCTGGCGGCGCTGGATTTGCGCGGCAAAGTCGTGGTGGTCGCACTGTCCGGCGGCGTGGATTCCGTCGTCCTGCTGCACCTGCTCAAGCGCCGGGCCGAGTCCGGCGGCTTCGCCTTGCGCGCGCTCCACGTCCACCATGGCCTGAGTCCCAACGCCGAGCGCTGGGCGCGCCACTGCCGAGCGCTCTGCCGCACCTGGCGTATCCCGCTGTCGGTCGCGCGCGTGACGGTAAAGAAGTCCACGCACGGCCGCGAGGCCGCGGCGCGCGAAGCGCGCTATGCGGCTTTTCGCGAGGCGGCGGGCGATGTCCTCGTGCTCGCGCACCAGCTCGATGACCAGGCGGAGACCGTGCTCTTGAACCTCCTGCGCGGCGCCGGCGTGCGGGGCGCGAGCGGCATGCCCGGCGTTTCTTCCTTGGGCGGGAAGGTGCTGCTGCGGCCATTGCTCGGCATCTCTCGCGAGCGCATCGTTGCCTACGCCGTCGCGCAGCGATTGAAGTGGGTGGAGGACGAGAGCAACCTGGACGAGTCGCTGACGCGCAATTTCGTGCGGCGCAGCGTGGGTCCGTTGCTCGCGACGCGTTTTCCGCGCTGGCGGGAGGCGCTCGGCCGCGCGGCGCGCCATTTTGCGCGCCGCGACGTCGATGCCGGCCAGGTGCTGCGCGAGTTCCTTCGCGCCAAAGGCCTGCGCGCGCCTTCCGAGGCGCGGCTCGCGGAGCTCGTGAAGCAGCTGACGAGCGCAAGCGCGCGCACCGAGCTCCGGCACGACGGGGTGCGCCTCAAGACTTACCGCGGCGACGTGTTCCTTCTAAGAGATGCAGCGCTTCCGGCATTCGCCCCGGTGGCCTGGAGCGGGCAAAAACGCCTTGCGCTGCCGGCGCTTGGCGGCGAGCTGCGCTTTCGGCGCGCCCGCGGGCGCGGATTTGCGCTCGCCCCGGGGGAGATCGAGATCCGCCTGCGCTCAGGCGGAGAGCGCCTGCAGCTCGATGCCGCGCGGCCGCGGCGCACATTGAAAAATCTTTTCCAGGAAGCCGGCGTGCCGCCCTGGGAGCGCGAGCGCCTGCCGCTCCTCTATTGCGGCGAGGCGCTCGTGTGCGTTCCCGGGCTCGGCACCGACGTGCGCTACCAGGCCTCGCGGGGGGCTTCCGGCTGGCTCGCGGAATGGCATCAAATCAGCTCGTAAGGCCTTGTTTTTACGAAAATGATCCATCGGCCGTGATACAATCGGCGGTTAAACCACCAGATCAAACAGGGGAACTCGTAAATGGCGGTCGAGCGCACGCTCTCCATCATCAAGCCGGATGCCGTGAAGAAGAATGCGATCGGCCAGATCGTCGCGCGCTTCGAGGCGGCGGGACTGCGCGTCGTCGCGGCACGCATGATGCATCTGTCGACGCGTGAGGCCGAAGGGTTCTACGCGGTGCATCGCGAGCGGCCGTTCTTCCGCGACCTGGTGAGCTTCATGGTGTCCGGGCCGGTGCTCGTGCAAGTGCTCGAAGGCGACAACGCCATCGCGCGCAACCGCGAGCTCATGGGCGCCACCGACCCGAAAAAGGCCGCCAAGGGCACCATCCGCGGCGATTTCGCCGACTCGATCGACGCCAACGCGGTGCACGGCTCCGACGGCCCAGACACGGCGCGCACCGAGATCGCCTACTTCTTTCCCGCGAGCGAGATCTTTTCCCGTTGACCACGACGAACCTCCTCGACCTGGACGCTGAAGGCCTGGCGCGCTTCTTCGAGGGCCTGGGCGAGAAGCCGTTCCGCGCGCGGCAGGTGCTGCGCTGGATCCATCGCGCGGGCGTGTCCGACTTCGCCGCCATGAGCGACCTCGCGCGCCCGTTGCGCGAAAAGCTCTCTCGGGCGGCCTGCATCGAGGTGCCTGCGGTGGTCGGCGACAGCACTGCCGAAGACGGCACGCGGAAATGGCTGGTGAAGGTCGACGACGCGAATGCGGTGGAATCGGTGTTCATTCCGGAAACGTCGCGCGGCACGCTGTGCGTGTCGAGCCAGGCGGGATGCGTGCTGGACTGCGCGTTCTGCTCCACCGGCAAGCAGGGCTTCAACCGCAACCTGCGCACCTCCGAGATCATCGGCCAGCTCTGGCTGGCCAACCACCATTTGAGAAATAGCCAGGATCAAAGGCCCATCTCGAATGTGGTGATGATGGGCATGGGCGAGCCGCTCCTCAACCTCGACAACGTCATCCCGGCGCTGCGCCTCATGCTCGACGACAATGCCTACGGCCTGTCGCGCAGGCGAGTCACCGTGTCGACCGCCGGGGTCATTCCCGGCATGGACCGGCTGCGCGACGAGTGCCCCGTGGCGCTCGCGGTCTCGCTGCACGCGCCGAACGACGAGCTGCGCGATCGCCTGGTGCCGAACAACCGCAAGTACCCGATCCGCGACCTGCTCGCGGCCTGCAAGCGCTACCTGGAGAAGGCGCCGCGCGACTTCATCACCTTCGAGTACGTGATGCTCGACGGCGTGAACGACACGGATGCGCATGCGCGCGAGCTGCTGCGCATTGCCGCCAAGGTGCGCTGCAAGTTCAACCTCATTCCGTTCAATCCCTTTCCGCAGGGCGAGTTCGGCCGCTCGAGCCCCGAGCGCGTGCGCCGCTTCGCCGAGATCCTGCAGCGCGGCGGGCTCACCGTCACGACGCGCAAGACGCGTGGCGACGACATCGCGGCCGCCTGCGGCCAGCTCGCCGGCGACGTGGCCGACCGTACCCGGCGCGCCGCGCGGCGCATCGCGCTCAAGGAAGTGCGCGCATGAAAGCCGCTGCAGCCGCCCTTTGCCTCGTCGCCCTCCTTGGCGGCTGCGCCGGGCAGGGCCAGGTGTCGAGGGATTCGCCCTCGGTGGAGACCGGCACGATCACCGGCGAGGCGAGCGATCCGCGCAATCGCGCGCGCGTGCATACCGAGCTCGCCTCACTCTATTACAGCCGCGGCAACATGGGCGTTGCGCTCGAGGAGCTGCGCATGGCGGCGGAGTCCGACGCCAACTACGCTCCCACCCAGGGCATGTTCGGCCTCGTGTACATGGAGCTGCGCGAGAACCAGCTGGCCGAGCAAAGCTTCCAGCGCGCGCTGCGCCTGTCGCCGAACGATCCCGACATCAACCACAACTACGGCTGGTTCCTGTGCCAGACCGGGCACGAGCAGGCTTCCATCAAGTACTTCCTGCAGGCGATCCGCAATCCGCTCTATCCGACGCCGTGGCGCTCGTACTCGGCGGCCGGCCAGTGCACCATGCGCACCAACGACCTGAAGCAGGCCGAAGACCTGTTCCAGCGCGCGCTCAAGCTCGAGCCCGACGATCCGCCCTCGCTCTTGCAGATGGGCGCGATCCGCTACAAGCAGGGACGCATGGACGAAGCGCGCACGCTCGTCGGGCGCTACAACAAGCTGGTGCGGCCGAGCGCCGAGTCGGTGTGGCTCGCGCTGCGCATCGAGCGCAAGATGGGCTCGCGCCTCGCGGAATCGGGCTATGCCAGCCAGCTGCGTCGCGACTTCGCCGGCTCGCCCGAGTACCAGGCGCTGCAGCGGGGCGACTTTGACTGACGCCGCGAGCTGCGGCGTCGGCGAGGCGCTCTGCCAGGCGCGCACCTCGCGCGGCCTCGCGCTCGCCGATGTCGCGCAGCAGCTGAAATTCGCGCCGCGCCACATCGAGGCGCTCGAGGCCGAGCGCTTCGACACGCTGCCCGGCGGCACCTTCGCGCGCGGCATGGTGCGCAGCTACGCCCGGCTCCTCAAGCTCGATCCCGAGCCGCTGCTCGAGCGCATCGCCGATCGCTTCGACTCGCCGGACTCCGAGGGGCTCGCCGCGCGCTTCAGCCAGCCGGTGCCCTTCTCCGACAGCGGCCGGCGCTCGACGCTCCTTTACCTCGGCCTGTCGATCGCGGTGCTCACGGCGGTGGCTTTTGCAGCCTATCAATGGCGCCGCGAAGCCGCTGAGCCGGACATGGCGCAAGCCCCCGTGCAGCCTGCCCCGGTTGCCGCCGCGAGCTCGACCCCGGCGCAAGCCCCGGCTGCGGCGCCAGCGCCAGCGAAAGCCGCGGCCGCTCCGGCAATCGTTGCCGCCGCGCCGCCGAGCCCGCCGGTTGCCGCCGTCACCGCTGCAGCGCCGCCCGCGCGCGACATCGCCAAGGACGTGTCTTCCGTGCCTGCGACGGTCAAGGTGGCAGACGTGCCCAAGAGGATCGGCAGCGGTCGCATCGTGCTGCGCTGCGAGGAGGAATCCTGGATCGAGGTCAAGGATTCCGCCGAGCGCACCCTCATCTCATCGCTCAACGCTCCCGGCACGGAGCGCGTCGTGGAAGGCCGGCCCCCGTTCACGCTCGTCATCGGCAACGCGCAGCACGTGCGCGTGCGCTACAACGACGCGCCGGTCGATCTCGGGCCGCACACGAAAGTCGAAGTCGCTCGCTTCATCCTTCCGTGAGCGGCTGAAGTGACTAGGAGAATCTCCGTCGCGGTCAAGGTCGGCGACGTCGTCATCGGCGGCGGGGCGCCGGTCGTGGTGCAATCCATGACCAACACGGACACGGCGGATGCCGCCGCGACCGCCGCGCAGGTGGCCGATCTCGCGCGCGCGGGCTCGGAGCTCGTGCGCATCACGGTCAATACTCCGGAAGCGGCCGCGCAGGTCGCGCCGATCCGCGAGCGGCTCGACGCCATGGGCTGCGCAGTGCCGCTGGTCGGCGATTTCCACTACAACGGCCACAAGCTGCTGACGCAGTTCCCGGACTGCGCGCGTGCGCTGGCAAAGTACCGCATCAACCCGGGCAACGTCGGCAAGGGCCAGAAGCGCGACGAGCAGTTCGCCACCATGATCGAATGCGCGCTGCGCTACGGCAAGGCGGTGCGCATAGGGGTCAACTGGGGCAGCCTCGACCAGGCGCTGCTCGCCCGCCTGATGGACGAGAATGCAAAGAAGGCGGCGCCGGCCAGCGCCGTCGACGTGATGCGCGAAGCGGTGATCGTGTCCGCGCTGGAGTCCGCACGCCAGGCCGAAGAGCTCGGGCTGGGCGCCGAGCGCATCGTCATCTCGTGCAAGATGAGCCAGGTGCAGGACCTCATCGCCGTCTACCGCGCCCTTGCGGGGCGCTGCAACTACGCGCTGCACCTCGGCCTGACCGAGGCCGGCATGGGCTCCAAGGGCATCGTGGCCTCCGCCGCGGCGATGGGCGTGCTCCTGCAGGAGGGCATCGGCGACACCATCCGCGTGTCGCTTACGCCCGAGCCCGGCGGCGCGCGCACGCGCGAGGTGCAGGTGGCGCAGGAGCTGTTGCAGACGATGGGCCTGCGCTCGTTCGTACCCATGGTGAGCGCCTGCCCGGGCTGCGGCCGCACCACGAGCACCTACTTCCAGGAGCTCGCGCAGAAAATCGAAAACTTTCTGCGCGAGCAGATGCCGGCCTGGAAGGCGCGCTATGCCGGCGTGGAAGGCATGCGCGTCGCGGTGATGGGCTGCGTCGTCAACGGCCCGGGCGAATCGAAGCACGCCGACATCGGCATCAGCCTGCCCGGCACGAACGAGCTGCCGGTGGCGCCGGTGTACGTCGACGGGCAGAAGACCGTCACCCTCAAGGGCGAGCGCATCGCCGAGGAGTTCCAGGCCATCGTCGAGGACTATGTGGCGCGCCGCTATGGACAAAACGGCGCGCGCGCGGCGAGCAGGACCATCCCCGTAAAAGCGCTGTAGCGCATGGCGACCCTCCAAGCCGTCCGCGGCATGAACGACGTGCTGCCCGACGAGGCCGAGCTGTGGCGCGCGTTCGAGGCGGCCGTCGAGGGCTGGCTCGAGCGCTATGGGTACCGCAACATCCGCATGCCGCTGGTCGAGCACACCCAGCTTTTCCGCCGCGCGATCGGCGAGGCCACCGACATCGTCGAGAAGGAGATGTACTCCTGGCGCGATGAGCTGAATAACGAGGAGCTCACCCTGCGCCCGGAAGGCACCGCCTCCTGCGTGCGCGCAGCGATCGAGCACAACCTGGTCTACGACGGTCCCAAGCGCCTGTGGTACGCGGGGCCCATGTACCGCCACGAGCGCCCGCAGAAGGGCCGCTATCGGCAGTTCCACCAGTACGGGGCCGAGGCCCTCGGCTTTGCCGGGCCCGACGTCGATGCCGAGCTCATCGTCATGTGCGCGGTCCTCTGGCGCGCGCTCGGCCTGAACGGGCTGCAGCTCGAGCTCAACACCATCGGCTCGCCCGAAGAGCGCGCGCGCTACCGCCAGGCGCTGGTTGCGTTCCTCGAGAAGAACATCCACGGCCTGGACGAAGATGCGCGCCGCAGGATGCACACCAACCCGCTGCGCACCCTCGACTCGAAGAACCCGGCGGTGCAGGAAGTCGTGGCGCGCGCGCCTTCGCTCATGGATTACCTGGGCGAGGCGTCGCTCGCGCATTTCGACGGCCTGCGGCGCCTTCTCGACCGGCAGGACGTGGCCTATCGGCTGAACCCCCGGCTGGTGCGCGGCCTGGATTACTACAATCTGACCGTTTTCGAGTGGGTAGCGCCGCAGCTCGGCGCGCAGGGCACGGTGTGCGGCGGCGGGCGCTACGACGGCCTGTTTGCCCAGATCGGCGGCAAGCCGACGCCGGCGGCGGGCTTTGCCATGGGCAACGAGCGGCTGATTGCGCTTTTGCGCGAGGCCGGGTACAAGCCCGCTTCCCGGGCGCCGCATGCTTACGTGGTGCACCAGGGCGCCGGCACCGACGCGCAGGCCTTCGCGCTGGGCGAGGAGCTGCGCGCGCGGCAGTTGCGCGTGGTGGTGCACGCCGGGGGCGGCAGCTTCAAGTCGCAGATGAAGAAAGCCGATGCGAGCGGCGCGGGCTACGCGCTCATCATCGGCGAGGACGAGCTCGCCGCGGGCGAGGTGTCGCTCAAGCCGCTGCGCGGCGAAGGCGAGCAGCGGCGCATCAGGCGCGACCAGGTGGCCGCGGCGTTCGCCGAAACGATAGCGAAGGAGAAGGGCTAGACATGGCGCTGGATCTGGAAGAGCAGGAGCAGCTCGCCGAGCTGAAGGCGTGGTGGGAGCACAACGGCACGCTGGTCGTGTCCGTCATTCTCGCCGTGGCGGTCGGCTTCGCGGGCTGGCAGGGATGGAACTGGTACCAGCGCGAGCAGGCGGCGCAGGCCGCGGTGCTCTACGACACCGTGTCGAAGGCGGTCCAGGTGGGCGACGCCAAGGCGATGCGCGATGCGAGCGGCGCGCTCGTGGAGAAGTATCCGCGCACGCTGTACGCGTCCATGGGCGCGCTCTCGGCGGCCAAGTTCTATCACGACCGCAACGATACGAAGAGCGCCAAGCTGCAGCTGCAGTGGGTAGTGGAGCATGCGCCGTCGGAGGACTTCCGCGATCTCGCGCGGCTGCGGCTCGCCGCCGTGCTCATGGACGAGAAGGCCTACGACGAGGCCATGAAGCTCCTCGACGAGAAGCACGGCGCCGCCTACGACGCGCAATACGCCGCGCTCAAGGGCGACGTGCTGGTGGCGAAGAACCAGCCCGCCGAGGCGAAGGCGGCCTACAAGCTCGCCCTGGACAAAGGCGACAAGCAGGATGCGGCCTTCCGCGACAGCATCCGGATGCGCCTCGATGCGCTCGGCGGGTAGCGCCGTGCGCTGGGTCGCGCGCGCGAGCGTGCTCGCGGGCCTGCTTGCGCTCGCCGGCTGCTCGAGCGTCGGCAGCCTGTATGACCGCGTCCTCGGCCGCACCTCGGGGCCCCAGCCGGCACCGCTCCCGGCGATCGCCAGCCCGTCGCCCGTGCGGCTGCTGTGGTCGGCGAGTGTCGGCAGGGCCGATCGCTTCATCTTTGCTCCGGCGGTGGTCGGCGACGCGGTGTACGCCGCCGCGCGCGACGGCACCGTGACGCGCCTGGACGCGGGCAGCGGGCAGAGCAAATGGCGCGTCAGCGTGGAGCGTCGCCTGTCGGGCGGCGTGGGCGCGGACGAGCGCACCGTGGTGGTGGGGACCGATGAGGGCGAAGTCATCGCGCTCGATGCCGCGAGCGGCGCGGTCCGCTGGCGCGCGCGCGTATCGAGCGAAGTGTTCACGCGCCCGGCTGTGGGCGCGGGCGCCGTGCTCGTGCGCAGCACCGACAACAAGGTGTTCGCCTTCGGCGTCGACGACGGGCGCCGGCGCTGGGTCTACCAGCGCGCGCCGTCATCGCTCATCATGCGCGCGCCGAGCGGTCTCGTGGTCGTCGAGGACACGCTGTTCGCGGGTTTTCCCGGCGGCAAGCTGCTTGCGATCGCGGTCGCGACCGGCGCGGTGCGCTGGGAGGCGACCATCTCGCTGCCGAAGGGATCGACCGAGCTCGAGCGCGTCACCGACGTCGTCGGCGACCCGGCGTTCCAGTCGCGCGAAGTTTGCGCGGCTTCTTACCAGGGACGCGTGGCCTGCTTCGAGGCCGTGAGCGGCCGCCAGACCTGGGCGCGCGACCTGTCTTCCCTCACCGGCGTGAGCCTGGATGCGCGCTACGCCTACGTGAGCGACGACCGCGGCGGCGTGCACGCGCTCGACCGCACGAATGGGCGAACCATCTGGAAGCAGGACAAGCTCACGTTCCGGCAGCTGTCGATGCCGCTGCCGGTCGGCAATACCGTGGCGGTCGGCGACT
>DATAHF010000164.1:0-7519 GCA_036263315.1 Burkholderiales bacterium
TCGCGCGTGAGCTCCTGCTTGCGCTGGTAGTCGTCGGCCCCCTCCTTCATCGCGCGCACCGCGATCGCCTCGTTGCCGGCCCCGGTGAGGAAGAGCACCGGCGGGCAGTCGCCGCGCTTCTTGAAATCGCGCAGCCACGCCAGGCCGTCGCCGCGGCCGAGCATGTAGTCGAGGATCATGAGGTCATAGTCGCCGAGGGCAAAGGCGTCGTCGGGCATGTCGCGCTCGAGCGGATCGAATTGCTCGACCTCGATCTCGGGCCATTCCTGCTTCAGGTAATGCGCGAGGATGTTCCGCAAATCCTCGTCGTCGTCGATGATCAGGATTCTCACTGCTTCCCCGCCCCGGGCGCGGCCCGATCAGGCCGCCGCGACCTTCAACGATACCACCTCGACGGGCGCCGCCTTGCCCTTCAGCGCGACCTTGCGGCGGTCGAGCGCGGTGGCGCGGCCGAGGAACGGGCCGAGCGAGAGCGCCGCCCGCGGCCCGATCAGGATCTCGTCGGCGAGCGCCGTCTGCATGAGGCGGGCGGCGACGTTCACCGTGTCGCCGATGATGGTGTAGCTCATGAAGCTCGGCGCGCCGACGTTGCCCACCACGACCTCGCCCGCCTCGATGCCGACGCCGATGCCGACGTGCAGGCCGTATTCCTTCCGCCAGCGTGCGGCCACCGGCGCGAAGCGCTGCAGCATGGCGCGCGCGGTTGCGACCGCGCGCTCCGTCGCATCGGCCTGCGGCACCGGCACGTTGAAGCCGACCAGCAGGCTGTCGCCCGCCATGCTGAAGACCGTGCCTTCGTGCTCGTGCACCGCAGCGGTGAGCACGGTGAAGAATTCGTTCAGCATCGGCACGATGCTCGAGACAGGCACCGTTTCCGAGAGGCGCGTGAAGCCGCGCAGGTCGGCAAAGAGGGCCACGACCGCGGCCCGGTTGGAAAGGTTGCGGAAAACGTCCGAACGGTCCTTGTCCTGCAGCACCCGCTCGGCGAGCCGCGGCGAGAGGTAGCGGGAGAAAGCCTTGCGGATCGTCTCCTTTTCCTGCACCTCGGCGGCGAGGCGCCTGCGCTCCAATTCCTTCCGCGTCTCGTGCAGCCGGCGCAGCGTATTCACGCGCGCGATCAGCTCCTCGCGCCGCACCGGCTTGGAGAGAAAGTCGTCGGCCCCCGCCTCGATTCCTCGCACGCGGCTATCCTGGTCCTCGAGCGCCGTGACCAAAACCACCGGCACCAGCGCGGTGGCTTCATTGCTCTTCAACTTGCGGCAGACATCGAAGCCGCTCACGCTGGGCATCATCACGTCGAGCAGCACCAGATCGGGCGGCGACGCGGCGATTCGTTTCAGCGCCTGCTGTCCGTCGCTTTCGACGTCCGCGTCCAGGCCTTGCTGCGCGAGCAGGCGGACAAGGAAGCCCGCCATGTCCGGGTCGTCGTCGACCACGAGCACGCGGAAGCTGCCCTGCGCAGCCCGGCCCGCCTTGGGATCGGTCACGCTCGCCTACTCGTAGACGATCTTGACGCGTGCGAGGTAGTCGGCGTACTGGGCGATCGCCGCCTCCAGGCCCGCGCGGTCGCTGCTCTTCGCGCCGTCCTCGATCTGCTTGCCGAGCGTCGACACTTTTTCGAAGCCGTAGGAATTGCCCACGCCCTTCATGCGGTGGCCGAGCTGGCGCAGCTGCTCCATGTCGCCGCCCGAGAGCGCGGCGCGCAGCGTTTCGAGCTCCTTGGTGCGGTTTTTCATGAAGGTCGGGATCAGGTCCTCCAGATCCTTGGCGACCGTGACGGTGTGGGCTTGATCGTTCATCGGAGGATTATAAGGTGCTGACCTGACAGGCGCTTTCAGGCCGGTGTGAAAGTCAGTGAAAGTCCCGGGAAGCGACGTGCAGGCCGCCGAAGCAGCGCTCGAGCAGCGCGCTGCGATCCTCGAGCCGCCGCGCGACCAGGTGCACCACGGCGCCGTCGCGCTCGATCACGCCCTCCACGCCGAGCAGGCGCGCGCCGAGCAGCGCCTTTCTCTGCCGCTCGACCAGGTCGCGCCAGACCACCACGTTGACGCAGCCGCTCTCGTCTTCCAGCGTCACGAACACCACTCCGGTCGCGGTGTCGGGCCGCTGCCGGCAGGTCACCAATCCTGCTGCCCGAATGCGCCGCCCATGGGGCAGCTGTTGCAGCTGTTCCGCTTTCACGATTTTTTCTATCGAAAGAAAAGGCCGAATCAAGGCCAGAGGATGCCGTCCCAGGGTCAGGCCGAGGCTCGCGTAGTCGGCGGCGATCTCCTCGCCCTCCGGGGGAGGATCGAAAGAAACCTGCTCACCAGTGTTCCGGGGCAAGAACTTCGAGGGCTTTTCCACCCCAGAGGCGGCCCAGCGGGCATTCCTGCGATGACCGGCCAGCCCCTGCAAGGCCCCCGCCGCGGCAAGGCATTTCAGCTCCTTGCGGTTGAGGCGCGCGCGCTGCGCAAGCTCGACGACGGAAGCGCAAGGCCGGGCTGCCACGATGCGCGTTGCCGCCGCTTCGGGAAGCCCGCTCACCTGTCGCAAGCCCAGGCGTACGGCGCCGCCTTCGAGCGTGCACTCCCATTGGCTGAGCAGGACATCCGCGCAGCGCACCTCCACGCCGTGGCGGCGCGCGTCCTGGAGGAGCTGCGCGGGCGCGTAGAAGCCCATCGGCTGGCGGTTGAGGAGCGCGGCGAGGAAAGCCGCCGGATGGTGATGCTTGATCCAGGACGAGGCATAGACGAGCAGCGCGAAGCTCGCCGAATGCGATTCGGGAAAGCCGTAGTCGCCGAAGCCGAGGATCTGTCGGTACAGCGACTCGGCGAACTCCGGCGAGTAGCCGTTGCGCGCCATGCCCTGCTTGAGCTTTTTCTCGAACGGCTCGAGGCCGCCCTTTCGCTTCCACGCCGCCATCGCGCGGCGCAGCTGATCGGCCTCGCCGGGCGTGAAGCCCGCCGCCACCATCGCGAGCTGCATCACCTGCTCCTGGAAGATCGGCACGCCGAGCGTGCGTTCGAGCACCTTCTTCACCTGCGGGCTGGGATAGCGGACCGGCTCCTGCCCGCGCCGGCGCCGCAGGTAGGGGTGCACCATGCCGCCCTGGATCGGCCCGGGCCGCACGATCGCCACCTCGATCACGAGATCGTAGAAGCAGGCCGGCTTCAGGCGCGGCAGCATCGACATCTGCGCGCGCGACTCGATCTGGAACACGCCGACCGTGTCGGCCTGCTGGATCATTTTGTAGACCGCGGGATCTTCCGGAGGAATGTCCTGAAGTTTCATATCGAGAAAATCAAGAGCCCTGCGGATTGCCGAAAGCATCCCCAACGCAAGCACGTCGACCTTGAGCAGCCCGAGCGCCTCGAGGTCGTCCTTGTCCCACTGGATCACGGTGCGCTCGGGCATCGCGGCGTTCTCGATCGGCACGAGCTCGGCGAGCGGCCCGCGCGAGATGACGAAGCCGCCGACGTGCTGCGACAGGTGGCGCGGAAAGCCGATCAGCTCCTGCGCGAGCTGGAGCAGCTGCTGCACCCGGCGATCTTCAGGATCAAAGCCTGCTTCCATCAAGCGCTGCTTGAGGACTTCCCGGTGATCCCACCACGCGAGCAACCCCGAAAGCTTTTCCATGTTTTCCAGGCCCAAAGCCTTTCCCAGGTCCCGCAACGCGCTTCTCGGCCGGTAGCAGATGACGGTCGCCGCGAGCGCGGCGCGCGCGCGGCCGTACTTGCCGTAGACGTACTGGATCACTTCCTCACGCCGCTGATGCTCGAAGTCGACGTCGATGTCGGGCGGCTCGTTCCGTTCCTTCGACACGAAGCGCTCGAAGAGCGTGCTCATGCGCGCCGGGTCCACCTCGGTGATGCCGAGGCAGTAGCACACGGCCGAGTTCGCCGCCGAGCCGCGCCCCTGGCAGAGGATCTGCTTGCCGCGCGCGAAGCTCACGACGTCGTAGACGGTGAGAAAGAACGGCTCGTAGCGCAGCTCGGCGATGAGCGCGAGCTCCTTTTCGATCAGCTCGCGCACGCCCGGCGGCGTGCCCGCGGGAAAGCGCCGCGCGAGGCCCTCTTCGGTCAGCTTGCGCAGGTGCGAGGCCGGCGTCTCGCCCGGGGGCACGAGCTCCTCGGGATATTCATAGCGCAGCTCGCCCAGATAGCTGCCGCAGCGGCCGGCGATGTCGAGGGTTTCCCGAAGCAATGGCGGGGGATAGACCTGCGCCAGGCGAGCGCGCAGGCGCAGGTGGCGCTCGCCGTTAGGATGCAGCGCCCGGCCGCACTCGCGCACCGGGCGGCCGAGGCGGATCGCGGTGAGCGCGTCCTGGAGCCGGCGGCGCGAGCGCAGGTGCATGTGCACTTCGCCCGCGGCCACGAGCGGCAGGCCGGAGCTTTTTGAAAGCGCGCCCAGGGTCCTCAGCTTTTCCGCGTCGCCGGAGCCGCAATGCAGCTCCGCGGCGATCCAGCCCCGGCCGGCGAAGCGCTCCTGGAGCCAGAACGCGTCCTCGAGGGAAGGCGCCTCGCCCGGCACCCAGAGCGCGAGCAGGCCCTCCTCCGCGCGGGCATCCAGGTCGCTGCGAAAAAGCGCATAGGCGCCCTTGCCTTTCCTGCGCCGCGCGTCGGTGATGAGCGAGGCGAGCGCGCCGTAGGCCCTGCGATGGGGCGCGAGGAGGACGAGCCTGAGCCCGTCCTCGAGCCGGAATTCGCTGCCGACGATGAGCGGCAGCTCCGCTTCCTTCGCCGCGACGTGGGCGCGCACGATGCCCGCGAGCGAGCACTCGTCGGTGATCGCAAGCGCCGAATAGCCGAGGCTCGCGGCCTGCGCGACGAGCTCCTCCGGATGCGAGGCGCCCCGCAGGAAGCTGAAGTTCGAAAGGCAGTGAAGCTCGGCGTAGGGAGGAAGAGATTCAGGCAAAGAAACCATGAACGAACCATCCACCTTGTCGTTCCCGGTAGATCCAGGCGAGCGACTCGCCGGTCCGGGCGATGAAGTAATCGCGCCGCGCCTCCTTCCCGTCCCACCAGCCTGATTCGATCCGCTCCGGGCCCGCGAGCAGCGCGAACTCGCCTTCGCAGAGCGGCCGCGGCGCCTCGAGCAGCCACAAGGGCCGCGGGCCGGGCGATCCGCCCTGCTCCCGGGTGTCCGCGCCCCTGGAATCCTTGGTCCGGAAATCCACCCTGCAAAAAGCGCATTCCGGCCGGTGGTCCTCGTGAAGGCCCAGGCCGTGAACCGCCTCGCCGCCGAGGCGCGCCTGCAGCCGCTCGACGAGCCGCAGCCACTCCTCCCCGCCTTCGCCGGGACCGCCGAAGAGGCCGGCCGTCTTTTCCGCGAGCGGCTCGAGGCTCTCCGCCGCGAGGAGGACCGCTTCGATCGGCTGCGGCAGCTCGAGACGCTGGAAGCGCTCGAAGAGGAGCCGGGTGAAGTGCGCTTCGCCGCGCGCAGCCGAGGCGAGCTCCACGCTCACCTCCGTGGGCGCGCAATCCGGATGGACGAGCAGGACGCGGAAAGCGCGCACGCCCGCCTGGCGCGCCGCGAGAAAGCCCTCGAGCTGCGCGAGCAGCCGACGCAGCGCGAAAAGCGCGCTTGGCGCCTCGCTCACCTGCGCGGGGAGCTCGAGCTTCTGCGCGAAGCGCGCGGGCGGCGCGAAGAACTCGCGCGGCTCGGGCGCCCGGCCGAGCGCCCGGTCGAGCGCATCGACGAGATCTTTCCCCCAGCGGCGCGCCACGCCTTCGCGCGGCAGCCGCAGCACATCGCCGAGCGTGCGCAGGCCGAGGCCGGCGAGCAGCGCGAGCGCCTCCTCGTCCAGGCCGGTGACCGAGACCGGCAAATCCTCGAGCGCGCCTCCGCCGCCTGAGGCGCGCCACAGCGCAGCCTGCGCGGTCGGCCCTGAAGCGATCCCGGCCGTGAAGCCGAGCGTCTCGAGGCCCTCGGCGATTCTTTTCCTTAGGGAATCGGCGCCGGAAAAAAACCGCAGGCTGCCCTCGACTTCCAGGGCGATCCCCTGCGGCGGCTCGAGCGACACGCGCGGCGTGAAGCGGCAAGCCCAGGCGGCGACCGCCTCGAGCGCCTCCCGGCCGGGATCAGGCGGCGCATGCCCGCGCGCGAGCGCCTGATCCTTCAACCGTGGGAAGTGGAGCGCGATCCAGAGCATGCGCGGATCGGCCGAAAGGCCTTTGGATGGGAATGCGCAGCGGCGTCGAAACCGGCGCGCCGCGCCGCTTGAGAATGCGCACCGCGACCCGCCCGGTCTCGAAGCCGGGCTCGAGCTCGAGGCGCAGTACCGCGGGCGACGCTTCGCAAGCCGCTTGCGCCGGCCGGAATGCCAGCGCGAAGCCGGGCCCGCTCTGCGCCGCGACAGAGAGCCGGCGTAATTCGGGGTAGCTCGCGCCCGGCAGCCAGGCAAGCAGCGCATGGAAGACCCGCGCGCGCAGCGCCTGCTCCGCCGCCCACAGCGCATCGCGCCGCCCCGGGGCACGCACCACCGTCAGATTGCCGAGCCGCACGCCTGCGGCCCGCAGGGCGGGCGCATAAGGCAAATGCGGAGGCGCCAGCCAGGCCACCCTGTGCCCCCCCGCTGTAAGCGCAGCGAGCGCGGGCAGGACGATCTGCAGCTCGCCTATGCCCTCATGGCGGCTAAGGACTTCGACCAGCCCCCCCGCCGGCCAGCCGCCGCCCGGCAGCTCGGCATCGAGGGGCGCGAAGCCCGTCGGCACCGCGGCCGCGCCCGGCGCAGAAGGAGCGCCGCCGCGCCAGACGGAGTGCCGCTGGAGAAGGCTCGTCAGTGAAGTCATCGGATAGTGTATTTTTATACAGTATCCTCTTGGTTGGCAAGCTTCCTTTTTTTCCAGCCAGAGGCTGGGCGTTACCATGCACGCTCAATGGATAAGGTACGCGAGCAATATGAGAATTGGCGCTATCCAGAGCCTGCGCTTGACCTGGATGAGGACTTCAGAAGCGGGGCTTTCGATCGCTCCGACCCTTCTCTATTTCGCAGGAAATTGTGGCCCCGCCAGGTCGAGCCTGAGCACCTCAGGATCCTTATCGCGGGGTGCGGCACCATGCAGGCCGCGAGGTACGCGTATCGCAATCGCTTCTGCAACGTTGTCGGGACCGACATATCTCAATCGGCGCTCGCACATCAGGACTACCTCAAGCGAAAGCATGGCCTACAGAACTTGCGCCTTCATCGTCTCAGTATCTTTGAGCTAGGCGAGCTGGCTGAAAAGTTCGACTTGATTGTTTGCACGGGAGTCCTTCACCACCTTCCGGACCCGATAGCCGGCTTGCGCGCGCTGAAATCCCTGCTCCTGCCGCACGGGGTGATGAGCATCATGTTGTATGGACTATATCGACGATATGGCGTGTACATGCTGCAGCAGGTCTTTCGAATGCTCGGCGTGGAACAAACGCCCGAAGGTGTAGAGCTGGTTCGCGAAACACTCGCGGCACTGCCTGCGTGGCATCACGTCCGTTCATACACAAAACATGCTCCCGACCTCGATTCGGGCAGCGGCATCGTAGACACATTCCTCCATTC
>DATAHF010000165.1:0-5166 GCA_036263315.1 Burkholderiales bacterium
GCCGTCGGGCTTCATGTGCCGGAGGTAGAGCCCGAGCGCCTCCCTGGTGATCAGGTGCACCGGGATGGCATCGCCCGAAAAGGCGTCGACCGCGAGCACGTCGAACTGCTGCGGCGGCTCGCGCTCGAGCGAAAGGCGCGCGTCGCCCAGCACGATCTCCACGCGCGCGGGCGTGTCCTTGAGGAAGGTGAACTGCGATTTCGCGATCTCCACCACGTGGGGATCGATCTCGTAGAACCGGTAGACGTCGCCCGGCCTGCCATACGCCGCGAGCGTGCCCGCGCCCAGGCCGATGAAGCCGATGCGCGCGGGATGGCCGCGCTTGGAGAGGATCGCGGCGCCGATTCCCGAATGCTCCGTGTAGTAGGAGGTGGTCTTGGAGCGCTGCCCCGGCCCCAGGAACTGCTCGCCGTGCATGATGGTGCCGTGGATGAGGCGCCGCACATGGTCATCGCCGCCCGGCGTGCCGTATTCCTTGACGCGCAGCAGCCCGTAGAAGTTACGCGCCGCGACCACCACGTCCTCGTTGTAGCGGAACGCATCGAAGGCGGCGGCCGCGGTCACCAGCACGAACGCCGCGAGCGCGGCGTAGCGCGCCAGCCGCCCGAGCGCGGAAAAGCGCAGCGCGGCGAGAAGCGCGAGCGCCATCAGGCCCAGCCCGAGCTCGTAGAAGCCCTTGAAGGCAAGCGGCGCCACCACCGCGACGAGCAGGCCGCCGAGCGCGCCGCCGGCGGAGATCCACAGGTAGAAGGCCGTGAGCTGCTGCGGGCCCGGGCGCAGGCGGTAGAGCTCGCCGTGGCAGAAGAGGCAGCCGAGGAAGAGCCCCGGCAGGAACGCGCCGAGCTGCAGCCAGAGCTTGTAGCGCTGCTCCGTGTCGACCACCAGCGCGGCCATGGCGAGCGCCGCGATCAGCACGAGCGGCCATAGCCAGCGCGGCTGGTACCAATTGCGGCCTTCGAAAGCGACGATGAAGCTGAGGAGATAAATGGTGAGCGGCAGGAGCCAGAGGAGCGGCACCGCGGCCACGTTCTGCGTGAGGTAATTGGTCACGGCGAGGAGCAGCACCGACCCGGTGGCGGCGAGCGCCGTCCACAGTCCCGCCGTCAACATTCCATAGGGCAGCTTGCCGCCTTCTCCCGCATCCCGCGTCGCGGCTTTCTGCGGGGAGAAATCGGGCGTCATCCATGCCACGGCTGCGCAGACCAGCGCAAACGCGGCGAAGAGCCATGACCAGAGCGCCACCTGCTCTCGGCCGGTGAGCACGGGCTCCACCACGAACGGATAGCCGATGAGCGCGAGCAGCGACGCGATGTTGGAGATGGCGAAAAGCCGGTAGGGATTGCCCTGCGGCCGGGTGCGCACGTACCACGCCTGCAGGAGCGGGCTCGTCGCCGCGAGCAGGAAGTACTGCAGCCCGACCGACCCGCCCAGGACGAAGAGGATGCTGTGGATCGGCTCGTCGCCGCCTGCCGGCTTCCACGCGGCCGAAGGCGCAATGGGGAGCACCAGCACCGCCGCGGCAAGGAGCGCGCTATGGATCGCCGCGCCGGCCCTCTTGCCCGCCCTGGAGATCAGCAGGTGCGCATAGGCATAGCCGGCAAGGAGGAGCGCCTGGAAGAAGAGCATGCACGTCGTCCACACGGCGGCGCTGCCGCCGAACCACGGCAGGATGAGGCGCGCGATGAGCGGCTGCACCATGAACAGCAGGAAAGACGACAGGAAGATCGTCGCGCCGTGGAGCATGGGAGCTAGCGGATGTCCTTCGGGAACGGCTGCTTCAGCATCCAGGCCGCCATCGCGTCGACTACGCGCGGCTCGACGCCATAGTAGCCGTGGGCCGCAAACGAGTCGCACGGACCGGACTTCGGCGGCAGGCCGCCCTCGACCGAAATCAGCGCGAAGCCGGACGCCAGCCGCTCGGCGGCGTAGTACGGCGTCGCCTTGCAGCCGTCGTCGCGGTGATGCACGAAGAGAAGCGGCGCCTTGATCGCCCGGAAATCGAAGCCGGCGAGAGACTCCCAGGCGCCGGAGACCGCCATGGAGGAGCTGAGCACCACGCCGTCGACCTCGCCCGCGCCGAGCGCGCGGCCGAGATGCGCCCCGGAGAGCGTGCTGCGGCTCGTGGTGACGATGAACACCGGTACCCCGGGGAAGCGCCTGCGCACCTCGCGCAGCACCGCTCGCGCGTCGGCGACCTGCGCGTCGCTCCGCCGGTACGAGTCCGGCATGCCGGAGGCGAAGTCGGAGGGCGCGTCGACCATCACCGGGAGCACCCCGTTGCGGATGAATTCGCCGTAGGAGCGCAGCAGGAAATTTCCCGCCCGGTAGGCCGGCCGCCCGTCTTCGAGCCGCAGGTGGATGTCGCCATAGCCGCCGCTATAGAGGAGCGCGACCGCGCGCGGCTGCGCCTCGCCCATGTCGGCGATGAATACGGGCTCCGTGACGCCGGGCCGCGTGGCGAGCGCGACGAGGACCTGCGCGCACGCGCAAGCCGGCAACAGCAGCGTTGCCGCCGCCAGAACCAGGGCCCTCATACGCGCTTGGCGAGCTCCGCGGCGAGTCCCGTGTAGGAGGCGGGGGTGAGCGCGAGCAGGCGCTTGCGCGCCTCGGGCGGAATCGGCAGGGTCTTCACGAAGGCGGCAAGCTCGCGCCGGCCGAAGCGCTTGCCGCGCGCAAGGGCTTTCAGCTTCTCGTAGGCCTCGGGAACGCCGTAACGGCGCATCACCTGCTGCACCGCCTCGGAGAGGACTTCCCAGTTGGCGTCGAGGTCCTCGGCCAGCCGCGGCGGCGCGGCTTCGAGCTTCGCGAGCCCGCGCAGGCACGAGGCGTAGGCAAGCAGGCTGTGGCCGAGCGCCATGCCGACGTTGCGCAGGGCGGTCGAGTCCGAGAGATCGCGCTGCCAGCGCGACACCGGCAGCTTTTCCGCCAGGTGGCGAAGGAGCGCGTTGGCCACGCCGGCGTTGCCTTCCGAGTTCTCGAAGTCGATGGGGTTCACCTTGTGCGGCATGGTGGAAGAGCCCACTTCGCCCTTCTTCAGCTTCTGGCTGAAGTAGCCGAGCGAGATATAGCCCCACAGGTCGCGGTCGAGGTCGAGAAGCACGCTGTTCGCTCTGGCGTAGGCGTCCAGCAGCTCGGCGATCCAGTCGTGCGGCTCGATCTGGGTGGTGTACGGATTGAATTCCAGCCCCAGCCGCTCGACGAAGGCGCGGCTGAAGCGCTCCCAGTCCACGCCCGGGTAGGCGGCGACGTGCGCGTTGTAGTTGCCCACCGCGCCGTTCATCTTGCCGAGGATCGGGACGCCGCCGATGCAGCTCCGCGCGCGCGCGAGGCGCTGCGCGAAGTTCGCCATCTCCTTGCCGAGCGTCGTGGGCGAGGCCGCCTGGCCGTGGGTGCGCGAGAGCATCGGCACGGCGGCGTGCTTGCGCGCAAGCGCGCGCAAGGCCTCGGTCAGCTGCTCGAGCCTGGGCAGCATGACCTGCTCGCGCGACTCCGCGAGCATGAGCGCGTACGCGAGGTTGTTGATGTCCTCGGAGGTGCAGGCGAAGTGGATGAACTCGAGCGCCGGCAGGGCCTCGCGGTTGTTCGCGAGCTTCGCCTTCAGCCAGTACTCGATGGCCTTGACGTCGTGGTTGGTCTCGGCCTCGATGTTCTTCACGTGCTCGGCGTCGCGCTCGGAAAACTGCGCGAGCAGCCGGGCGAAGGCCTTCCTGGTCGCCGCGGAAAAGGGCTTCACTTCCTTGATCGCCTTTTCCGCGCCGAGCGCCTCGAGCCATGCCAGCTCGATGCGGATCCGGTAGCGGATGAGCGCCTGCTCGCTGAAGAATCCGCGCAGCGGATCGGCGGTCCTGGCGTACCGGCCGTCGAGCGGCGACAGCGCGGCGAGCGGCGAGGGCATAGGCTCTATTATAGGGGGGTGGCTTCTTTTTCATTGAAGTCCGTCGCCGCCGAAGCGGCCCGCTGCACCCTCTGCAAAGACAAGCTGCCGCACGCGCCGCGGCCCGTGTTCCTCGCCGGCCGCAGCGCGCGCGTCCTGATCGTCGGCCAGGCGCCCGGGCGCCGCGTGCACGAGACCGGCATCCCGTGGAACGATCCCTCCGGCGACGTGCTGCGCGACTGGCTCGCTCTCGAGCGCGCCGATTTCTACGACACTTCGCGCATCGCCATCGTGCCGGCCGGCCTGTGCTATCCCGGCACGGTCGATGGCTCGGACCTCCCGCCCATGCGGGCGTGCGCGCCGCTCTGGCAGCCCAGGTTCCGCGCCGCTCTACCCAACGTCCGCCTGACGCTGCTCGTCGGCAGCTATGCGCAGATTTTTTACCTGGGGGCTTCCCGCAAAAAGAGCGTGGGCGAAACCGTGCGCGCGTTCGCAGAGTATTCGCCCGATTTCTTCCCGCTGCCGCACCCGAGCTGGCGCAACAAGGCCTGGATGCAGAGAAATCCCTGGTTTGCAAAGGTTGTCATCCCGGCGCTGCGCCGGCGCGTTAAGCGCGTACTAGGCACCGTATAATTCGCGCCCTCATGAAGCTGCTTGCCGCCCTCGCCAGCCCTTACACCCGCAAAGTGCGCATCGTGCTCGCGGAGAAGAAGATCGAGTGCGAGATGGAGCTCGTGGACGTCAACCCGCCCGACAACCCGGTCAACGCGCACAACCCGCTCGGCAAGATCCCGACGCTGCTGCTGGACGACGGCACGGCGCTCTACGATTCGCGCGTCATCGTCGAGTTCCTCGACAACGTCTCGCCCATCAGCCGCCTGATCCCGGACGACAACCGCGACCGCGTCGCGGTGCGCCGCTGGGAAGCGCTCGCCGACGGCGTGGTGGACGCCGGGTTGCTGGTGCGCTATGAGAGCCTGCGCGAGAAGCGCGAGCAAAGCAAAGCCTGGGTCGACAAGCAGGTGGCGCGCATGCACCGCGCCATGGAGCAGATGCAGTCGGAGCTGGGCGAGCGCGCCTGGTGCCACGGCGACCGCTATTCGCTCGCCGACATCGCGGTCGGCTGCTGCATGGGCTGGCTTGGCTTCCGCAAACCCGGCGACATCGACTGGGCCACCGAATATCCGGGGGTCGAGCGCCATTACCGCAAGCTCATGGAACGGGCCGCGTTTGCCGACACCGTTCCGGTGGCGCCTAAGTAATCACGCCGCCGCCGAGGCACACCTCGGCGT
>DATAHF010000166.1:0-26742 GCA_036263315.1 Burkholderiales bacterium
ATCGGGCATCACGCCCATGTCGAACTGGCGCTGCCTCTCCGCCCTCATCGCAAGCAGGTCCTGCCGTCGCGACTCGAAGCGCCGGTGCAGCGCCGCCACGAACGCGAGCGCCTCCGGGCTCAGGATCTGCGCGAACTCGGGCGTGACGCGGCCCAGCACTTCGATGCTGGAAGGCTTTTCGGCGCGGACGGTGTTGGCTTTCATGGGCTCTCCCTTCGATCTTTTCTTTATGCGGCCACGGCTTCGGCCGCGTGCCGGTTCTCCGTGAGCCGCGAATCGACGAGCTGCACGATCTCGCGCAGCACGCCGCTCGTCTTGCCGAGGCGCGCGGCGATCGAGTGCACCAGGCTGTCGACGCGCTCGATGTGGCGCGCGCCGCCAAAGAGGGCCCGGGCGGCGGAGGAGGGCTTGCCGAGGCTTTCGGCCGCCTTGGCGTATTTTTCGAACGGCACCAGGTCGGCCGGCGTCGCGCCGAGGAGCACGCACAGGTCCGCCACCCAGTCGTAGATCTCGCGCGAGCGGTTGACGTCGCCGTGCACCGCGTCGCGGATCGCGATCATTTCCTGCGGACGGATGCAGCGGTAGTTGCCCGCGATCAGCATCGGCCACTTGGCCATCGGCACGAAGAGCGAGTCGTGCACCTTGAGCTTGACCGGCAGCTCGAGCTCGCCCTTGCCGGGCAGGCGCGCGCGCTCGATGTCGGCTTCGAGCTGGCGAAGGATCGCCGTGTGCTCGTCGGCGGCGAAAGGCGCCGCCTTGAAGTTGGTCGGCAGGCCCACTTGCAGCACGTTCTTCGGCTCGCCTTGCGGGCGAAACGCCTGCGGATCGGGGCTCGCGAGGCTCATGAGGCCGGGCTCGAAGCCGTCCCACACGCCGGGCTCGGCGTAGCAGTGGCTCAAATCCACCTGCGCGAGCGCCGGTACGCGCCGCAGGTAGGGAAGCGGCGGCATGTTCATGATGGCGAGGCAGGGCTTCTTCGAGCGCGCCACGCGCTGCATCAGCTCGCGCACCGAGCGCTCGCCGTAGTGGGCTTCCTGCATGCCGAGCACCACGAGGTCGTAGCGCGACGGATCGGCTTGACCCGGCGTGCAGGCGTCCAGCTTGCCCGGCAGCGCGGCCGAGGCGACCGGAAGCTGGCTCTGCCAGCCCTTCACCGGGAAGCGCACCACCGTGCCTTCGCGGTTGATGAGGTCTGCGGTGGCCTGAGTGCAGACCAGGGTGGCGTGGTGGCCTGCCATCAGGAGCCGGGTCGCCGGGAGAGACCCGTAGGAGGCACCGAGAACCAGCACACGCATCGTCATGGCGTTTCCTTTGCGTTGCAGCAATGGCATTATGACCAAAGATGCTAGGCAAATTTCACTGCAAAAATTTCACATTGTTAATTTCACACGCGAGTAATCTGATCGGACCATGAGCGCGCAGGTTCACGGCCGCAAAAGCCACTTCCTTGGGACCAAGCTGCGCGCGCTCAGGAAGCGCAACGGCCTCACGCTGGAGGAGCTCTCGGCGCGCTGCATCCAGCTCGACTCGGGCACCGCGCCCTCGGTGTCCTATCTGTCGATGATCGAGAGCGGCAAGCGCATCCCCTCGATGCGGCTCCTCAAGCTCTTCTGCTCGGTGTTCCAGCGCGATCCCAAGTGGTTCCTCGACGGCAACCCGGAGATCGAGGCCTCGGTCGCGACGCGCGTGGGCGGGGCCACGGTGGTGCCGCTCGAGCCCGCGTTCCTCTTCTCGCGCGAGCTCCTGCAGGCGGCGATTCCCGAGCTGCTCGCGCAGACCGGCACTACCGGGCGGCAGTTCGCCCACCTGCTCATCCGCTCGCACCAGGAGATGTCGAGGAACGACTTCCCCGACCTCGAGCGGGCCGCCGAAGGGATCGGCGAGCGGCGCTTCCCGCTCGATGCCGACGACCTGATGAAGCTCTGCCGGCAGCACGGCCTGAAGCTGCGCTGGTTCGACCGCAAGCCCGTGCTCGCGCGCGACAAGGACCGGGAGCTGAGGAGCATGATGCGCTCCTTCTTCGAGCCGCCGAGCACCATCTACCTCAACCGGGAGCTCCTCTCCGACCGCGCGCGGCTCAAGTTCGACCTCGCCTCGCACCTCGGCCACAAGGTCCTGCACGGCGGCGACGGCCTCAAATCGGCGCACGCCACCGGCGGCGAGATGGGCGGCAGTCCCGAGGGCGACCAGGCGGGCGGCATGAGCCCGCAGGACGTGCTGCACGCCTGGCGCGACTTCGAGTGCAGCTTCTTCGCGGGGGCGCTGCTCGCGCCCAAGGCGCCCTTCCGCCGGTTCCTCGCGCGCGAGTCCTACCGGGTGGAGGCGGGCGAGAAGATCGAGCTCACGCCCGCGGTCGTCATGCGCCGCATGACCAAGGTGTCACCGTACCCCTACTGGCATTTCTTCGACGCGTATCCGCCCGGCTACCTGCGGGCGGTCTACCGCGGCAACGGCATTCCGTTGCCTTGGGGCAACATGGCGCAGGTGTCGGACCCGTGCCCGCACTGGGCCGTGTTCCGCATGCTGAGCGAGGGGCGCCATGCCGACCGCGGCTCGCAGATTTCCGTGCTGCTGAACGGCGATCAGGCCATGCTGTATTGCTGCCATTCCCGGCGCACCGGCGACATGGCCGGCAACCCGCACGTGCTCTCGGTCGGCCTCGACCTGGTGCCGGCGCTGCGCTCGCACGGCGTGGACGCCGATGTGCTCGTGCGCGGCCTCGCCGGCGCCTGCCTGCAGCACCACGGCGAGGCAAAAATCACCGGCGAGGCGCTCGAGGCGATCCGCGGCGTCGCCAAGGTGCTCAACATCGCCTGGGTGGACGAGGCGCTCGCGCGGCCGGCGCGGGTGATCTGCCCCCGCAGCCTGCATTGTCCGCGCTCGCCGCATTGCGAGGGCGCCGAGGCGTCTCGCGCGCGGGAGATCACGGACGTCCGGGAGGAAATCGTGACCCGGATCAGGCGGGGTTCGCACCCCGCTCGATAACGACCTCGCGGTCGAGCAGCGAGCGGGAATGATTCAGGTCCGACTGCGAGAGCAGCACGGCCAGGCCGCGCCCGCGCAGTCCCGCGATCACGTCGGCGAGGCGCCGGGAGAGCGCCGGCGCGAGGCCTTCGAAGGGCTCATCGAGAAGCAGCAGCTTCGTGCCGATGGCGAGCGCGCGGCCGAGCGCGGCGAGCTTCTGCTGGCCGCCCGAGAGCAGGAGCGCGCGGCGCTGCGCGAAGGCTTCGAGCTCGGGCATCGCGCCGTAGACGAACTTGAGCCGCTCCCCCGGATCGAGCGTCTTCGAGCTCCACACGGGCAGCAGGATGTTCTCTTCCACCGTGAGCTCGGGAACGAGCCCGCGATCTTCCGGCATGTAGCCGATGCCCAGCCCGGCTCTCGCGTGGCGCGGCTGCCGGCCGAGATCGGTCCCTCCGAAGCTGACCGAGCCGCCCGCCGTGCGCAGATGGCCCATGATCGTGCGCATGAGGCTCGTCTTGCCAGCGCCGTTGCGGCCCACCAGCCCGACCATGCTGCCCTCGGCGACCTCGATCGAGAAGCCGCGCAGGGCCTCGACCGAGGCGATGGAGACTTTCAGCCCGCGCACCTGCAGCATCAGGCCTCCGCGCCGGTGACGTGGCGGCGCACCTCGGCATCGGCGAGCACCGCCGCCGGCGCGCCGTCGGCGAGCACGCGGCCGCTGTAGAAGGCGACCACGCGGCTCGCATAGCGCTGCACGATCTCCATGTCGTGCTCTACGAAGAGCACGGTGGTCCGGGCGCGATCGAGCGCGCCCATGACCGTTTCCATGACGGGAAATTTCTCCTCGACGCTGACGCCGCTCGTCGGCTCGTCGAGCAGCAGCACCGAGGGCGCGCGCGTGAGCGCCACGGCGATGTCGAGGAGCTTCCTCACCCCGCCGGCGAGCTCGGCGACCCGGCGCGCCGCGTGCTCGCGCAGCGAGAATCGGTCGAGGCCCGCTTCGGCGCGCGCCCTTCGTGCGGCGTCGCGCGCGGGCTGCCAGGCCGAGAGCCCGCCCTGGGCGCAGGCGTCGGCGGCGAGCATGTTGTCCAGCACCGAGAGCTCGGGGAAAAGCTGCGGGATCTGGAAAGAGCGCGCCACGCCCAGGCGCTCGATCTGACGCGGCCCGAGCGGCGTGATGTCGCGGCCCTGCAGCTCGATGCGGCCCTCGTCGGGCTTGAGATACCCGGTGATCATGTTGACGAAGGTCGTCTTGCCGGCGCCGTTGCTGCCGATCAGGCCGACGCGCTCGCCCGCGGCGACTTCGATCGTCACCTGGTCGGCGGCGACCACGCCGTCGAAGTGCTTGCACAGGCCGCGCGCGGAGAGGACGGTCACGGCGCGGCCTGCCTCGAAAACCGGTTGAACAGGCTGCCCAGCCCTTTGGGCAGGAAGCGGATCACGATGAGGAGGAAAAGGCCGAGCGCGAGCTGCCAGGTGTTCGGGAAGTACGCGCTCGAGAACGAGCGCACGAGCTCGAGCACGAGCGAGGCGGCGAAGACCGCGGCCACGCTGTGGTGGCCGGCGAGGATCGAGACGAAAACGAATTCGCCGGAAGTGGTCCAGTAGCTGAACTGGGGCTCGATGTGGCCGAGCGCCATGACGGCGAGCGCGCCGCCCACGCCGCCGAGGAAGGCGGCCAGCACGAAATCGAGCGCCATCACGCGGCGCACCGAGGCGCCGAGGTATTCGACGCGCAGCTCGTTCTCCCGGATGGCGAGCGCGACCAGGCCGCGCGCCGAGTCGAAGTACACGCGCGCGGCGGTCGAGAGGAGCACGGCGATCGTCACGACCAGGGCATAGAGCGCGTAGCCCGACCAGGCGTCGGGGATCGAAAAGCCGAGCAGCGTGGGGCGCCGCATGTTGAAGCCGTCCGAGCCGCCGAGGCTTTCGGACTTCATGAGCACGCCGTAGAGCACCATGGAAAGCGCCAGCGTGAGCATCGCGAAGAAGATGCCGCGGTAGCGCGCAAGGAGCGGCGCAAAAGGCGCCGCGAGCAGCACCGCGGCGCCGCCGCCCGCGGCCGCGAGGAGCAGCGCATCCGAGACGCCAAGCTTGTTCGAGACGAGGGCCGCGGCATAGCCGCCCGCCGCGAAGACCAAGCCCTGGCCGAAGGACACGACGCCGCCGCGCATCATCAGCACGATGCCGAGCGACACGAGGCCGTTGGCGGCCGACATGGTGACCAGAAAAAGCAGCCACTTGGGCGCGAGCAGCCCTCCGGCGAGGAGAGCGGCCAGGACCGCAAGCCCCATCGCGGCGGTCTTTTTCATATGCGCCGCGCCTTCACTCTCTGGAACAGGCCCTCGGGCCTGAAAATGAGGACCACCGCCATCGCCGCATAGATGCTGAAGAGCTCGGCTGGCGGCCAGGTGTGCACGGCGAGCGAGCGCGCCATGCCGACGATGAGCGCGCCGATCGCGGCGCCTTCGATCGAGCCGAGGCCGCCGATGATGACGACCGCGAAGGAGACGATGACCACCGCGACGCTGACCCCGGGCTGGACCGAGATCATGGGCGCGGTCAGCGCGCCGCCGAGCGCGGCGAGGAAGATCCCGAACATGAACGCGAAGGTGTAGACGCGGCCGACGTTCACGCCCATCGAGGCGGCGATCTCCGCGCTGTGGATGACGGCGAGCACCACCTTGCCGGCGCGCGTGCGGTTGAGGCCCCACCAGACGCCCAGGCCGCAGGTGATGGCGACGGCGACGAGGGCCAGGTCATAGCCGACGTAGGACTGGCCGCCGATCTGCACGTTGCCGAACAGGCCGTAGGGCGCCGTCACGAAGTAGGGGTTGACGCCCCAGACGAGCTTCATCAGGTCTTCGAGGACGAGGAAGAGCGCGTAGGTCACGAGCACGAGCAGCACCTCGTCGCGCCCGTAGAAGACGCGCAGCAGCCCGCGCTCGGTGAGCGGCGCAAGGAGCGCCGCCACCGCGACCGAGCCAAGGAGGAGGGCGATGAGCGAAAGCCAGGGCGCGAATCCCCAGGTCGCGAACCACGCGACGAACGTGGCGGCCGCGTACGCGCCCACGGCATAAAAGCTGCCGTGCGCCACGTTCAGGATCTTGAGCACGCCGAAGACGAGCGTCAGCCCGAGCGCGACGATGAAAAGCCACGACGCGTAGGCGACGCCGTCGGCAAGGATGGTGAGGGCGGTGTTCACAAAAAAGGGCGGTCAGCGCCGCCCTTCCTTGATTTCTTCAGCGCGTTTTCAGTCGCACTTGGCGCCCTTGAAGCCGCCCTTGATCCAGTCCTCGCCCTTCACGCCGTTGGGCGGGTTGACGCAATCGGCGTTGAAGCGCTGGATGTCGACGAGCGTGACCATCTTCTTCGCGGCGTCGTACTTGGTGCGGCCGATCGCCGTGTCCTGGACCGCCTGGTGCCCGTCGCCGAGCGCCATGCGGATCTTCCCGGCGGGCGATTCCCATTCCGAGCCCTTGAGCGCCGCGGCGATCTGCTCGCCCGTCGGCTTCTTGCCGCCGTTGGCCGCCATCGCCTTTTCCACCGCGAGCTTGAGACCGAGCAGCGACTGCACCATGCGGTACGGCGCCTGGACCGGGTAGGTCTTGTACGCGTCCGAATAGAGCTTCCACCACCAGTCGTTCAGCGCCGACTTGGGCGACATGAGGCCGTACGCACCGCGCGCGCCGAGGATGACGCCGTCCGGCATGCGATCGCCGAGGCCCGGCAGCACGTGGTCGGCGGCCGAGAAGACGACTTGCGTCTTCTTGAACAGGTCGCGCGGGGCCGCCTGCAGGATGAACGCCTGCAGATCGCCGCCCCAGAGGCTGGAGTGCGTGAGCTCCGCCGGCTGCGAGAGCAGGGCGGAGATCTCCGTGCCGTACTGGCCCGCGCCGAACTTGGGCAGCAGGTCCGCCTGGTTCTTCACGCCCGGAAAGAGCTGCGCCGCCGCCGCCTTGAAGTCGTTGCGCGAATCGTGGCCCCAGGCGTAGTCCTGGTTGATGTAGTTGACGGTGCTGAACTTGATGCCGCGCGCCTTGAGATAGCGGGCGAGCGCGACGTTGTCCATGACCGCGTGCGAGGCCGTGCGAAAGACATATCTGTACTGGCCGTCCTCGAAGATGCGCGGCGTGCCGCAGTCGTAGAGGATGAGGAATTTCTTCATCTCCTCGGCTGCCGGCGCGACCGCGAGGCAATCGCCCGAGCCCACGTAGCCGACCACCGCGTCCACCTTCTCGCGGTCATAGAGATTGCGCAGCTCCTGGACCTGCTTGGTCGCCCCGCCGTTCTCGTCGACGAACACCGGCTCGATGCGCATGCCGCCGAAGCCCGTCTTGTTGTACGGGGCGGGGGCCTGGCCCTTGTTGAAGGCCTCGAGCACCACTTTGGCGCCGTTCACCGCCGGCACGCCGAAGCTTTCCGCCGCGGGTCCCGACAGGAAGCTGACGATGCCGAGCTTGAAGGTTTCCTGCGCCGACGCGCTCGCGGCGAACAGGCACGAAACTGCCAGTGCGATGATTCTCACTTGTCCAACCTCCTCTCCTTGGAAGACGGTAGTGTAACTGCCTTTACGTCGTGATCGGTCCCTTGCCCACCCTCGGGTGGGTGCGCGGCCGGTCGCTGATCGCGATGGCGACGACGACCTCGTTCGGGCGCGGGGCATCGGGCACCGAGACGGTGAAAGTGCCGAAATCGTCGAACGACCAGATGTTGTCCTTGTTGGCGAAAGGCATGTCGATCGGCGTGCCGGCCGCGGCGACCTTGACGTTGGAGCAGATCACCGCCTTGCCGCCGCCGATCGCCGCGCGCATCGGCTTGCCGAGCTTGGGGTGCACGAGCGCGTGGCCGTGCTCGGCCTCGCCGCTCGTGCCGACGATGGCCGCCTTCGAATAGGCGACCGCGTCCGCCCCGAGCAGCCTGACGAGATCGGGCATCAGCTTTTCGCCGAGCTGCGCACCGATGTCGAAAAGCGCGCTCAGGTCTTCCTGCTGCTTTCCCGCGTAGGGATTTTCGATCACGGCCAGCACGGCCGCCTGGCTCGCCGGCTTCGCGCCGGCGGTGCCGTCGTGGGGAAACGTCGTCTCGCGCGTCATCACTATTTTTCGGATTTTCATGGGCTTCCTTTCGGGAGGGCTATGATAGTGGCGATGCCGCGCAAAAGCAGCCCACGCAAGCGGAACGGTTTGCTCGACGACCGGGCGGTGGCGCAGCGCGTGCTCGATCACATCCGCGACCGCACCACCGACATGGGCGAGGCGACCTGGCGCGAGCCGACGGAAAACTATTCGTCCGCGAAGCGCTTTGCGGCCGAGCTCGAGCTGCTCAGGCGCTCGAGGACCGTGTTCTGCCCGTCGGCGGCGCTGCCGGAAAAGGGCTCCTACGTCGCCCGCGAGGCGGCCGGCGTGCCGATCCTCGCGGTGCGCGGCGACGACGGCAAGGTGCGTGCCTTCCGCAACGCCTGCCGGCATCGCGGCATGCAGGTCGCGCAAGGGAGCGGCTGCGCCAAGTCGTTCGTGTGCGGTTATCACGGCTGGACCTACCGGCTGGACGGCTCGCTCAGGCACATCCCGCACGAGGAAGGCTTCCCCGGACTGGACAAGGCGAAGCACGGCCTCGTGCCCGTGCGTGCCGAAGAGCGACACGGCCTCGTCTTCGTCACCCAGGAGGGCAAGGGCGCGCGCGACGAGACGCTGGAGCGCCTGCCCGGGCTCATCGAAGGCGAGCAGACGCTTTTTGCCTGCAGCGAGAACGTGGTTCCGGCGAACTGGAAGATCCTCCTCGAAGGCTTCATCGAGGGCTATCACATCCGCGCCACGCACAAAGACACCTTCTTTCCCTACGGCTTCGACAACCTGAACGTGGTCGAGACCTTCGGCCGCCACAGCCGCATCGTCTATCCGTTCCGGCGCATCGAGAAGCTCGCCGCGCTGCCGCCCGAGGAGCGCCGGGTCGACGGGCTCCTCACCTACGTGTACCAGCTCTTTCCGAACGTGCTCATCACCGTGCTCTCGCGTCACACCAACGTGGTGATTCTCGAGCCGCTCACGCCCTCGAGCACGTGCCAGATCAGCTACGGGCTCACCAACCGGGGCCTGGGCGACGAGGCTTCGCGCAAGGAAGTCGAGCGCGACGCGCAGTTCGTCACGCAGACCGGCGCGGCGGAGGACCGCGCGGTGGTAGCCGCGATCCAGCGCGGCCTCGCCACCGGCGCCAACTCGCATTTCACCTTCGGGCGCTTCGAAGGCGCCATCGTCCACTTCCACCGCACCCTGCGGGCCGCGCTGTAGCTCCAAAAGAAGGGGGTCTTGACAGCGCCTTCGCCTGGGCAGATACTAAACCTAATGGTTAAGTATGAAGACGACGTGCTCGATGCGGTGTTCTCGGCCCTGGCCGATCCGACGCGCCGCGCGGTGCTGGGCGAGCTCGACGGCGGCAGCCTCGCCGTGAGCGATCTCGCCGCCTCGCACGACATGTCGCTCCCCGGCTTCATGAAGCACCTGCGGGTGCTCGAGGCGGCCGGGCTCATCGAGCGCTCGAAGGAGGGGCGCGTGGTGAGCTGCGTGCTCTCGGCCAAGCCGATGCAGAAGGCCTCCGAGTGGCTCGCGCACTACGAGAAATTCTGGAAGGACAACCTGGATTCGCTCGCCCGCTATCTCTACCAGCAGGAGGAATTGCAGACATGGAACAGGCAAAAACCGTCGAAAAACCCTTCCTCACCCTCCAGCGCACCTACCCGGTCGCGCCCGAGAAAGTCTGGCGGGCGTGGACGGACCCCGAAGCGCTGAAGCGCTGGTTCGGGCCGGGCACGGTGCAGGAGCCGGTGGCGGTGGCCGATCTCGACGTGCGAGTCGGCGGGCGCTTTCGCATCGTGTTCGGCGGCCCGAAGGGCGACCAGCACGAGGCGCAGGGCGTCTACAAGGAGGTGGTGCCGAACAACAAGCTCGTCTTCACCTGGACCTGGCCGCGCAGCACGCCCGAGCGCGAGTCGCTCATCACGATCGTCTTCAAGGCGGTCGCGGGCGGCACGGTGCTCGATTTCAGGCACGAGCAGTTCTTCGACGAGAGCGTGCGCGATGCGCATCTGGGCGGCTGGACGAGCACCTTCGTCAAGCTCGAGCGCCTCGTGCAGGAACTCTGAAATCCGGGGCGCCTCGAACAGAAAAGGAGGCTTTATGGGTCAACCTGTCGTGCATTTCGAAATGATGTCGAAGGACCCGGCGAAAGTGTCCGACTTCTATGCCCGACTTTTCGGCTGGAAGGTGCGTCACCTGCCCGAGATCGACTACCGCACCCTGGAAACAGGCGGCGAAGGCGGCATCAACGGCGGCATTCTCAAGCCCGATCGCGAGGGCCCGTGGCCCGCGCAATTGCTCTTTTACATCCTCGTGGACGAGCTCGCGCCCTATCGCAAGAAGATCAAGGCCGCGGGCGGCAGGATCCACGTGGAAGAGCAGGAAGTTCCGGGCATGGGCTGGCTGTCCCTTTTCACCGATCCCGAGGGCCGCATGATGGGCCTGTGGAAAGCCAAAAAAACCAAGGAGAAATGAGCATGAGCTACGTCGATGGTTTCGTGGTGCCCGTTCCCAAGCGGGCGCAGCAGGCTTATCTGCGCATGGCGCGCAAGGCGAGCAGGGTCTGGCGCGATCACGGCGCGCTCCAGTACACCGAGTGCGTCGCCGACGACGTGAAGTGGGGCAAGCGCACCTCGTTCCCGAGGAGCGTCAAGCGCAAGGACGGCGAGACGGTGTGGTTCTCGTTCATCGTCTACAAGTCGAGGAAGCACCGCGACCAGGTGCTGAAGAAGGTCATGAAGGACAAGCGCCTTGCTTCGATGATGGACCCGAAGAAGATGCCCTTCGACGCGCGCCGCATGATCTACGGCGGCTTCAAGACGATGGTGGACGCGTGAAGCCGTTCGAGATCAGCCGCGTGGTCGACGCCTCGCGCGAGCAACTCAACGAATTCCTTGCGAAAGGATGACGCCATGCTGCAAGCATCCCCGATGTATTCCTACATTCCCGTGAAAGACGTGCGCCGCGCGCGCAAGTTCTACGAGGAGAAGGTGGGACTCAAGCCCAAACAGGAGACGGCCGGCGGCGTCGTCTATGAATTCGGCGGCGGCACCGGCTGCTTCCTGTATCCGACGCCGAACGCGGGCACTTCCAAGGCGAGCCAGGCGTTCTGGCGGGTCGAGGACATCGAGCGCGAGGTCGCGGAGCTCAAGCGCCGCGGCGTCGAATTCGAGCGCTACGACATGCCGGACATGAAAGTGCAGAACAGCATCTACACCGGCGGCGGCGCGCGGGCCGCCTGGTTCAAGGACAGCGAGGGCAACATCCTCGCGGTCATTCAAAACGATTCCTGACCGACAACCGGAGACTGCAATGCAAGTTCAACAGTATTTGTTCTTCGACGGCAAATGCGAGGAGGCAATCGAGTTCTACAAGAGCACCCTCGGCGCCAAGATCGAGATGATGATGCGGTTCAAGGACAACCCGGATCCCCAGCCGGGCAGCTGCCCGCCGGGCGCCGAGAACAAGGTGATGCATGCCTCGATGCACATCGGCGACACGCTGGTGATGGCGTCGGACGGCTTCGCCAAGGGCAAGCCGGAGTTCAAAGGCTTCTCGCTCTCCGTGGACGCAAAGGACGAGGCCGAGGCGAAGAAGCTGTTCAACGCGCTTGCTCAGGGCGGCCAGGTGCAGCAGCCGCTGACGAAGACCTTCTTTTCGCCCAGCTTCGGCATGGTCGCCGACAAGTTCGGCGTGTCCTGGATGGTGCTCGTGCCGATGAAGCCGCAGGCATGAAAAAGACCCATCACGGCAGCTGCCACTGCGGCGCGGTCAAGTTCGCCGCCGACTTCGACCTCGCGCAGGGCACGTTCCGCTGCAACTGCTCGATCTGCTTCAAGTCGCGCGCCTGGCTGGCCGGCGTGCCGGCGGCCGATTTTCGCCTGGTCGAGGGCGAGTCGAGCCTGCAGAACTACCAGTTCGGCAAGAAGCGGCTGCATCACTATTTCTGCAAGCAGTGCGGCGTGCGGCCGTTCTCCCGCGGCACGGATCCGAAGGGCAACCCGATGTACGCGGTGCGGGTGAACTGCCTCGACGGCGTGGAGGCGGGCGAGCTCGTCGAGGCGCCGGTGAAATACTTCAACATGCGCCACGACGACATGGGGACGCCGGCGGAAACGCGGCACCTCTGAACAAAAAACCACAAGGAGCCACCATGGCCGGCAACACCGTTCGACTCCATCGCGTCCTGCGCGCGCCTCCCGAGCGCGTCTATCGCGCTTTTCTGAACGCCGATGCGATGGCGAAGTGGCTGCCGCCGGACGGATTCACCTGCAAGGTGCATCACCTGGAAGCGAAAGTCGGCGGGACCTTCAAGATGTCCTTCACCAACTTCACGACCGGGCAGAGCCATTCGTTCGGCGGCGAATACCTCGAGCTCGTGCCGAACGAGCGGCTGCGCTACACCGACAGGTTCGACGATCCGAACCTGCCGGGCGTCCTCCAGGTGACGGTGTCGCTCAAGGCGGTGTCCTGCGGAACCGAGCTCAACGTCGTGCAGGAAAACATCCCGGCGGCGATTCCGGCCGAGATGTGCTACCTCGGCTGGCAGGATTCGCTCGTGCTGCTCGCGAAGCTGGTGGAGCCGGAGATCCGGCAGTGAACGCGACCGTCGACGGCCGCCGCGGCTGGCTCACCGTCGCGCTGGGCGCGCTGATGACGTGCGTCGCGTTCGGCGCCGTGTTCTCGCTCGCGGTGTTCCTGCAGCCGATGGAGCAGGCCACCGGCTGGTCGCGCGCCGGCATCTCGGGCGCCATGACGATCGTGTTCCTCGCCATGGGGGCGGGCGGCTTCGTCTGGGGGATGCTGAGCGACCGCTACGGCGCGCGCCTCGTCGTCACCTCGGGCTCGATCCTGCTCGCGCTCGGCCTTGCGCTCGCGAGCCGCGCGACGAGCCTGCTCGAATTCCAGCTCGCTTACGGCCTCATCGTCGGCTTCGCGACCGGCAGCTTCTTTCCGCCGCTCACCGCGACGGTGGCCAACTGGTTCGACCGCCACCGCTCGCTCGCGGTCTCCCTCATGTCGATGGGCGTGGGCGTGGCGCCGATGACGATGTCGCCCTTTGCAAGCTGGCTGCTCAATTCCACCGACTGGCGCGGCGCGCAGATGACGATCGCGCTCATCGTCGCGGCGCTCCTCGTGCCGGCCGGCCTGCTCGTGCGGCCCGCGCCTGCTGCGGCGCCCGGCGCGCTGCCCGCGCCGGGCGAAGGCCCGGGGCGCGACCTGTCGCTCGGCGAGGCGATGCGCTCGACGCCCTTCGTCGTGCTCGCGAGCACCTTCTTCGCCTGCTGCGCGATGCACTCGGGGCCGATCTTCCACACCATCAGCTATGCGGTCTTCTGCGGCGTGGCGCCGATGGCCGCGGTGACGATCTACAGCCTCGAGGGCTTCGCGGGCCTCTTCGGGCGCATCTTCTTCGGCGTGCTCGGCGATCGCGCGGGTCCCAAGCGCGCGCTCATCGCCGGGTTGCTCATCCAGGCGTTTGCCGCGGGCGCGTTCGTCTTCGCGCGCCAGCTGGGCGAGTTCTACGCGGTATCGGCCGTGTTCGGCTTTGCCTATGGCGGGGTCATGCCGCTCTATGCGGTGCTCGCCAGGGGCTATTTCGGCGGCAAGATCATGGGCGGCGTGATCGGCGCCGCGGCGATGGTCTCGAGCCTCGGCATGGCCTCCGGCCCTTTGCTCGGCGGCTGGATCTTCGACCGCTTCGGCCAGTACACCTGGCTCTACATCGGCTCGTTCGCGGTAGGGCTGGGCGCGGTGGCGATTGCGTTCGCGTTCCCGCCGATTCCCAAGCTTCCCTCACCCGTGCATCGTCAACCCGCCTGACACGCTCAGGACCTGCCCGGTGATGAAATCCGCGTCATCGCTCGCGAAAAAGAGGATCGCGCCCGGAATGTCGTCCGGCTTACCGAGGCGTCCGATCGGCACCGCGCGCCGGTAGGCCTCGGCGAGCTTGTCGGGGTTGCCCGCGCCCTGCATGAACTCCGCGAGCATGCCGGTTTCCGTGAGGCCGGGGCAGACCACGTTGAGGCGCACGTTTTTGGTCGCCAGCTCGCGCGCGAGCGTCTTGGTGAGCGCGATCAGGCCGCCCTTGCACGCGGAGTAGGGCGCCTCGCCCGAGGAGCCGACGCGGCCCGCGTCGGAGGCGACCGTCACCACCTTGCCGCCGCCGCGCGCCACCATGCCCGGCAGCACGCAGTGAAGCATGTTCATCGCACCGACCAGGTTGAGCGAAATGATCTTTTGCCAGAACGCAGGATCGGTCTTGAGGAACGGGATGAACCGGTCCCAGCCGGCGTTGTTGACGAGGATGTCCACCGGCCCGGCTTCGTCGACGGCCTTCTTCACCGCGTCGTAGCTCGTGATGTCGACGGGCCTCTCCGACTTGAGGTCGAAGACGAGGACGTTGGAGCCTTCCTCGCGAAAGCGCGCGACCGTCGCCGCGCCGATGCCGGAAGCCCCGCCCGTGACGATCACTGTTTTGCCTTTCAGCCCTCTCATTTCCTTTCCCCTCGTTCCCTGCTATTTTCGATTTCTTGACTGTACACGACACCTACGACGTAGTGATCGTCGGCGGAGGCAACGCGGCCTTTTGCGCTGCGCTGTCTGCTGCCGAGTCCGCGAAGAAAGTCCTCGTCCTCGAGCGTGCCCCGGAGGAAGTCGCGGGCGGCAACTCGCGCTTCACGGCCGGGCTGATGCGCGTCGCCTATCGCGGCGTGGAAGACCTGAAGCGCGCGATGCCCGACCTGTCGACGGACGAGGTCGCGCGCTCGGACTTCGGTACCTACACCGAGGAGCAGTTTCTCGACGACATGGGGCGGGTCACCGAATACCGCTGCGATCCGGATTTGACTGAAGTTTTGGTAAAACAATCGCTTTCCACAGTGGAGTGGATGCGCAAGAAAGGCATCCGCTTCACCGCCGCCTGGGGCCGGCAGGCGTTCAACATCGGCGGCAAGTTCAAGTTCTGGGGCGGCCTCGCCGTGGAAGCCGTGGGCGGCGGGCCTGGGCTCGTCGAAGGACTGACGAATGCCGCGAAAAAGAATGGAATCGAAATCTGGTATCAGTCTCGCGCGCTGGGTTTGATGCTTGAAGATTTTTCCGTGAAGGGCGTGAAGGTCAGGAAAAACAACAAAACACTGGAAGTCAGGGCAAAAGCGGTCGTGCTCGCGGCCGGCGGCTTTCAGGCCGATCCCGAGTGGCGCACGCGCTATCTCGGTCCCGGCTGGGAGCTCGCGAAGGTGCGCGGCACGCGCTTCAACACCGGCGACGGCATCCGGATGGCGCTCGAAGCCGGCGCGGCGGCGGCCGGCAACTGGTCGGGCTGCCACGCGGTGGCCTGGGAGCGCAACGCCCCGGAATTCGGCGATCTGGCGGTCGGCGACCAGTTCCAGAAGCACTCTTATCCCTGGGGCATCTATATCAATGCCGAGGGCCGGCGCTTCGTGGACGAGGGCGCGGACTTCAGGAATTACACCTACGCGAAGTACGGGCGCGTCATTCTCCAGCAGCCCGGCCAGTTCGCCTGGCAGATTTTCGATGCCAAGGTGAAGGCGCAGCTGCGCGACGAGTACAAGATCAAGCAGGTGACGAAGCGCGTCGGCCACACGTTAGAAGAACTATGCTCCAAGCTCGAGGACACCGACCAGGCGCAGGCGTTGCGCGAGATCCAGGACTACAACCTCGCGGTGCACACGGAGGTTCCGTTCAATCCGAACGTGAAGGATGGAAGGTGCACGCGCAACCTGAAGGTGAACAAGAGCAACTGGGCGAACACGATCGACACGCCGCCCTTCGAGGCCTATGCCGTGACCTGCGGGATCACGTTCAGCTTCGGCGGGCTCAAGATCAACACGGATGCGCAGGTGATCTCGACCGACGGCGAGCCGATTCCCGGCCTGTACGCGGCCGGGGAGCTGGTCGGCGGCATTTTCTGGTTCAACTACCCGGGCGGCTCGGGGCTCACCAACGGCGCGGTGTTCGGCAGGATTGCCGGCGCCAGTGCCGCGAGAGGCCATGGCAGCTGATCTCTTTTCCTTGAAGGACCGCGTCGCGCTCGTCACGGGCGGCTCGCGCGGCATCGGTCGCATGATCGCCGAGGGCTTCATCGCCCAGGGCGCGAAGGTCTACATCGCCGCGCGCAGGGCCGAGGCTGCCGAGAAGGCGGCGATCGAGATGTCGAAAGGCGGCGGCGCGTGCGTCGCGCTGCCGGCCGATGCGTCCACCGTCGAAGGCGCGAAAGATCTTGCGAAGCGCTTCCTGGCAAGGGAGAAGAAGCTCGACATCCTCGTCAACAATGCGGGCGCGGCGTGGCTGGAGAAATTCGACGTCTTCTCCGAGAAGGGCTGGGACAAGGTGGTCGACCTGAACCTCAAGACGCCCTTCTTTCTCACGCAGGCGCTCATCGGCGCGCTGCGCGCGGCGGCGACGCGGGACCGGCCGGCGAAGGTGATCAACGTCGCCTCGATCGACGGCATTTTCGTGAATCCCATGGAGACCTACTCCTACGCCGCGAGCAAGGCCGGGCTCATCCACCTCACCAGGCGCATGGCGCTGCGCCTCATCGACGACAACATTGTCGTCTCGGCCATCGCGCCGGGCGCCTTCAAGTCGGACATGAACGTGGATGCGCGCGACCACGCTGACGAGGTCGCGAAGCGCATTCCGGCGCGGCGCATCGGCCGGGACGAGGACATGGCGGGCGCGGCGATCTATCTCGCCTCGCGCGCGGGCGACTACGTGGTCGGCGCGACGCTCGTGGTGGACGGCGGCGTCAATTTCGGGCGCAGGGGAGAGGGAACGTCATGGCGTCCGGGTCCGTAAAGGTCGGCGAGCAGCGCTATCGCGAGCGCTTCGGCCGCTACTTCGAGGATTTCGCGGTCGGCGATACCTACGAGCATCGTCCGGGGCGCACCATCTCGGAAGCGGACAACACCTGGTTCACGCTTCTCACCATGAATCAGCACCCGATTCATTTCGACGCCGAATACGCGAAGCACAGCGAATTCGGCAAGCCGCTCGTGGTGAGCACGCTCACCGTGTCGATCCTCGTCGGCATGAGCGTGTCGGACGTGAGCCAGAAGGCGATCGCCAACCTCGGCTGGAAGGAGATCAGGCTGCCGAAGCCGGTCTTCGTTGGCGATACTCTTTATGCGGAGTCGACCGTGCTCGGCAAGCGCGAATCGAAATCGCGGCCCGACCAGGGCATCGTCACGATCAGGACCGTCGGCAAGAACCAGCGCGGCGAGGTCGTCTGCGAATTCGAGCGCACCATGCTCGTCATGAAGAAAGGCAACGCCCTTGAAGAGAGAGCGGGATACTGACCGGCAGATGCTGGAGGCGATCGACGCCTGGCTCAAGCGCCAGGTGGCGGGCAAGGTCGCCAAGCTCGAGCACGAGGACGTCTATCCCCGGGAGATGGTCGAGCAGATGAAGCAGCTCGGCCTCTTCGGCGCCACCATTGGAACGGAATACGGCGGTCTTGGCTTGTCTGCCGACATGTATTCCCGGATCGTGATGAAGATCTCGGAAGTGTGGATGTCCCTCACCGGAATCTTCAATTCGCATTTGATGATGGCCTTGCTGGTCGAAAAATTCGGTTCCTTTTCTCTTAAGAAGACTTTTCTACCAAGGTTCGCAAGCGGCGAAATCCGCGGCGGCTTGGCGTTGACGGAGCCCAATGCCGGAACGGACCTGCAATCGATCCGGATGAGGGCAGTCAGGAAAGGCGAGCACTACATCCTCAACGGGACGAAGACCTGGATCTCGAACGGCATCCACGGCACGTGCTTCGCCGTGCTCGCGAAGACCGATCCCGAGGCGAGCCCTCGTCACAAGGGCATCAGCATGTTCCTGTGCGAGAAGGGCAAGGGACTGACCGCGAGCCGGAAGCTGGAAAAGCTCGGCTACAAGGGCATCGACTCGGCCGAGCTCGTGTTCGAGGACTACAAGGTGCCGGCGGCGAACCTGATCGGCGGCGAGGAGGGGAAGGGCTTCCACCAGGCGGTCGGCGGCCTCGAGCTCGGCCGCATCAACGTCGCCGCGCGCGGCGTGGGCGTGGCGGCGGCGGCGCTTTCGGAAGCGGTCAGGTACTCCCAGCAGCGCCACACCTTCGGCAAGCCGATCTGCGAGCACCAGGCGATCCAGCTGAAGCTCGGCGAGATGGCCACGCGCGTCGAGGCGGCGCGGCTCCTCGTCAGGAACGCTGCGGAGATCTACGACCGCGGCGAGCGCTGCGACCTCGAGGCGGGCATGGCGAAGTATTTTGCGAGCGAGGCCGCGTTCGAAAACGCGCACGAGGCGATGCGCATCCACGGCGGCTACGGCTACTCCAAGGAGTTCGCGGTCGAGCGGCTCTACCGGGACGCGCCGCTTCTCTGCATCGGCGAGGGCACCAACGAGATGCAGCGCATCATCATCGCCAAGCGCGTGGTGGAGCGAAACCGGATCTGACGCTCTAGCGCTTGAGCGCCTTCATCCGTCGCGAGCGGATGTCCTGCATGACGATGCTGGCCGAAAGCGCGATGCCGCCCGCGGCCGCGAAGAGGAAGAGCACGATCGCGAGGCCCGGGTAGCCGAAGATCGTGAAACGCGTCTCGATGCGCATCAGCAGCGCCGCGCCGATGATGAGCGCCGCGACCACCAGGCCGAGCGTGATGCGGTTCGCCACCTTCTGCATGCCTTCCATGAGCGTCGCCTCGTCGATCGCGTCGACTTTCACGCTGAAGCGGTTGTCGGCGAGCAGGTCGAGGATCCGGTTCACGCGTCCCGGCAGGTGCGTGATGAAGTTCTTCAGGTCGACCACCGCGCTGAAGATGGAGGTGAGCGAGAGGTCGCGCTTCACCTGCTCCTCGGTGATCTCGGCGGAGTGGCGCCGGATCGCGGCGTTGGTGTCGAAGCGCGGCGCGAGGATGCGGCCGATCGCATCGAGGTTGAGCAGCGTCTTGCCGATCATCGCGAGCTCGGGCGGCAGCGTCACGCCGTGCTCGGCGGCCGCCTTGAGGAGGAGCAGCACGGCGCGCCCGACCTGCGGCCGGTCGAGCGAGACCTCCTGGTGCTGGCCGATCACATCGCCGACGGCACGGCCGAATCCGGCGCGGTCCGTATCCTCGTTGCAGCGGCCGATGACGAGCAGCGTGCGCGCCGCGTCGTCGGCGCGGTTGTCGGCGACGGCGAGGAGGAGCTGCAGCAGGTTGTCCTGCAGGCCCGGCGTGAGGCGCGCGACCATGCCGAGGTCGATGAGCGCGATGCGGCCGCAAAAGAGAAAGACGTTGCCCGGATGCGGGTCGGCGTGGAAAAGCCCGTCGCGCAGCATCTGCTTGAGATAGGCGCGAAAAAGGCCGTCGGCGAGCCGCTCGCCATCCACCCTGTCCCGCTCGATGCGGGTGAGCTCGGTGACCTTCTTGCCGGGGATGAATTCCATCGTCAGCACGCGCGCGCTCGAGTGCGAGCCGACCGGCTGCGGCACGATGATCTCCTCGATGTGCGCCAGGTTGCCGCCGATCGCGCGCATGTGCAGCGCCTCGAGCCGGAAATCGAGCTCGCGCAGGAGCGACTTGCGGAATTCGCCGAACAGGCCCTCGAAATCGATGCTGCGGCCGGCCTCGCTGCGCCGCTGCAGGACCGAGGCGACCTGGCCGAGCGCGTCGAGGTCGGCGCCGACCTGCTCGCGGATGCCGGGGCGCTGCACCTTCACCGCGACCTCGCGGCCGTCGGGCAGGACCGCATAGTGAACCTGCGCCACCGAGCCGGCGGCGAGCGGCTCCCGGTCGAAGACGAGGAACGCCTGCCCGAGCTGCAGCCCGAGCTCTTCCTCGATGATTTTTTCGATCTTGCCGAACTCGATCGGCTCGACGTGATCCTGCAGCTCCGCCAGCGATTCGGCGTACGCCGGGGGGATGATGTCGGGCCGCGTCGACAGCAGCTGCCCGAGCTTGATGGAGGTCGTGCCGAGCTTCTGCACGTCGGCGGCAAGCTCGCGTGCCTCCGGCGCGGTCTGCTCCCGGTCCGGCGCCTCGGGCAACAGGTCGGAGAGTCCCGCATGGCGTGCGAGGTCGCCGCGGCGGTACTTGAAAAGGAGCACCGCCAGATCCTTGTAGCGCTTCAGGTGCTCGGGTTTGAGCGAGATGCCCACGCGGATGCGACACCCGGCCGTCCCCTTCGTTCGGATTTGTAGTTCTCTGGAGCTAGAATTGGCGGATCCAAAGGAGGTGCCATGCCTCTCACCGAGCTGAACCATTATTTCGTGCGCGCCAACGACCTCGAGCGCACCAAGGATTTCTACGTCGATGTCCTCGGCTTCGAGGTGATGCCGAGGCCCAACTTCCCGTTTCCGGGCTACTGGCTCGGCATCAACGGCAAGATCCAGGTGCACATGGGGCCGGCAGGCATCAAGAACCAGGACATGTACTACCTCGGCACGCCGAAGAACGCGGCAACCGACAACTCCGGGGTGGTCGACCACATCGCCTTTCTCGCGAGCGAGCCGGAGAAATTCATCAGGAAATTCCGCGACAAGAAAATGAATTTCCGGCCGCGCAGCCTGCCCGAGTCCGAGCTCTACCAGCTCTTCATCCAGGATCCAAATGGGTTGACCATCGAGCTCAATTTCTTCGGCATCAAGGACGCGCCCGACTGGGGCGGCGAGAACTATTCGGAGATGGAAGCCGTGAAATGAACGCGCCGGCCAAGACCGCCGGGTTTGCCGGCGTCACCTATGCCGAGGCGATCGCCCGGGCGCGCACGCTCGTTCCTCTCCTGAGGGAAAGAGCCCCCAAGGGCGAAGCCACGCGGGTCATGCCCGCGGAAACGAGCGCCGACCTGCATCGCACCGGGCTGCTTCGCACCATGCAGCCCAGGCGCTGGGGCGGGATGGAGTTCGATTTCATCGCCTACGTCGATTTTCCGTACGAGCTTGCGCGCGGCTGCGCCTCGACCGGCTGGAACGCGGCGAACCTGCTCATCCACCACTGGATGCTCGCCTTGTACGACGAGCGCGCGCAGGAAGAGGTGTGGGGATCGGACCCGGACGCGCTCATCGCCTCGGGCATCGCGTTCCCGCAGGGCAGCGCGAAGAAAGTGGACGGCGGCTTCCTCCTTTCCGGGCGCTGGAACTTCTCCAGCTGCGTGAACATCGCCGGCTGGAACATGCTCGCCTGCGTGGTGCGCGACGGCAACAAGGTCATCGACCACCGCATGTGCCTGCTGCCGAAATCCGACTATGAGGTGGTGGACGACTGGCACGTGCTCGGCATGCGCTCGACCGGCAGCATGACGGTGGTGGCGAAGGACGTGTTCGTGCCCGAGCATCGCGCGCTCTGCGCCTACGACGCGCGCGGCGGCGACAAGTTTCCGGGCGCCAAGGGCAATCCCAATCCGGTCTATCGCGTGCCGCTCTCGACCCTCGGCGGGCACGGCATCGGCGGCGTCGCCGTCGGCAACGCCCAGGCGGCGCTCGATCTGACGATCAAGGCGGTCGAGGAGCGCAGCACGAGCTACGTGGGCCTCAAGATGCGCGACATCCAGACCGTGCAGCTGCGCGTGGGCGCCGCGGGCGCGCGCATCGACGCGGCGCTGCGCATCCTGAGGCAGGATTGTCTCGAGGGCCAGGAGATCGCCGAGCGCAACGTCATCGCCGACCCGGAGCGGAAGCTGCGCTTCAAGCGCAATCTTGCCTTTGCGGCGAGCCTGTGCACCGAAGCGGTCGACATGCTGCACTCGATGGCCGGCGCGAACGGCATCTACGACGCCTATCCGATCCAGCGCATCTTCCGCGACGCGCACGCGCTCGCCGGCCACATCAGCTTCAACACCGACACGCAGTACTCGACCTGGGGCCTCGCCGCGCTCGGCGGCGACATCGTCAGTCCTACCCTCTAGGCCTTACCTGCAGGCGCCGGGGAGATAGTCGCGCGCAATCGGACGGTCGCCTCCGGCCGTGCAATTCCACGCAGAACCGCCGTCGCTGGTCTCGAGAAGGAGCGTCCCGCCGCGAATCTCGGCGGAGATTCCCAGGTACGACATGGTCGCCATGAGCGTGACCTGGCCTGGCGGAGCGTCGTCCGGCGTTCCCAAGTACGACACCGCTGCCGTATATCTCCCGGACGTCGTGCTCATGACGTCGCCGGGCGCCGCGGGCCATTTGCCGTTGTTCACGTAGTACTCGGCCAACGGGACCTTCGCCGCCCACAACAGATCCGTCGCCTCCGACACCTGGGCGCGCGTGACGTAACCGAAATAAGTCGGGACCGCCATCATGGCCAGCACGCCCACGATGGCGACGACGATCATCAGCTCAAGCAACGTAAACCCGCGCATGCGCCGGACGGTAACACCAACGCGCGCGTTCAATTGAGAAACCGCTTCAATAAAGCGGCAGATGTCCTACTTGGGAAGCTCCGCTCGGTGTCTTGCTTGCGCCAAGCTTACAAAAGTCGGCTAGCACTTGCCCTGATTCGGCGGACAAGAAGTTGCGCTCGCCGGAATCGTCTGGCCCGGCGTATTGGGCCCAGCCCTGAGATTGGCCTCAACCTCATCCTTGCGATCGATCAACACGGTATCGCCCATGATGATCACCGCGAGGTTGGGATATTCGTAGCCCGTTCCTTTGCTGTGATCGATGAGGGCCCCGATACCGCCGCCGAAGATGATGTTGCCGAACATGCCGCCGTGGGCGCGTGAGACGAGCTTGGCGAGCCCCGGCACCTGGCCCTCTTTCGTGCATTGAACCTGCATGTCTTCGGCCGAGCGAAGCACGATCACGCTGCCCGGCGTGACCACTTTCCAATTCCCTTTCTCGCTTTGCAGGACGCACTCGGCCTTTTCAACGACGCTGCCGGACTTATCCTTTGTCGAAACCAGAACGCTCTGCATCTCGCTGCCAGTGATCGACGCGCATCCGCTTGCCAAGGTCGCAAGAACCAGCGTGGCGAAACTTCCCCAAATGGACGTTCTCATTTGCTCCCCCCCGGAGTGTCTGAACGTGGGCACGTTACCACTGACGACGACACGACCGCGGCGCTGTAAGGATTTCCTGACACAGCTGCGGAATGAACTTGGAATCTCGCAAGTACTATTGCCATAGGTCTGCCAAGTAGGCGTGGAATAACGCCGGGACCTAGGGGGAACACCAATGCCAAGCCCAGATGCGAAGGATATTTTTTGTCTATCTCAAGCGATGACGGTTAAGCGACTGCTGTTCGTTTTCGTCGCCTTGCTCCTCGGGCAGTTCGCGGATACGGGCAATGCGGCCGACGCCGTCGGCACGCAGTCTCGAAAGTCGGCGAAAACAGCTACAGCGGAATCGGGATTCTCGATCGCACCCGCGCCAGCGTGGGTAATTCGACCGCCTCAGGAAGCGCGTGCCACGGTACAGCAGGCACCGATGCACTACGAGGTCATCGATCAGCAGACGCGTCTGGATAGAGACAGCGTCACCGCATATGAACAGGTGACAAGGGTTGTTAACAGTTCTGCTGGACTAGACAGCGCCGCGCAAATTCAGGTGGTGTTCGATCCCAGTTATCAACGGCTCGTCATGCACCGACTTGATATATGGCGCGGCGGCGTGCGCCTGAACAGGCTTGATCGGAAGAAGATCACGCTGCTGCACCGAGAAACGCGGCTCGAATATCAGATGTACGACGGCCGCATGACAGCGTCGATTGTGCTGGACGATGTTCGCATCGGCGACCGGATTGACTACGCGTATTCGCTCCAAGGCATGAACCCTGTTTTCGAAGGCAAATTCGTCGACGTGGCCTGGACCTCCGCGAGGAAGGGACCGGTGGGAATATTTCGATACCGGTTGCTTGCTCCGGAGCAACGCAGAATTGCGCATCGTGCGGGCGTCGGTATCGAGGTGACAGAAGCAGTTCATGGCGGTATGAGGGAAACCATTTTCCGACGTATTTCGGTCCCGCAGTTCCAGCCCGACACGCAGGCCCCAGCCAGCAGCTATATCGATGATCAGCTTCAGCTGAGCGAGTTCACGGATTGGACTGATGTAGTTCGCTGGGGCGAGCGGCTCTTCGAGGTCCCAGTCGCCTCCGCTTTGATACGCGAGCGGGCAGAAGCAATTCGCGCGGCGGCGGGCACGCCGCTGGAAAGGCTGCGTTTGGCGCTGAACTTCGTGCAGTCCGAAGTGCGATATTTCGGCATGGAAATGGGGTCAGGCAGCCATCGTCCCGCGTTGCCTGACGCGGTGCTGGGCCAGCGCTTTGGTGACTGCAAGGACAAGACATTCCTGTTGATCGCTTTGCTCAAAGCGATGGATATCAACGCGACCCCTGTTCTGGTGTCTACCTTTCTGCAAGGCGCTGTGGCCTCCCTGGTCGAAGGCCCGCTTGGATTCGACCATGTCATCGCGCGCTCCGAGGTTGACGGGATCGTCTACTGGCTGGATGCGACGCGCTCCCAGCAGACCGGCCCGCTCTCACAGCGCCAATCTGTTGGTCTTGGCAAAGGTCTCGTTCTCGGTGGCGAGGCGGCTGGACTAAAGGACTTACCTGGGACTGCATCCGAGCCACGCATTGCCGTGGACGAGGCGTTCCATGTGACAGGATTTACCAACGATTTGAAGCTCGAGGCCAGAACAACCTATTTTGGTGAGCTTGCAGAGCGGGTCCGGGCGGCACTGGCGGAGCAGGGAGCCGATGCAATTGAGAAGTTTGCGCGGAGCGAATACGTCCGGTTTTATCCGAAGCTGCGTGTCAGCGTCCCCATGCGCGTGGATGAGGTCCCTGGCCAGAATGCGATTACTCTCGTACAGCAATTCGACTTGCCGGAGTTCTGGCGATTTCCAGAAGAGCGCCAGTTAGTCGGTGAATTCGCCCTGTGGAATGTGGCGGCGCCATTGCGGCACCAGGAGTCGCAGCGCAAGCTACCTTTTCGGCTGCCATACCCTGGTGTCTACAAACATAGTTCGACTGTAGATTTCCCGGAGGAGGTTTTTCGCTCGGGCGATACGGGTGCATTTGATGAGAGCAATCCGCAGTTCGACTACCACGTAAAGTACGACGTAACACCGCGGAGCTTTTCGGCAAAAGCGGAGCTTCGACTCATCGCGGATGTCGTCGCTCCGGCGGACTGGCCTACCTTTACCGCGAAGCTGAATCAATTGCGCCCCAGGTTCGGCGCTCACGTGAACGTTTCGGCGATTACGTTGGGCCAACTCGAGCGCTTGCGTGCCGACGTGCAGAACCTGGAAGAATCTCTTCGTAAAGGCAGTTTTGTTCCGCGCCCAGTCACCGGGACACAGAGAAATGCACGCGTCAGGATGGTGTATTTGAATGCGCAGCTAGAAAGCGGTCGCCTTGCTCCCGTGCTTCGCGCGCAAGCACTCGCCAGTCGGGGTACGCAACGCGACATGCTGGGCGAAGAAGAAGCGGCGAGCGGGGATTTCGCGGAAGCTATGCGCCTTGCACCAGAGAGCGCTCGCGTGTTCGCGGGCGCGGCTGTCAACGCCTTTCTTCGCGGCAAAGATTCCAATGCGGTTGAACTTGTGGAGAAGGCGCTGAAACTCTCGCCTTCCGACAACCGGCCTCGTATGACACGCGCTTTTGCGCTCTACGGATCCGGGAACTATGCGGGAGCCAAGGCACAGCTGCTGGAGTTGTTAAAAAGCGGCGCACAGGTGGAATACGTATATCCGGCGCTATGGCTTTACCTGTCCGCACGTCGGAGCGGGGAAGACGGCATCGCGGCCGTCCAATCCTATTTGCCGGTCTCTTCGAGGCCATCGTGGCCTTATCCTGTCCTTCAATATTTCATTGGCAAAGCGGATTTCGACCAGGCATTCAGCGCTGCGCGCCAGGATCCCAAGGACCCCTCAAGGTTGTGCGAGCTTTACTACTATGTCGGGGAAAAATACCGCGCAGAGGGTGATCTCGCTCGAGCACGCGAGTATTTTCAAAAAAGCATAGATACCGGGGTGATCGAGTTCACCGAATATGCGATGGCGAAGCGCGGCATCAAGGAGCTGGCTGGACGCTAGTTAGTCGCGCAAGTACATGGGAGGGCAAATGTACTTCTGGCATATCGAGGCACTGACGTCGAAGCTGGTGACGTGGCTCGGTGCCGTTGCCTTAGCGTTTGTTCTCTCAGCGTGCGCGACCCCAGTGCCGGAAGTGGGCGTCGCGTCGCTGCCGCAGCAGCCTTACGGATTTCTTGCATTCGAACTCGACGCCCGCTTTGTCGGGCGATCAGAGGACAAGCTTCCCAATGTCAGCGGAATCGTAGGATCCGATGTGGACTTTGGGAAGTCGATGTGGGTTACGGTCGTTCGCATAACAAAGCGCAACGACCTTCACGTCCTCGCCCGTCCCGTCGGGAACTATCGTTATCGATCGTTTCAATTGAACGATACCCGGCTGGGCGTCAGGCGCGAAGGGGCATTCTCAATCGAGCAGGGAACTCTGACGTACATCGGCCGGTACGACTTCAGGTTCGATGTCGGGACCACGGTTTTTGGATGGTCCCAGCTGCAGGGCTTCTCCCTCGAGCACAGCAACAACATCGATGCCGTGCGGCCCGAGTTCTTGGCCCGGCTGCGCAAAGCGCTCGGAGCCAGCGCTGACCAGATACGAGTACGCTACAGCTATCCTTTCGAGTAAGGAAGCGCTCAGCGCGTCTGAACGACGCAAACCAGGAGGAGCAGGAAGCCGATCACCGCGAGTGCGGCGTGGAGGAGCATGATCGGGACCGGCAG
>DATAHF010000167.1:0-6747 GCA_036263315.1 Burkholderiales bacterium
GGTCGATTTCTCCTTGGCGACGACGGACAGCAGCCCGTCCGCGTCGACCTGGAAGGTGACGCGGATGCGCGCCGCCCCGGCGACCATCGGCGGGATGCCCTTCAGCTCGAAGCGCGCGAGCGAGCGGCAGTCGGCGACCAGCTCGCGCTCGCCCTGCACGACGTGCAGGCTCATTCCCGTCTGGCCGTCCTTGAAGGTGGTGAACTCCTGCGCTTTCGCGCACGGGAGAGTGGTGTTCCTCGGCACGATGCGCTCGGCGAGGCCGCCCATCGTTTCCAGGCCGAGCGAGAGCGGGATGACGTCGAGCAGGAGCCAGTCCTCGCCTTCGGGCCTGTTGCCGGCGAGCACGTTGGCCTGGAGGGCGGCACCCAGGGCGACGACCTTGTCCGGATCCAGGTTGTTGAGCGGATCGCGCCGGAAGAACTCGGCCGCCGCGCGCTGGATCTGCGGCATGCGCGTCGCGCCGCCGACCATCACCACCCCTTTCACGTCCTCCGCGCTCAGCCCGGCGTCGCGCAGCGCCTTGCGCACCGGCCCGAGCGTCTTTTGCACGAGATGCTGCGTGATGCGGCAGAAGGTCTCGGTGTCGAGCGTGAGCTCGACGAAGGCGCCCGTCGAGAGCCGCGCGCTGATGCGCGCCTCGCCGTGGCTCGTCAGGTACTCGCGCGCCTCGCGCGCCTTGACGAGCAGCAGCCGCATGTCGCCCGTGTCGAGCGGCGGCAGCTTCGCCTGCTCGACCATCCAGCAAAAGACGCGCTGGTCCCAGTCGTCGCCGCCGAGCGCCGAGTCGCCGTTGGTGGCGACGACCTCGAAGACGCCCTTGGAGAGCCTGAGGATCGAGATGTCGAAGGTGCCGCCGCCCAGGTCGTAGACCGCGTAGGTGCCCTCGGCCGCGTTATCCAGGCCGTAGGCGATCGCCGCCGCGGTCGGCTCGTTCAGGAGGCGCAGCACGTTCAGCCCCGCGAGGCGCGCGGCGTCCTTCGTCGCCTGGCGCTGCGCGTCGTCGAAATAAGCCGGCACGGTGATGACCGCGCCCGAGAGGCCGCCCGAGAGCGCGAGCTCGGCCCTCTGCTTCAGAACCTTCAGGATTTCGGCGGAGACCTCGACCGGGCTCTTCACCCCCGCGACGGTGCGGATCTGCACCATGCCCGGCGCGTCGAGGAAATCGTACGGCGCGTTCTCGGCGTGGGCGATGTCCTTGAGGCCGCGCCCCATGCAGCGCTTGACCGAGGCGATCGTGTTCTTCGGATCGTCGGCCTGGTGCGCCTGCGCCGAATAGCCGACCGAGAGCTTGCCGTCGGGCAGGTAGCGCACGATCGAGGGCAGGAGCGAGCGGCCCTGGGCGTCCGGCAGCACCACCGCCCTGCCGTCGCGCACGGTGGCGACGAGCGAATTGGTCGTCCCCAGATCGATGCCGACCGCGAGCTTGCGCTGGTGCGGCTCGGGCGACTGGCCGGGCTCGGAGATCTGAAAGAGCGCCATCTCAGGTTTCGAGCGTGTCGTAGGCCTCGTCGACCTCTTCGGCGAGGCGGTCGAAGAACATCAGCTTCCGGACGAGGGTTCTTGCGCCTTGAAAGTCACGGGCGTCGAACTGGACCGTGAGCTGCTGTTCTATTTCTTTCTTTTCGCGGTTCAAATCTTCAAGAATCGATGCGAGAGCAGCGGAGCTCTTCGCTTCCTCCAGCCTCTCGCGCATCTCCATCTGCCGCATCAGGAACTCTTTCGGCATCGCGGTATCCGTCTCGAAGGCGACATCCACCCCGTTCAGCTCCAGCAGATGGATGGCGCGCTGCAGCGGATCCTTGAGCACGCGGTAAGCCTCGTTGACGCGGGTCGTCATCTGCATCGAGGCGCGCCGCTCGGCGTCGCCGGCGTGCGCGAACCTGTCGGGGTGGACTTTCGCCTGGATGTCGCGATAGCCACGGTCCAGCCGCTCCAGGTCGAGCGCAAACTGCGCAGGCAGGCCGAACAGCTCGAAGTGGCTAGACGTTAAAGCTTTCGCCGCAGCCGCACGCGTCTTTGACATTGGGATTGTTGAACTTGAAGCCTTCATTCAATCCCTCGCGCGCAAAGTCGAGCTCGGTGCCGTCGAGGAACGCGAGGCTCTTCTTGTCGACCACGACCTTCACGCCGCGGCTGACGAACTCGACATCGTCCTTCTCGACCGCGTCGGCGTATTCCAGGCGGTAGGCGAGCCCCGAGCAGCCCGAAGTGCGCACGCCCAGGCGCAGCCCGACGCCCTTCCCGCGCTTGGCGAGATGGTTCTGGACGTGGCTGGCGGCCTTCTCGGTGAGCGTGACGGCCATTATTTGTTTCCGTGCTTCTTCTTGTAATCCTCCACCGCGGCCTTGATGGCGTCCTCGGCGAGGATCGAGCAGTGGATCTTGACCGGCGGGAGCGACAGCTCCTCGGCGATCTGCGTGTTCTTGATCGAGGCGGCCTCGTCCAGCCGCTTGCCCTTCACCCACTCGGTGACGAGCGAGCTCGAAGCGATCGCCGAGCCGCAGCCGTAGGTCTTGAAGCGCGCGTCCTCGATGACGCCGTCCTTGTTGACCTTGATCTGCAGCTTCATCACGTCGCCGCAGGCGGGCGCGCCGACCATGCCGGTGCCGACCGACTCGTCGCCCTTGTCGAAGGAGCCGACGTTTCGCGGATTCTCGTAGTGATCGATGACTTTGTCGCTATAGGCCATGTTCAGTCCTTAGGTTCAGTGTGCCGCCCACTGCACGGTGCTCAGGTCGATGCCTTCCTTGTGCATCTCCCAGAGCGGCGAAAGATCGCGCAGCTTGGCGACCTTGGTTTTCAGGTGCTCGATCGTGTAGTCGATTTCTTCCTCGGTCGTGAAGCGACCGAGCGTGAAGCGGATCGAGCTGTGCGCGAGCTCGTCGGAACGGCCCAGCGCGCGCAACACGTAAGACGGTTCCAGCGAGGCGGACGTGCACGCCGAGCCCGAGGAGACGGCGATGTCCTTCACCGCCATGATGAGCGACTCGCCCTCGACGAAGTTGAAGCTGACGTTGAGGTTGTGCGGAACCCTGTGCACGAGGTCGCCGTTGACGAACACTTCCTCCATCGACTGGATGCCGGCGAGCAAGCGGTCGCGCAGCACGCGCACCCGCTCGCGCTCTTCGGCCATCTCGAGCTTGGCGAGGCGGTAGGCCTCGCCCATGCCGATGATCTGGTGCGAGGCGAGCGTGCCGGAGCGAAAGCCCCGCTCGTGCCCGCCCCCGTGCATCTGGGCCTCCAGCCGCACGCGCGGCTTGCGCCGGATGAAGAGCGCGCCGATGCCCTTCGGGCCGTAGGTCTTGTGCGCCGAGAAGGACATCAGGTCCACCTTCAGCGCGCCGAGGTCGACGTCGATCTTGCCGGTCGCCTGCGCGGAGTCGACGTGGAACAGGATGCCGCGCTTGCGGCACATTTCGCCGATCGCGGGGATGTCCTGGATGACGCCGATCTCGTTGTTCACGTACATGACCGACACCAGGATCGTGTCCTTGCGAAGCACGGACTCCAGCCTGGCGAGGTCGAGCAGGCCCTTCTCGTCCACGTCCAGATAGGTCACCTCGAAACCGCGGCGCTCCAGCTCGCGCATCGTGTCGAGCGTCGCCTTGTGCTCGGTCTTCACCGTGACCAGGTGCTTGCCCTTCGTCTTGTAGAACTCGGCCGCCCCTTTTAGCGCAAGGTTGATCGACTCGGTCGCGCCCGAGGTCCACACCAGCTCCTTCGCGTCGCACCTGACGAGCGCCGCCACATGCTCGCGCGCCTCCTCGACCGCTTCCTCGACTTTCCAGCCGAGCGCGTGCGAGCGGCTCGCCGGGTTGCCGTAATGCTCGGTGAGGTAGGGGATCATCTTCTGCGCCACGCGCGGGTCGACCGGCGTGGTCGCGGAGTAATCCAGGTAGATCGGGAATTTGAGCCCGGTCTTCATCAGGCGGCCACTTTCTCCTGATTCGGGGCATCGGCCGGGCGCTGCTCCTCCACATGGCGGAAGTGCTTGATGACCTGGACCGGCTTGCCCTGCTGGTGCGCGATCACGTCCGCGAGCGAAACCGACGAGAGATAGTCGTTCATCTTCTCGTTCAAGGTCGCCCACAGGTCGTGCGTCACGCAGCGCTTGTCGTCGTTGCAGTTCTCCTTGCCGCCGCATTGCGTCGCGTCCACGGCCTCGTCCACGGCGCTGATGATCTGCGCCACCGTGATGTCGTTCACCGAGCGCGCGAGGTTGTATCCGCCGCCCGGGCCGCGCACGCTGTTGACGAGGTGCGCGCGGCGCAGCTTGCCGAAGAGCTGCTCGAGGTAGGAAAGCGAGATGTGCTGGCGCTCGCTGATCGCCGCGAGCGTCACCGGCCCGCGCTGCTGGCGCATGGAGAGATCCACCATCGCGGTGACGGCAAACCGGCCTTTCGTCGTGAGTCTCATGGTCGTTGGTCTCTTAGAGGTTGAATACCTGATCGAATTGGTCAAGTATACCAATCCCGACCAAAACAATCAAGATTTTTTCCCCCGTAATATCAGTTACTTGATCGCGCGAAGCGAATCCGCTTTCGCAGCTTCCCCCGGTTTGTCCTTCAGCTCGAGTCGACGCAGCCGCTCCGTGAGGGCCGACACCTGCTGCTCAAGGTCCTGAGCGTGGTCTACCAGCGCCTGGAGCGTCTTCGCGTAGGGATCGTTTTCGCCCTGCACCACGCCGTACGCCGAGAACTGGGCCTTTTCCCGTCCGGTCGCGTCTCGCTCGAGAATCCGCCCGGCGACGCCGACGACCGTCGCGCCTTCGGGAACCTCCTTCACCACCACCGCGTTCGAGCCGACTTTGGCGTCGTCCCCGACCGTGAAGCCGCCGAGGATCTTCGCGCCCGCCCCGATCACCACGCGCTTGCCGAGGGTCGGGTGGCGTTTTTTGCCGCGGTAGAGCTGCGTGCCGCCGAGCGTCACGCCCTGGTAAATGGTGCAGTCGTCGCCGATCTCCGCCGTCTCCCCGACCACCACGCCCATGCCGTGATCGATGAATACGCGCCGCCCGAGCACCGCAGCCGGATGGATCTCGATCCCGGTCGTCCAGCGGCCGAAGTTCGAGACGAAGCGCGCGAGCCAGTGCAGCCCGGCACCCCAAAGCGCGTGCGCCGCACGGTGAATCCAGATGGCGTGCAGCCCCGGGTAGCAGGTAAGCACCTCCCAGGTGGAGCGCGCCGCCGGGTCGCGCTCGAAAACGCTCGCCACATCCTCTCGCAGCTGCTTGAACATGAAGGAATTCTAGGTTGTCCGAGTAATTCGATCAACTATTTGGACTTGGGCGCCTGAAGCGCGTTCAGCAGCCCGCGGAGGATATTGACTTCCTCGCGCTCGAGCTCCGCGCGTGCAAAAAGCCGGCGCCAGCGCTCGCGCAGCTTGGAGCCCGAGCCCGGATCGAGAAAGCCCACACCCACCGCGGCCTGCTCGAGATGCGCATAGAGCCCTTCGAGGTCTTGGACGGTTGCGCGCTTGCGGCGCTTTTCCGGGAATTCGATGGCGCCCGCGGCCGTCGCCATGAAAAGCTCGTAGGCGACGACCTGCACGGCCTGGGCGAGGTTGAGAGAGCCTTGCCCGGGGCTCGAGGGGATGTGCACGAGGTACTGGCAGGCGAAAACCTCGTCGTTCTCCAAGCCCGTGCGCTCGGCGCCGAAGACAAAGGCGACCTTGCCCTCCAGCTCGAGCGCCTTCGCCGCCGCCGCGCGCGCCTCGAGCACCGCCGGCGCCCACTCGCGCGGGCGCACCGAGAGCGCGAATGCAGCGACGCAGTCCGAGATCGCCTCCTCCAGCTTCGCGTGCACCTGCGCCGCCTGCAGGACGTCGAGCGCGTGCGTGGCCATCCATTGCGATTCCGGATCCGGATAGCGCAGCGGCGCCACCAGGCGCAGGTCGGAAAGGCCCATGGTCTTCATCGCGCGCGCGGCCGCGCCGATGTTGCCCGGATGCTGCGGCCGGCACAGGACGATGCGGACGTGATCGAGCCTCACCGTACTAGAATACGCGCCCCATGCACCCGCTGCTCAACATCGCCGTGAAAGCGGCGCGCCGCGCCGGCAGCATCATCAACCGCGCCGCGCTCGACCGCTCCGCGCTCGAAGTGCGATCCAAGAACAAGAACGATTTCGTCACCCAGATCGACAAGGCCTCCGAAGCCGCGATCATCGATGTCATCCGCAAGGCGCATCCCGACCACGCCATCCTCGCCGAGGAATCGGGCGCTTCCGCCCAGAAAAGCGAGTATTGCTGGGTGATCGACCCGCTCGACGGCACGACCAACTTCATTCACGGCTTCCCGCAGTACTGCGTATCGATCGCCGTGCAGCACCGCGGCGTCACGGCGCACGGCGTGGTCTACGACCCGACCAAGAACGAGCTCTTCACCGCCTCCAAGGGCCGCGGCGCGTTCCTGGACGACCGGCGCATCCGCGTTTCGCGCTGCCCGCACCTGAAGGAGGCGCTCGTCGGCACCGGTTTTCCGTTCAAGGAGCTCTCGCGCATCGATCTCTTCATGAAGCAGATGCGCTACCTGATGGAGAACAGCGCCGGCATGCGCCGCGCGGGCGCCGCCGCGCTCGATCTCGCCTACGTGGCCGCGGGACGCATGGACGCGTTCTGGGAGATGGGGCTCTCGCCCTGGGACATGGCCGCGGGCGCGCTCATGGTGCAGGAAGCCGGCGGCCTCGTGGGCGATCTCGCCGGCGAGCCGGGGTTTCTCGACAAGGGCGACATCGCCGCGGCAAC
>DATAHF010000168.1:0-5831 GCA_036263315.1 Burkholderiales bacterium
GCCTGCCACGTCGTGATCGGCATCGTGAGCAGGAGCTCGAGCGTCCCGGAGCGGCGTTCCTCGGCCCACAGCCGCATGCCCACCGCCGGGACGAGGATGAGGTAGAGCCAGGGATGCCAGCCGAAGAACGCGGCGAGGCTCGCCTCGCCGCGCTCGAAGAAGTTGCCGGCGGTGAAGGTGAAGAACCCGGTGAGCAGCAGGAAGATGACGAGGAACACGTAGGCCACCGGGGAGCTGAAGTAGCTCACGAGCTCGCGCTTGGCGATGGTGAGGACGGTCTTCATTGCCGCACGCTCATTTCTTCACCGTGTCCGGAAGGGTGATGCGGCGGAACACTTCGTCCAACTCGCCGCGCTCGCTGTACATCCCCTCGACCTTCCAGCGCTCGCGCTTCACCAGCTCGACGATCGCCTGCGCGAGCTCCGGCGCCTGGGACTTGTCGCGCGGGTAGATGCGCCAGGCGCCGTTCAGGCGCTCGACGCGGCCGAGGGTCGCGAGCTTCTCCTCGCTTGCGCCCTGCGCCGCGAGCGTGACCGCGCCGGCGAGGTCCGACATGCCGCGCAGCTCCTCCGGCGTGCCGTTCGCCACGATGCGCCCGCGGTCGATGATGATGGCGCGCGTGCAGGCGGCGTCGACTTCTTCCAGGATGTGCGTGGAGAAGACGATTGCCTTGTTCGCGCCCAGGGTGCGGATGAGGTTCCTCACCTCGTGCTTCTGGTTGGGATCGAGCCCGTCGGTGGGCTCGTCCATGATGAGCACGTCGGGATCGTGGATCAGCGATTGCGCGAGGCAGGTGCGGTGGCGGTAGCCCTTGGAGAGCGTGTCGATCGACTGGTGCAGCACCGAGTCGAGGAAGCACAGCTCCACCACGCGATGCACCGCCTTCTTGCGCGCCTCTCCGGAGAGCCCGCGCAGCTCGGCGGCGAAATTGAGGAAGCCGTGCACCGTCATGTCGGGATAGGCAGCGGCGTTCTCCGGCAGGTAGCCGATGAGGCGCTTCGCCTCGAGCGGCGACTCGGCCACGTCGTGGCCGCCCACCGTGATGCGCCCGGCGGTGGCCGGCATGAACCCGGTGACCATGCGCATGGTGGTCGACTTCCCGGCCCCGTTGGGGCCGAGGAAGCCGAGCACCTCGCCGCGCTCGACGCTGAACGAGATGCCGTCCACGGCGCGCTTCGCGCCGAAGGTCTTGACCAGGTTTTCGATTCTTATCATCGCGAGAGGGGCGGCATTATCGCCCAAATGGGCCGCTAAAATCGCACCGATCCCTTAGGAGAACCTTAAATGAGAGCCGTCCGCGCCGCGCTTGCCGCAGTCCTTGCCGTGTTGGGTTTTGGGGCGTTCGCTCAGCAATATCCGGCGAAGCCCGTGCATATTATCGTGCCATTTGCGCCTGGCGGCGGCTCCGATTTCATCGGGCGCTTCATGGCGCAGCGCCTCACCGAGTCCATGGGCAAGCAGTTCCTCGTGGAGAACAAGCCGGGCGCGGGCGGCGTGCTCGGCATCGAGCAGGGCATCAAGGCGCCGCCCGACGGCTACACCCTCACGCTCATTGCCTCGAGCTACACGGTGAACCCGAGCGTCTACAAGATCCACTTCGACCCGGTGGCCGACATTACGCCGGTGATCCAGCTGTCGCAGGGCCCGCTCGTCGTCGTGGTGCGCCCTTCGCTGCCGGTCAACAACATCAAGGAACTGATCGCGCTTGCCAGGGCGAAGCCCGGACAGGTCAACTTCGCCTCGTCGGGGCAGGGCAGCGTGATTCACCTCGCCACCGAGCTCTTCGCCAACATGGCGGGCGTGAAGATGAACCACATCCCTTACAAGGGCACGGGTCCGGCGCTCACCGACACCATCGGCGGCCAGACGGACGTCTTCTTCAGCAGCACCGCCACCGCGGTGCCGCAGGTGCAGGCCGGCAAGCTGCGCGCCATCGCGGTCACAACGGCTAAGCGCATCCCCGCGCTGCCGAACGTGCCGACGGTCGCGGAGTCGGGCGTGCCGGGCTACGACGTCACGCTCTGGCATGGGCTCATCGGCCCGAAGGGCTTGCCGCGCGATGTCGTCCAGCGGCTGAACGCCGAAGTGACCAAGGTCCTCAAGCTTCCGGCCACCGCCGACCAATTGAAGACCGACGGCGTGGCCCCGGCGGGCGGATCGCCGGACGAGTTCCAGGATCAGATCAAGAAGGAGATCGGCATCTGGCGCAAGGTCGCCGCGGATGCGAACGTAAAAGTGGAGTAGGCGCATCGACGCGGATGTGCTGATCGTCGGCGGCGGCGCCGCCGGCCTGGCGGCGGCCGACGTGCTTGCCCGCGCCGGGCGCTCCGTCATCGTGCTCGAAGCACGCGAGCGCATCGGCGGGCGCTGCTGGACGCGCCGCATGCCGGGACTCGGGGTGCCGGTGGAGCTCGGCGCGGAATTCCTGCACGGCGAGGCGAAGGCCACGCACGCGCTCCTGCGCCGCGCGCACCTTGCCGCCGTGGACTCCGTGCGCGCGCAGCGACGCTTGCAGGCGGGCCGCCTGCGGCCCATGAACGCATTTGCGGAGGCGGCCCGCGCCGTGCGCGGCGCTTCGCTCGCTCGCGACGTCTCCTTCGACGAATTTCTCGCCGGGCGGCGCCTGTCGGCGCAAACGAAGCTCTTCGCGCGCATGATGGTGCAGGGCTTCGACGCCGCGGATCCGCGGCGCGTCAGCGCGCGCTCGATCATCGAGGAATGGGGCGCGGCGGGCTCGCTCGGCGCGTCGCAGCCGCGCCCGCAAGGCGGCTACGGCGCCGCGTTCGATTGGCTCGCGCGTTCGCTGGTTTCGCGCGGCGTACGGCTCATGCTGCCGGCGGCCGTAAAGAGCATCGACTGGAAGCGCGGCTCGGTCCGCGCACGCGTGGATTTTGCCGGGACACCGCGCACGCTGAGCGCGCGGCGTGCCGTGATTACTCTACCGCTGGGCGTGCTGCAGGCCGGCGCGGTGCGCTTTCATCCCGCGCTCGAGAAGAACGGCGCGCTCGGCAGGCTCGCTTCCGGCGCGGTCATCCGCGTCGCGCTGCGCTTTCAAGGCGAGTTCTGGCGTCGGCGCGCGCCCGGCGTAGCCTTTTTCCACGTCCCGCAGGCCGCGTTCCCGACTTTCTGGACGCCGCTGCCGATGCGCGCGCCGCTTCTCACGGCATGGGCGGGGGGGCCGAAGGCCGAGCGCCTTACCGGCCGGTCGAGCGCGGCGCTCGTTCGCGACGCGCTGGCAAGCGTGGCAGCCGTGTTCGGCGCTCGCGCCGCGGAGCTCGTTTGCGCGTATGTGCATGATTGGGCGCAGGACCCTTATGCGAGGGGCGGCTACAGCTACGTGCTGGCCGGAGGCGAGGGCGCGCGCGCGGCGCTCGCCGCGCCGCTGCGCGGGACGCTCTACTTCGCGGGTGAAGCGACCGACGCCGATGAAGCGGGCACGGTGGCCGGGGCCCTGCGCAGCGGCGTGCGCGCCGCGCGGCAAATCCTCGACGCCTAGGCGGCTGCCCGGTCGGCCTTGCGCCGCTCGTGCTCGCGCAGGTAGCGCTTGCGCAGGCGGATGGACTTCGGCGTGATCTCCACCAGCTCGTCATCGCCGATGAATTCCACCGCGTATTCCAGCGTGAGCTGGATGGGCGGCGTGAGGTCGATCGCCTCGTCCTTGCCGGAGGCGCGGATGTTGGTGAGCTGCTTGGTCTTGATCGGGTTGACCACGAGGTCGTTGTCGCGGCTGTGGATGCCGATGATCATGCCCTCGTACACCGGGTCGCCGGGGCTGACGAACATGCGCCCGCGCTCCTGCAGCTTCCACAGCGCGTAGGCCACCGCGGTGCCGTCGTCCTGCGATACCAGCACGCCGTTGCGCCGCTCGCCGATTTCCGCCTTGACCGGCGCGTAATCGTCGAATACGTGGCTCATCACGCCGGTGCCGCGCGTGAGCGTCATGAATTCGCCCTGGAAGCCGATCAGGCCGCGCGCCGGGATGCGGTAGTCGAGGCGCACGCGTCCCTTACCGTCGGGCATCATGTCGAGCAGGTCGCCGCGGCGGCGGCCGAGCTCCTCCATCACGCCGCCCTGGTTCGCTTCCTCGACGTCCACCGTGAGCACCTCGAAGGGCTCGCACTTCTGGCCGTCGATCTCCTTGTAGACCACGCGCGGCCGCGAGACCGCGATCTCGTAGCCCTCGCGCCGCATGTTCTCGAGCAGGATCGTGAGGTGCAGCTCGCCGCGCCCGTGCACGATGAACGTGTCGGTGTCCGCCGGGTACTCGACCCGCATGGCGACGTTGCTCTTGGTCTCGCGCTCCAGGCGCTCGCGGATCTGGCGGCTGGTGACGTACTTGCCTTCCTTGCCGGCGAGCGGCGACGCGTTCACGAGGAAGTTCATCGTGAGGGTGGGCTCGTCCACCTTGAGAAGCGGCAGCGCATCGGGATGCTCGAGCTCGCAGATGGTGTCGCCGATGCCGACTTCGTCGATGCCGTTGATGAGCACGATGTCGCCCGCTTCCGCGGCGTCGACGGGCTTCCTCTCGAGGCCCTCGAACATCAGGATCTGGTTGATCTTGGCTTTGAGCGGCGGCGAATCCGGGCCGTGGAGGAGCAGGACCTCCTGCGCCGCCTTCACGCGGCCGCGGCGAATGCGGCCGATGCCGATCTTGCCGACGTAGCTCGAGTAATCGAGGGAGCAGATCTGCAGCTGCAGCGGCTCGTCCGGGTTCTCGTCGCGCACCGGCACGTATTCGAGGATCGCCTGGAATAGCGAAGCGAGGTCCTTCTCCGGGTGCTTCAGGTCGCGCGTCGACCAGCCCTCGAGCGCCGAGGCATAGACCACGGGGAAGTCGAGCTGCTCCTCGGTGGCGCCGAGCTTGTCGAAGAGCTCGAAGGTGTGATTCACGACCCACTCCGGCCGCGCGCCGGGCCGGTCCACCTTGTTCACGACCACGATCGGCTTCAACCCGAGCGCAAGCGCCTTGCGCGTGACGAAGCGGGTTTGCGGCATCGGCCCTTCGACCGCGTCGACGAGGAGCAGGACGCCGTCCACCATGGACAGCACGCGCTCCACTTCGCCGCCGAAATCGGCATGTCCCGGCGTATCCACGATGTTGATGTGCGTGCCGTGATAGCGGACCGCGCAGTTCTTGGCGAGGATGGTGATGCCCCGCTCGCGTTCCAGCGCGTTGGAATCCATCACGCGCTCCTGCACGTGCTCGTGCGCGGCGAAGGTGCCGGATTGCTGGAGAAGCTTGTCGACCAGCGTGGTCTTTCCGTGGTCGACGTGGGCGATGATGGCGACGTTGCGCTGGTCGCGCGACATGAAGCTGATTCCAAAAGGCAAAGGGGCGAGATTGTACGCTATTGCGGGGCCGCGGTGTTGCGTCGCACAATCGACGAAGCCGCGAAGCGGCACGGTAAACTTTGCGCTCAGCTTCAGCCCGTCATTCCACCACCCGAGAGATTTTACGCATGGACAAGGCACTGCTTTCCAAAACCGCCGCCGCCATGGTGGCCAGAGGCAAGGGAATCCTCGCCGCCGACGAGTCGAGCGGCACCTGCGAGAAGCGCTTCAAGTCGGTCGGCGTCGAGTGCACCGAGGAGAACCGGCGCGCTTACCGCGCGCTGCTTTTCGGCACGCCCGGCGTCGAGCAATTCCTGTCCGGGGTCATCCTGTTCGACGAGACCGCGCGCCAGAAGGCGAACGACGGCATGCCGTTTCCGCAGTACCTGGCCAAGAAAGGCATCATCCCCGGCATCAAGGTGGACAAGGGCCTCGCGACCCTGCCCTTCACCGCCGAGGAAAAAGTGACCGAGGGCCTCGACGGCCTGCAGAAGCGGATG
>DATAHF010000169.1:0-6724 GCA_036263315.1 Burkholderiales bacterium
AAGTGCTCGCGTCCCCCTTTGCGGCCGCCGGCGTGCGACCACCTCCGCCGGCAGTCGATTGCGAGTCTGTGCCAGGCGTTGTTGCATTGCTCGCGGCGTCGGACATGGTCGCCCTCATGCCACGGCGATTACTTTCCGCGGCCCTCTTGCGAGATGTTCTTGTTGAGATACCCGTGAAGGACCGGCTTCCTTCCGTAGCACACGGCATGGTCACGCGCAGGAACACCCCGCCTACTCGCGCAGCTGCCGCGATGGCAGTCGCTATGACCGCGGTTGCTCGACGCCTAGCGCGCAGCTAGTGAAGCTGCGGCGGCTGTCCTGGTCCCGCGATGGGTGCCTGCCCCGATTTCTTAGATGGAGCGCCGGCGGCGTTCCGCGAGGCGCTCCTCGGCGCGCTGGATGTCCATCTCCACGCCGATCATGTTCGGGTTCACTTCCAGCGCCCGGCGCAGCCACTTGAGCGCGGTCTCGTACTCCTCGAGGCGGATATGGATCTGCCCGAGGCCGGAGAGCGCGCCGAAGTGCCTGGGGTTGCGCTTCAGCACCTCGTCGCAATCGGCGATCGAGGCGCGGTATTTTCCGGCGAGGTAGTACGCCGTAGCGCGCTTGTTCCAGCCTTCGGCGAAGTCAGGTTTTTTCTCGATGATCCTGGAAAATAGCGTAATGGCGCTCTCGAGCCGCCCTGCCTGCATGTCCTCGACGCCGCGCGCCATGAGCTCGTCGATGGCCGCGTCGCCCGAGCGCCCCCAAAGGAGCCACAATCCCTGCTCGGCGAAGCCGCGCACGAAGGCGCTTTCGTCGCGCAGGCGCTCCTGCAGGAGCGGCTCGTCGGCCATGCTGCCGCGATTGGCGATCCACACGATCGCCTCGGCGCGGGTGGCGGCATCCGGGCTCGCCAGGTCGGCGAGCGCCGCGGCGCGGCTTTTCGGCAGCTCGGGGAATGCGGCGGTTGCGGCGAGTGTTAGCGCCGCACAGAGGAGTAACCTGAACCCGTTGAAAGGGGATCGCATGAATCGTTTCAAACGCATCGTCTGCATCGCCATGTTAAGCCTGAGCGCGCCGGCCGTGTTTGCCGCCGGAAGCGAGCCCGCACCGTCGGCGCCCAAGGACCCGGTGCTCGAAAAAGTCACGGCCGCCACCGCCGCGCAGGACTGGGCCGGCGCGCAATCGCTCCTGCGCGATGCGCTGGCGCGCGACCCGCGCAACGCCGACTACCACAACCTCTACGCCTACGCGCTGCGCAAGGGGCCGAACCCGGACATGAGCGCCGTGTTCCAGCACTACAACCAGGCGCTCGCCATCGACCCGAAGCACCGCGGCGCGCACGAGTATCTCGGCGAGGCCTACCTGATGGTGGGCAACCTGCCCAAGGCGAAGGAAGAGCTCGCCACGCTCGACAAGCTGTGCTTCTTCCCGTGCGACGAGTACGCCCTGCTCAAGAAGTCGGTCTCGGAATACGAGACGAAGCAGGCGGCGCGCTAGCGCGCGCTCATCGCGCGAGTTTCCTGATCACCTTGCCGTAATAGCGCGGCTCGAGCTTCAGCTGCAGGAGCTCGAGCTTGCGCGCGGCCTTGGCGCGCTCCGCGGCTTCCTGCGGGACGAAGCCGGCGTTCTTGAGGATGCGATGCGCCATGCGCAGGTCTTCGGGGACGAGCGCATCGTCGTCGAGCTCGAGCGGCTTTCCGGCGCCCGGAAGATGGTCGAGCTCGCCGCGCTCGATCGCTTCGGCGATCTTTTTCTCGGCAAGCAGCTCGAGCGAGAGCATCGAAGGCCTCAGTAGCCGATGGCGGCGCCGTCGCTGCGCCGGTCGAAGCCGCCGCTGCGTACGCCGCTGGCGGGGTCTACGGTAATGCCGTGCGCGTGGCCCGCGAGCTCGTTCCAGTCGCCCCAGCGGTCGAGCAGGTGGCCGCGCCGCTCGAGCTCGTCGATGGTGGCGCGCGGATAGCGCGCCTCGATGTGCAGCGTGTCGCGCGCCTCGCCGAGCGCGAAGCGGCCGGAAAGCCAGCGCGGGCTGTCGAGCGCCTGCTGGATGTCGAGGCCGAAATCGATCATGGCCACGTAGGTCTGCAGGTGGATCTGCGGCTGGCCGTCGGCGCCCATGCAGCCGAGGGCCGCCCACAGGCGCTCCTTGGCCGGGTTTTGCGGATCGGCCTTGAAGGCGAGGGACGCAATCAGCGTATGCAGGGGCACCTTGCCGGGCTCCAGGCGGTTGGGATGCGCGGGATCGAGCGAGAAGTACGCGCTGCGGTTCTGAAGCACGACGCCCGTGCCTTCGTCGGCGACGCACGAGCCGAAGACGCCGTACAGGCTGAAGATGAGCGATGCCGCATTGCCCTGCGCGTCGACCGCGGCCACGTACACGGTATCGCCCGCGAGGCTGCCGTAGGAAGGCACCTTGTCCCAAGCCAGCGCGCGCGCCGGGTCGATGATCTTGCCTCGCTCCCGCGCGTAATCCTTGGACAGCAGCCGCGCGAGCGGAACTTCGGCGAAGCGCGGATCGGCGAGGAAGCGGTCGCGATCGTGATAGGCGATCTGCTTTGCCTGCACGAGTGAATGCACGTGATCCGGGCCGAGGAACGGCCTCGCCGAAAGCTCGAGCGGCTCGAGCAGGTTCAGCATCTCGAGCACGGTGAAGCCCTGGGTGGGCGGCGGCGTCTCGTAGATCTTCACGCCCCGGTAGGTTGCGCTGATCGGCTCGCCCCAGCGCGACGCCTGGGCCGCGAAATCGCGCTCGGTGAAGAATCCGCCCCGGCCCTTCGCGAGGCTCGCCAGGCTCGCCGCCACTTCGCCTTCGTAGAACCCGGCGCGGCCGCGTTCCGCGACGGCCTGCAGCGTACGCGCGAGCGCAGGGTTGGCGAAGCGCGACCCGGGCTTCGGCGCGCGGCCCTCCGGCAGAAAGATCGCGCGTGCGCCTGGATCGACGGCGAGCTCCGGCGCCGTCTGCTCGATCCAGCGCGAAAGCCGCGCGCTCACCGGAAAGCCTTCGCGCGCGTAATGGATCGCGCTTTGCAGGCTTCGTTGAAGAGGCACTCGTCCATAGCGTGCGTGCGCCTCGCAAAAGCTCGCCACCGCACCCGGCGTCGTGAGGGTCGCCGGCAGGATGCCCCGAAACGGGATTTCCTTCAGATTCCTTTGCTGGAAGGACTCGATCCGGCCCGACGCGGCCGCGCAGCCGCCGCCCTCCAGGTAGTCGACCGCGCCGCGGCTCGCGTCATAGATGAGCCAGAACGCATCGCCGCCCAGCCCGCACATGTGCGGATACACGACGCCGAGCGTCGCGGCCGCCGCGATGGCGGCATCGACCGCCGAGCCGCCCGCGCGCAGCACGTCGACGCCCGCCGCCGAAGCGAGCGCGTGCGGGCAAGCCACCATGCCGCGGGTGGCGAGCGCGGGAGCCGAATCTATTTCTTTCTCCGGCCGGCGAGCTTCTTTCTCGCGAGCGCAGTTCCCGCCGCAAGCGCCTTGAGCTTCGCGAGCGCGATCTCCCGGTCCATCGGCGCCATCCCGCAGTTGGTGCACGGGAAGAGGTGCTTCGCCGGCACGTACTTCAATGCGCGCAGGATCGTCTTCTGCACTTCCTGCGGCGTCTCCACCGCGTCGGAGGCGACGTCGATCACGCCGACCAGCACGTCCTTGCCCTTCAGCAGGGCGAGGAGCTCCACCGGAACCTTCGAGTGGATGCATTCCAGCGAAATTTGCTTCACCTTGGAGCGCGCGAGCGCGGGAAAGATCTCCTCGTACTGGCGCCATTCGCCGCCGAGCGTCTGCTTCCAGTCGAGGTTGGCCTTGATGCCGTAGCCGTAGCAGATGTGGACCACCGTCGTGCAGCGCAGGCCCTTGATGGCGCGCTCGAGCGCGGCGATGCCCCAGCGCTTGACGTCCTCCATGTAGACGTTGAAGGCAGGCTCGTCGAGCTGGATCACGTCGATGCCGTCCTTCTCCAGCGCGCGCGCTTCCTGGTTGAGGAGCTCGGCGAACGCCATGGCGAGCTTCGCCTTGTCGCCATAGTGGCGGTCGGCGATGGTGTCGACGATGGTCATCGGGCCGGGCAGGGTGATCTTGGTCTTGTTCTTCGAATGCGCGACGAGGACGCGGGCCTCGGCTTGATGCACGCGCCCCTTGAGCCGCAGCGGGCCCACCACGACCGGCACCATGGCGTCGTAGCGGTTGTTGCGGATGCCCATCTTGACCTTGTGCTCGAAGTCGATGCCCTCGACGAACTCGAGGAAGCCGTGCACGAAATGCTGGCGCGACTGCTCGCCGTCGGTGACGACGTCGATGCCGGCGTCTTCCTGCTCCTTGAGCCAGAGGAGCGTCGCATCGCGCTTCGCGCGCTCGAGCTCGGCGCCCTCGGCGCGCCACGCGGGCCACAGCTTGTTGGTTTCGGCGAGCCAGGCCGGCTTGGGAAGGCTGCCGGCGATTGTCGTTTCTAGCATGGGTGACCTCTGTTGGTGTCGGGCATTCGAGACAGCGACGAAATCGCGATACGTCACTATAATGATCCGCTACAAGTGCGTCAGCAAAGCAGGAAGCAGTAAACCAGAATCAGCGCAGCGCGTAATCAGAAATCAGGGAGGCAGCAGCGTGATTGCAGGAATGATGGTGGGGACCTTCTTCTCCTTTCTTCTCGGCATTTTCAATCCGCTGGTCGCCAACAAGGCCGGCCCGGACTGGCTGTGGATGGGCGGGCGCCACGACGTGCTGCGCAACCTGTATTTCCGTCCCAACGGCAGCTTCCGCCGCTACGGCCGCCCGGCGCTCGTGCTCACCATGATCCTGGGCAGCGCAGCGTTCTATTGGCTGCTGCACCGCTTCAACGTCGCAAGCAGCTAGCGCTTCTCGCGCGTCGATAGCAGCCACGCCAGCGTGGCGAGCTGCAAGCCGGCGAGCACCAGGAACGCCGCCGTATAGCCGGCGGGCGCATAGTTGCCGCCCGCGACGGGATAAAGCCTCAGCACCGCGCCGATGCCCCACTGGAACACGAAGGCGCAGAAAAAATTGACCGTATTGCACGCCGTCATCACGCGCGCGCTCATCGCGTGCGGGAAAAGACCGGTGAGCTGCGGATACGCGAGCGCCATCGAGATCGCCGTGAATCCATACACGAACAGGATCGTGCCCAGCGCGGCGGTCACCTGCGCCGTCAGCAGGCCGAGCATCGCCAGCGCGGCGACGAACCCGATCTTGAAAAGCGTCATGCGCGGCACGCCGTGGCGCGCGAGGCGATCGGCCGCGATTCCAAACAGCGCCGATCCGGCGGTGTAGGCGAGCGCTCCGACGAGGAGGTATTGCCCGACGGCGTGCCGCGAGGCGCCCGCGACATCGTAGAGCCAGGGGCCGAGCCACAGGCTCTGCAGCGCCTGGTAGCTCGAAAGGCAGGTGACGAGCGGCAGCACGATGCGCCAGAAGCCGGCCGAAGAAAAGATGCGCGCGTACACCGCGACCTGCACGCGCAGCGGCTCGCCGGCGCCCGGCAGCGGCTTTTCCGGGACCGAGAAGAACACGAGCGCCGCGGTGCCCAGCGTGAGCGCGGAAAGCCCGGTGAATAGCGCGCGCCAGCCGAACGGCTCGATGAGCGCCTCGGCCGGCGACGTGGCCGAGAGCGCGCCGAGCCCGCCCACCGCGAGGAAGAGGCCGTTCAGCGTCGCGAGCCGCGACGGCGGAAACCACAGCGTGAAGGCCTTGAGCGCGCCCATCAATCCCGCCGATACGCCGAGGCCGATCAGCGCGCGCCCGACGGAGAGCCCGGCGAAGTCCTGCGCGCGCGCGAACACCAGCGCGCCCGCCGCGGCCACGCAAAGCAGCGTCGCGACCACGCGCCGCGGACCGTAGCGGTCGAGCAGCACCCCGAGCGGCAGCTGGAACGCGGCGAAGGTGAGCAGGTAAGTCGCCGTCAGGAAGCCGAGGTCGGAAGGCGCGAGCGCGAAGTCGCGCGCCAGGTCCTTCGAGATGAGCGCGTTCACGTTGCGGAAGAAGAACGACAGGAAATAGCCCACCGCGAACGGGCAGAAAACGGCCCATAGCAGGCGCATTTCCGCTACGCTAGCGCGCATGGCGAAGCGCCTCATCGTCGGCATCACCGGAGCCACCGGCGCGATCTATGGCGTGCGCCTGCTGGAGGCGGTCGCGAAGCTCGACGGCTGGGAGAGCCATCTCGTGCTCTCCGACGCGGGCGTGCTGAACGCCTGGCACGAGCTCAAGCTGAAAAGGAAGGAGCTCGAGCGCCTTGCCGCCGTCGCCTACCATCCGAAGGACATCGCCGCCGCGATTGCGAGCGGCTCGTTCCTCACCGAGGGCATGGTGATCGCGCCCTGCTCGATGAAGACGCTCGCGGCCGTGGCGCACGCGCACGCCGACGACCTCGTGTCGCGCGCTGCCGACGTAGTGCTGAAGGAGCGTAGGCGCCTCGTGCTGCTCGTGCGCGAGACGCCGCTCAACCTCGCCCACCTGCGCAACATGACCGCGGTGACCGAGATGGGGGCGATCGTGTTTCCCCCGGTGCCGGCGTTCTACTCGCAGCCGAAGAGCCTCGACGACCTCGTGAACCACACCGTCGGGCGGGTCCTCGATCTCTTCGGCGTGCACTCCTCTAAGCTCGCCCGCTGGGCAGGGATGAAAGGAACTCCCGCAGCGAGCGATTGAACGCCTCGGGCTGCTCCACGTTGGCGATGTGCGAGGCCTGCGGGATCGACACGAACTTCGCGCCGGGCACCGTCTGCCCGAT
>DATAHF010000170.1:0-10477 GCA_036263315.1 Burkholderiales bacterium
GGCAGCCGCCGGACCGCGGCGGCGAAGCGATCGCTCTTCAGCTTGGCAAGCAGCCCCTGGACGGCGCCGGCGCGTAGCGCAGACTTGGCGCAGGCAAAGAAGTAGCGCTCGACGGACAGCGGCACGAATGCGAGCCTGAAGCGCTTTGCGTCCGCGTGCAAGCCGAACGCGGCGTCCGCCCGTCCGCCGGCGACCTCGGCCGCGACCGACGGCTCCTCGCCGCGTGGCGCCTCGCTGCTTTGGCGATGGATAAAGCGCACGCCGGGACGGGCGAGGTCATGCACGTTGCGGATGCGCGCGCCGGGGCGCGCGATGAGTCCCTGCTGGCGCGCGATGAAGTGCACCAGCGTGTGCTTGCGCGGGTCGAGCCAGCGTCCGAGCGCCGCGGCGGCCGCGGCGGCGCGCGGCAACGCGTCGGCAACGTGGAATCCCGCGAGGTCGCATTCGCCGCGCGCCAGGGCCGCAAGCGAATCCTCGGCGCCGCGAAAGGCGATCTCGAGCTCGAGCTCCGGCATGCAGATGCCGCGCAAGGCTTCCAGCGCCAGGTCGTGACTGCCCTGGATCCGCAGCCGCTCCTGCGCGCTGCCGCGGGCGGCGCTGAGCAGCCCGGTGATTTCGGAGCGCAGGCGCCGGAACGGCTCGTCGAGCGAGGCGCGCACGCGGGCATCGGCCTCGAGGATGCGCCGGCCGAGGGGGCTGAGGCGCGCCGGCCGGCCGCGCTGCATCTCCACCAGCGGCGCGCCGAAGGCGCGGGCGCCGTCGCCGAGAAGTCCCCAGGCCGAGCGGTACGAAAGCGAAGCGGCGGCAGCCGCCTCGCGCAGCGAGGCGCAGCGGCCGAGCTCGTTCAGCAGCCGGAGCAGCGCGCGTCCCCGCTCGCGGGGCAGCCCGCGCCCGGACAGCCACGCCGGGTCGAAGGCAATATCGACTGCGGTATGCAATGGAATGCCTATTTGTTGCCCCTGTTCCTGACGCTAGAGTACGGCCAGGAAGATACGTATGCAAATGTTTTCATACGAGCTGTGGCAGATCGTGGCGCTTAGCCTGCGCGTCAGCCTGAGCGCGGTCGGCATCGCGAGCCTGCTCGGCCTGCCGCTGGGCGCCGCCCTCGCGGTGGCGCGCTTCCCCGGCCGCAACGCCATCATCGTGGTGCTGAACGCCCTCATGGGCCTGCCGCCCGTCGTGGTCGGCCTGGCGGTCTACCTCCTCCTCTCCCGCGCAGGGCCGCTGGGCGAGCTCGGCTTGCTGTTCACGCCGGGCGCCATGGTCGCGGCGCAGACCGTGCTCATCCTGCCGATCATCGCGGCGCTGGTGCGCCAGTCTGTGGAGGACGCCTGGCAGGAATACGAGGAGCAGCTCCGCTCGCTCGGCGTGGGACGGCTGCGCGGATCGCTCACCGTGCTGCGTGATATCCGGTTTTCGCTCCTCACCGTGGTGCTGGCGGGCCTCGGACGGGCGTGCGCGGAGGTGGGCGCCGTGATCATCGTGGGCGGCAACATCGACGGCGTGACGCGCGTCATGACGACCGCCATCGCGCTCGAGACTTCCAAAGGCGACCTCGGCCTCGCCCTCGGCCTCGGCCTGGTCCTCATCGCCATCGTCCTCCTGCTCAACGCGGCCGCGCACCTCGTGCGGGATGCGGCGCAGCGCCGCTACGGCTAGGCGCGCATGATCCTTCCCCTGAAGCTCGACGAGGTGAGCTACGCGATTGCCGGGCGCACGCTGATCCAGCCGCTTTCCCTCGAGCTGCACGCCGGCCCGAGCACCATCCTTCTAGGCGCGAACGGCGCCGGCAAGAGCCTGCTCATGCGGCTCATGCACGGGCTCATCGCGCCGAGCGGCGGCCGTGTCCACTGGAGCGATCCGGATGCGACGCGCGTACGCCGCCTTCAGGCCATGGTGTTCCAGCGTCCGGTGCTGCTGCGCCGCTCCGCGCTCGACAACGTCCGCTATGCGTTGCGCGTCGTCGGCGGTGCCGACGACGGCGGGCGCGCGGCCGAGGCGCTCGCCGAAGTGGGACTCGGGCACGTCGCCGGCCAGCCGGCGCGCACGCTGTCGGGCGGCGAGCAGCAGCGCCTCGCCCTGGCGCGGGCCTGGGCCCTGCATCCCGAAGTGCTCTTCCTCGACGAGCCGACGGCGAACCTCGATCCCGCCGCGACGCGCGAGATCGAGACCGTGATCAAGGCGTTCGACGCGGCCGGAACGAAGATCGTCATGTCGACCCACAACCTCGGCCAGGCGCGCCGCCTGGGCGACGAGGTGCTCTTCATCCACCAGGGCCGGCTCGTCGAGCGCGCCCCGGTCGATGCGTTCTTCACCCAACCCAGGTCGCCCGAAGCGGCGGCATTCATCAAAGGAGAACTTCCGTGGCTTTGATGCGAATACTTCTTTCCGCCCTGCTGCTGTCCTGCGTCCCAGCGCATGCGCAAGAGCGCTTCATCACCGTGTCGTCGACGACCTCCACCGAGCAGTCGGGCCTCTTCAAGTACCTGTTGCCGCTTTTCGAGAAGAAGACCGGCATCCAGGTGAGGGTGGTCGCGGTCGGGACCGGGCAGGCGCTCGACATCGGCCGGCGCGGCGACGCAGACGTGGTGTTCGTGCACGCAAAGCCGCTCGAGGAGAAATTCCTCGCCGAAGGCCAAGGCGTTAGGCGCTACGATGTGATGTACAACGACTTCGTGCTGATCGGTCCGCGATCGGATCCGGCGAAGGTCGCGGGCACGAAGGACATCGTCGCCGCGTTCCAGAAGATCAAGGCCGCGCAGGCACCGTTCGTCTCGCGGGGCGATCGCAGCGGAACGCATTTCGCCGAACTCCAGCTTTGGAAGGACGCGGGCATCGACATCGCCAAGGACAAAGGTCCCTGGTACCGCGACACGGGCCAGGGCATGGGCCCGGCGCTGAACAGCGCCGCCGCCATGAACGCCTACATCCTGTCCGATCGCGGCACGTGGCTTTCGTTCAAAAACCGGGCCGATCTCGTCATCGTGGTCGAAGGCGACAAGCGCCTTTTCAACCAGTACGGCATCATGCTGGTGAACCCGGAGAAGCATCCCGACGTGAAGAAGGAATGGGGCCAGCAGTTCGTCGACTGGATCATCTCGCCGGAAGGGCAGCGGGCGATCGCCGGCTACAAGATCAACGGCGAGCAGCTTTTCTTCCCGAATGCGAAAAGCTAGGGGCCGCTACCGCGGGCTCACGTTGCGGGTCGTCGGCCGCGGCGCGCCGGCCATGGGGCCGGGCAAGGCCGAGCTGATCGAGCGCATCGCCGCTACCGGCTCCATCTCCGCGGCCGCGCGGGCGATGGGCATGTCCTACCGGCGCGCCTGGCAGCTCGTCGAAGCGCTGAACGCGACCTACCGGGAGCCCGTGATCCTCACCGCAACCGGCGGCAGGCGCGGCGGCGGAGCGCGCGTCAGCGCCCATGGGCTGCGCCTGCTGCGCCTGTACCGGGCCATGGAGGAGAAGGCGTCCGCCGCGATCGCCGGCGATCTGAAGCGGTTCGAGCGTTATATTCCGTGATATATAACGCTGCATGGACCCCATCGCCCTCGGCCTGCTTGCCTGCGGCATGCTGGTCGCGGCGTTCATGTATGCCTCGGTCGGCCACGGCGGCGCCTCGGCCTACCTCGCTGCGCTCGCGCTCGCCGGCGTCGCGCCCGCGGAAATGCGCCCCATCGCGCTCGTCCTCAACATCCTCGTCTCCGCGATTGGCACCTACAAGTTCTGGCGCGCCGGCCATTTCCACTGGCGGCTGTTCTGGCCCTTCGCCGTCGTCTCCATCCCGCTCGCTTACGTCGGCGGGGCGATCCAGCTTCCCGGCCATCTTTACAAGATCCTCGTCGGCGCCGTGCTCGTGTACGCGGGATGGCAGCTGTGGCTGAGCGCGCGGCTCGGCGCGGAACTGCGGCCGGTACGCGAGCCGCCGCTGCCGTGGGCCTTGTCGATCGGCGCGGTGCTGGGACTGCTCTCCGGTCTGACCGGCGTCGGCGGCGGCATTTTCCTCAGCCCCATCCTGCTGCTCCTCGGCTGGGCCGGCACGAAGCCGACTTCGGCCGTCGCCTCCGCGTTCATCCTCGTGAATTCGATCGCGGGCATCAGCGCGATATTTACCTCGCGCTCCGCGGCGCTCCCCGCCTATGTGTGGCCGCTGGCGGCGGTCGTGATGATGGGAGGCTGGCTGGGCGCGGAATACGGCAGCCGGCGGTTCGCGAACCCGGTGATCCGGCGCATGCTCGGCATAGTGCTTGCGGCGGCCGGCGCCAAGATGGCTTTCGTCTGACATGAAGACCTTCGGTTTCGCGGGATGGTCGGGCAGCGGCAAGACCACGCTCATCGAGAAGCTGATCCCGCGCTTCGTGCAGCGCGGGCTGCGCGTGTCGCTCATCAAGCACGCGCATCACACGTTCGACGTGGACCAGCCGGGCAAGGACTCGTACCGGCATCGCCACGCCGGCGCGACGGAGGTGCTGGTCACCTCGTCGCGGCGCTGGGTCCTCATGCACGAGCTGCGCGGCGCGCACGAGCCGTCCTTCGACGAGCAGGTGAAGCGCCTGTCGCCCTGCGATCTGCTTCTGGTGGAGGGGTTCAAGTTCGCGCCCATCCCGAAGCTCGAGGTCTGGCGCGCCGCCACCGGCGAGGGACTCCTGCATCCCAACGACCCGCACATCGTCGCGCTCGCCACGGACGCCAAGGTGGAAACCCGGCTTCCGGTTTTCGATCTCAACGACGACGCGGCGATCGCGTCCTTCATCGTGGAATACAAGTGAACAAGGGCCTGCTCTCGGTCGACGAGGCGCTGGCGCAGCTGCTCGGCGAGGCCCGGGCCGTGGGCGAGGCCGAAGAGGTGCCTACGCTCGAGGCCGCCGGCCGGGTCCTTGCGCGAGCGCAGCGCTCCACCATGGATGTCCCGCCGCTGGACAACAGCGCCATGGACGGCTACGCGATCCGGCTTTCCGACCTGCAGGAAAAGAATCGTCTTCCGGTGTCGCAGAAGATCATGGCGGGCGCGGTCGGCGTGCCGCTGCAGCCCGGGACGGCGGCGCGCATCTTCACCGGCGCGCCGATACCGCCGGGCGCCGATGCGATCGTGATGCAGGAGCACACGAGCGTCGAGGGTGGCGAGGTGGTGGTGAACCGGGTGCCGAAGCCGGGCGAGTGGATCCGGCGCGTGGGCAGCGACATCCGCAAGGGGGCGGAAATCCTCTCCGCAGGAAAGCGCCTGCTGCCGCAGGACACCGGCCTCGCGGCTTCGGTGGGCATCAAGTCGCTGCCGGTCTACCGCGCCGTGCGCCTGGGCCTGTTCTTCACCGGAGACGAGCTCGTCATGCCGGGCGAGCCGCTCGCTCCGGGGCGCATCTACAACTCCAACCGCTTCACGCTGCGCGGCCTTGCGCAGGCCTTCGGCTGCACGATCGAAGACTACGGGATCGTGCCCGACAGCCTGCAGGCTACGCGCGAGGTGCTGCGGCGCGCGGCCGCGGAGTGCGACGTGATCGTCACGTCCGGGGGCGTGTCGGTGGGCGAGGCCGACTACGTGAAGCCCGCTGTCGAGGCGGAAGGCTCGCTTCTCATGTGGCGCATCGCCATGAAGCCGGGGCGGCCGCTCGCCTTCGGGCGAGTGGGCAAGGCCTTCTTCATCGGCTTGCCCGGCAACCCGGTATCGAGCTTCGTCACGTTCCTCATCTTCGTGCGGCCGTTCCTACTCAAGACGCAGGGGATCGGCAAAACCGATCCCACCGCGTTGCAGGCGCGCGCGGATTTCGACTGGCCGGAGGCCGACGCCCGGCGCGAGTTCCTCCGCGTAAAATGGAACGCGCAAGGCGGATTGGACCTCTATCCGTCGCAGGATTCGGCGGTCCTCACCTCGACCTCGTGGGCCGACGGCCTGGTGGACAACCCGCCGCGCCGGCCGATCCGCAAGGGCGACACCGTCAGATTTTTGCCGTTCTCGGAGCTCTATCGGTGAAGGTGAAAGTGCGCTTCTTCGCGAGCATCAAGGAGGCCGTCGGGCGCGACAGCGAGGACCTGGAGCTGCCCGCGGGCGTCGCGACCGTGGCAGCGCTGCGCGCGCACTTGCGCTCGCGCGGCGGCGCCTGGGCCGAGGCGCTCGGCGAATCGAAGCGCGTCACCGCGGCGGTGAACCAGGACATGGCGAAGCCGGCCGCCGCCCTCAATGCGGGCGACGAGGTGGCGTTCTTTCCTCCGGTCACCGGCGGCTGAATGAAAGTCTCGGTGCAGCGCGAGGATTTCGACCTCTCCGCGGAAATCCGGCGCTTCAAGGACCCGAAAATCGGCGCCATCGCCAGCTTCGTCGGCGTGGTGCGCGAGGTGCCGATGGCGCTCGAGCACTATCCGGGCATGACGGAGCGCTCGATCTCCCGGATCGTCGAAGAAGCGCGCTCGCGATGGCAGGTCATGGACTGCACCGTGATCCACCGCTACGGCGAGCTGCAGCCGGGCGACCAGATCGTGCTCGTGGCGGTGGCAAGCGCGCACCGTGCCGCCGCGTTCGCGGCCTGCGAGTTCATCATGGACTACCTGAAGACGCAGGCGCCGTTCTGGAAGAAGGAGCAGACCGCGCAGGGCACCCGCTGGGTCGAGGCGCGCGCTTCCGACGACGCCGCGGCCGAGCGCTGGAAATGAGCTTCTGGGGCTTCGTCTTTGTGGGGATCGGCGCGGCACTCGGCGCGTGGCTGCGCTGGTTCCTCGTCGGAGAGCTGAACGCTGTGGTGCCGCACCTGCCGCTCGGCACGCTGACGGCCAATATCGGCGGCGGGCTCATGATCGGCTTCGCGGTCGCGTGGCTGACGGCCGTGCCGGGAATCAACCCCAACGTGCGCCTCTTCGTGATCACGGGGTTCCTCGGCGGCCTGACCACGTTCTCGAGCTTTTCCGCCGAGTCCCTGGAGCTGCTGCAGGCCTCGCGCTATGCCTGGGCGCTGCTGCACTCCGCGCTGCATGTCTTCGGCTCGCTCGCGGCCGCTGCGCTCGGCTACGTGGCCTACGAAATGCTCTAGGCGGGCGCGACGCGCGCTACTCTCAGGCCGGGTTCACGGCCCGCTTGAACTCATCGAGCTCGTCCTCCGCGAGCGTCTCCTTCTCGAGCAGCCGCATGGCGCCGCGCTCGAGCACGGCGCGCTGGCGGGTAAGGATCGCGATCACTTTTTCGTAGGCGCCCTTGACGATGTCGCGCACCGCGACGTCGATTTCCCGCGCCGTCTCCTCGCTGTACTCGCGGCTCTTCTGGAAAAAATTCTGGTTTGGAAAAGGACTCCGGTCTTCCTCGTAGGCGACGTTGCCCAGGGACTTCACCATCCCGTAACGCATGACCATGCTGCGCGCGATGTCCGTGACCTTGGCGAGGTCGTCGGCCGCGCCGGTGGAGAGGTGGCCGAAGATGATCTCTTCCGCCGCGCGCCCTCCGAGCAGCACCGCCATCTTGTTCTCGAGCTCCTCGCGCGTCATGAGGAAGCGATCTTCCGTGGGCCGCTGGATGGTGTAGCCGAGCGCACCTACGCCGCGCGGGATGATGGAGATCTTGTGCACCGGGTCGGTGCCCGGGAGCGCCATGGCGACCAGCGCATGGCCCATCTCGTGGTGCGCGACGATGCGCCGCTCGTTCGGGTTGAGCAGGCGGTTGCGCTTCTCGAGGCCGGCCACGATGCGCTCCACCGCCTGGGTGAAGTCGGCGAGCGTCACCGACTCGGCGCCGCGCCGGGTGGCGAGCAGGGCCGCCTCGTTCACCAGGTTGGCGAGGTCCGCGCCGGAGAACCCGGGCGTAAGCGCCGCGACCTGCTCCAGGGACACCCCCGGCGCCAGCCGGATTTTCTTCGAGTGCACTTCCAGGATCTGGATGCGGCCGGCCTTGTCCGGCCGGTCGACGAGCACCTGGCGGTCGAAGCGCCCGGCGCGCAGCAGCGCCGGATCGAGGATCTCGGGACGGTTCGTGGCCGCGAGGAGCACCAGCCCGGTGGAAGGGTCGAAGCCGTCGAGCTCCACGAGGAGCTGGTTCAGCGTCTGCTCCTTCTCGTCGTGACCGCCCACGCCGTAGGCGCCGCGCGCGCGCCCGAGCGCGTCGAGCTCGTCGATGAAGATGATCGCCGGCGCCTTCTGCCGCGCCTGCTGGAAGAGGTCGCGCACGCGCGCCGCGCCCACGCCCACGAACATCTCGACGAACTCCGACCCGGAGATGGAGAAGAACGCGACCTGCGCTTCGCCGGCGACGGCGCGCGCGAGCAGCGTCTTGCCGGTGCCGGGCGGGCCCACGAGCAGCACGCCCTTCGGCACGCGCGCGCCGAGGCGGCCGTACTTCTTCGGGTCCTTCAGGAACTCGACGACCTCCTGCAGCTCGGCCTTGGCCTCCTCCACGCCCGCGACATCCGCGAAGGTGACGCCGGTCTTGTTCTCCACGTAGATCTTCGCGCGGCTCTTGCCGATGCTCATGAACCCGCCGCCCAGGCCTTGCTGCTCCGCCATGCGCCGGATGAGCAGGAACCACACGCCGAAGAAGACCAGCGCCGGCACGATCCAGGAAAGGAGATCCCGCCCGAGCGTGCTCTCGTAGACGCGCGTGTACTTGACGCCGAACTTCGACAGCCGATCGGCGAGCTCGGGTTGCACGAGGTTGGCGACCGCGACCGTCTTGCTCCCCTGGGGCGACTTCAGCTTCCCGGTGATGCGCTGGTCCGAGACGATGACTTCGTCGATCTTGTTCTCGGAGAGCAGCTTCTCGAACTCGCTGTAGGGGAGCACTTCGACCGTCTGCGCCCGCTGCCACCACTGCTGGAGGAGCGCCATGGCGACCACTGCAAAAACGAGGTAGGCGAGGTTGATGCTGGTGCGACGGTCCATCCTCGCCGATTAAAGCAAAAAACGCGCTTGAATGCCGCCGCCGAGCCCCCATTTGCAGCATACGGGTATGAGCCAAACCCATACGGATCAACGCCATGCGCTTTGACAAGCTGACCACGCGGTTCCAGGAGGCCCTCGCCGAGGCGCAAAGCGCCGCGCTGGGCCACGACCACCAGTACATCGAGCCCCAGCACCTGCTGCTCGCGCTCCTCAACCAGGAGGACGGCGGCGTCGCGGGCCTCATCAGCAAGGCGGGCGGGAACCCGGGCGCGCTGAAGAAGGAGCTGGGCGCTTCCGTCGGGCGGCTCCCCAAGGTCGAGGGCACGCCCGGAGAGGTGCATCTTTCGCGCGAGCTGACCCAGCTCCTCAACGTCGCCGACAAGGAAGCGCAGAAGCGCGGCGACCAGTACATCGCTTCCGAGCTTTTCCTGCTCGCCTGCGCCTCGGACAAGGGCGACGTCGGGCGGATGCTGAAAGACGCCGGGATCACGCGCAAAGCGCTCGAGAAGGCGATCGAGGAAGTGCGCGGCGGCGAAAGCGTTTCCTCCCAGGCCGACGAGAGCCAGCGCCAGGCGCTCGCGAAGTACACGCTGGATCTGACCGAAAGGGCGCGGCAGGGGAAGCTCGATCCGGTGATCGGCCGCGACGACGAGATCCGCCGCTGCATCCAGATCCTGCAGCGCCGCACCAAGAACAACCCCGTCCTCATCGGCGAGCCGGGCGTGGGCAAGACCGCGATCGTGGAAGGCCTTGCGCAGCGCATCGTCAACGGCGAGGTGCCCGAGTCGCTCAAGAACAAGCGCCTGCTCAACCTCGACATGGCGGCGCTCCTCGCGGGCGCCAAGTACCGCGGGGAATTCGAAGAACGGCTGAAGTCGGTCCTGAAGGACCTCGCGAAGGACGAGGGCAACACCATCGTCTTCATCGACGAGCTGCACACCATGGTGGGCGCCGGCAAGGCCGAGGGCGCCATCGACGCGGGCAACATGCTGAAGCCGGCGCTTGCGCGCGGCGAGCTGCACTGCATCGGCGCCACGACGCTGGACGAGTACCGCAAGAACATCGAGAAGGACGCCGCGCTCGAGCGCCGCTTCCAGCGTGTGCTGGTCGAGGAGCCGAGCGTGGAGGCGACCATCGCCATCCTGCGCGGCCTGCAGGAGAGGTACGAAGTCCACCACGGCGTGGAGATCACCGACCCGGCCATCGTCGCCGCGGCCGAGCTGTCGCATCGCTACATCACCGACCGCTTCCTCCCCGACAAGGCCATCGACTTGATCGACGAGGCCGCCTCGCGCATCAAGATGGAAATCGACTCCAAGCCCGAGGCGATGGATCGCCTCGACCGCCGCCTGATCCAGCTGCGGATCGAGCGCGAGGCGGTGCGCAAGGAAAAGGACGAGGCCTCCCAAGCCCGCCTGCAGCTGATCGAGGCCGAGATCGAGCGGCTGGAGAAGGAGTACGCCGACCTCGAGGAGGAGTGGAAGGCCGAGAAGGCGCAGGTGCAGGGCTCTCAGCACATCATGGAAGAGCTCGAGAAGGTCAAGGTCGAAATGGAAGCGGCCAAGCGCAAGGGCGACTGGACCAAGGTCTCCGAGCTGCAGTACGGCCGCATTCCGCAGCTCGAATC
>DATAHF010000171.1:0-18426 GCA_036263315.1 Burkholderiales bacterium
CAAGGTGTGGAACGCCTGGAAGGGCAAGCTGCTCGAGGATCTCTACCGGGCGACGCGCCGCACGCTCACCGGCGAGCCGCTGGCCCGCGATGCCGCGCTCGCGGAAAAGCAGGCCGAGGCGATGCGCCTGCTTCGGCTGTATGCGCTGTCGGACAGCGTGAAGGACAAGCTCTGGGCCCAGCTCGACATCACGTACTTCCTGCGCCACGACCCGCAGGAAATCGCCTGGCAGACGCGCACCCTGCACTATCGCGTTGACACCGCAAAGCCGGTCGTGAAGGCGCGCCTCGCGCCGTTCGGCGAGGGCGTGCAGGTGATGATCTATACGCGCGACCGCGAGGGACTGTTCGCCCGCATCTGCGGGTATTTCGAGCGTGCCGGATTCAACATCGCGGAGGCGAAGGTGCACACCACGCGCAACGGCTACGCCCTGGACACCTTCCTCGTCCTCGGGCAGGACTCGTCCGAGCACTACCGGGAGCAGCTCAGCATGATCGAGAGCGGCCTCACCGAGGAGCTCGAATCCGAGGCGCCGCTGCAGCCCGGGCGGAGCGGCCGGTTGTCGCGGCGCGTGCGCCACTTTCCGATTTCGCCGGTGGTGGACATCCGCCCCGACGAGCGCGGCACGTACCACGTGCTGTCCCTCGTGGCGAGCGATCGCCCCGGCCTGCTCTACGGCGTCGCCCGGCTGCTGTCGAATTACCGGCTGAGCGTGCAGACGGCGCGGATCAATACGCTGGGCGATCGCGCGGAGGACGTCTTCCTCGTCTCAGGCGAGGCGCTCGGCCAGCCGAAGAGCGTGCTTCAGCTCGAGCGCGATCTCATGAAGGAGCTCAGTCTTCAGGCCCCAGCGCCTGTCCTGGAAACAGCGCCTCATTGAAGCCGAAGCGGGTGAAGTCGCGGATGCGCATCGGATACAGGATGCCGTCCAGGTGGTCGCATTCGTGCTGCACCACCCGCGCGTGGAAGCCTTCCGCCTCGCGCTCGAAGAACTGGCCGCGCTCGTCCCGGCCGGAATACCGAAGCCGGGAATATCGCGGCACCCAGCCACGCATGCCGGGGACGGACAGACAGCCTTCCCAGCCCTCCTCGAGCTCGTCGGACAGGGGCTCGAGCCGCGGGTTGATGAGCACGGTATCGGGGACTTCGTCGGCGCCCGGATAACGCGAGTTCGCCTTTACGCCGAAGATGACCACCCGCAGGCCCACGCCGATCTGCGGCGCGGCGAGCCCGGCGCCGCTGAGATGCGCCATGGTGTCGCGCATGTCCTCCAGCAGCGCCGCCAGCTCGGGCGTCCCGAATGCCGTCACCGGCTCGGCGACCTGGAAGAGCCGCGGGTCGCCCATGCGCAGGACCTCGCGGATCATCCGCGCCGCTTCTCCAGGTAGCGCGCGAAGGCCGGTCCGACTTCCGGATGGCGCAGCCCGTACTCGACGGTGGCCTCCAGATAGCCCAGCTTCGAGCCGCAGTCGAAGCGCCGTCCCGGAAGCCGCACGGCGAGCACGCGCTCGTGCGCGAGCAGCGCCGAGATCGCGTCGGTGAGCTGGATCTCGCCGCCGGTGCCTGGCGCCACTTCGCTCAGCAGATCGAAGATGCGCGGCGTCAGGACATAGCGGCCTATGACGGCGAGGTTGGAGGGCGCTTCCGCCGGTCTGGGCTTCTCCACGATGCTGTGGATGCGCGCCCAGTCGCCCTGCATCTTGTCGATCGTCACGATGCCGTAGCTTTGCGTCTGGTCGCGCGGGACTTCCTCCACGCCGAGCAGCGATGAGCCTTCGCGCTCGAAGAGCTCGGCCATGCGCTTCATGGGGGGCGGATCGCCCGCCATCAGGTCGTCGGCGAGCACGACCGCGAACGGCTCATAACCCACCACCGGCTGCGCGCACAGCACGGCGTGGCCGAGGCCAAGCGGCTCGGCCTGGCGGATGTAGATGCAGCGCACGCCCTCGGGCAGCACCGAGCGCACCATGTCGAGCAGCGCATCCTTGCCCTTGCGCTCGAGCTCGGTCTCGAGCTCGTAGGCCTTATCGAAGTGGTCCTCGATCGCGCGCTTGTTGCGGCCGGTGACGAAGACCATTTCGGTGATCCCGGCCGCGGCCGCCTCCTCGACCGCGTACTGGATGAGTGGCTTGTCGACGATCGGCAGCATCTCCTTCGGGCTGGCTTTCGTCACGGGCAGGAACCGGCTGCCGAGACCGGCGACCGGGAAGACGGCTTTTCGCAGCTTGGGATGCATTCGTTACAGCCTCTCCAGGAGTTCCTTGAATTCGCGCTCGCCGAGGACCTGCACGCCCAGGGCGCGCGCCTTGTCGAGCTTGGCGCCGGCGTCTTCGCCGGCCACCACGAAATCGGTCTTCTTGGACACCGAGCCCGACACTTTGTGTCCCTTCGCCTCGATAGCCGCGCGCGCCTCGTCGCGGCTCATCCCCGAAAGAGTACCAGTGAGCACGAAGGTCTTGCTCGCGCCGGCGGGGCGCGCCGGCGCGGGTTCGCTCTTCGGCCAGGAAACGCCGGCGGCCTGTAGCGCTTCGATGACAGACCGGTTGTGCGGCTCGTCGAGGAACTGACGCACCGAGCGCGCGACGACGGGGCCCACGTCCGGCACCTGGAGGAGGCGTTCCTCGCTCGCGCCGAGGAGCGCAGGCAGGTCGCCGAAATGGCGCGCAAAATCGCGTGCCGTCGTCTCGCCGACGTTGCGAATTCCCAGGGCGTAGACGAAGCGCTCCAGCGTGGTGTGCTTCGAGCGCTCGAGCGCCGCGACCAGGTTGGCGGCCGACTTCTCCCCCATGCGCTCCAGGCCGGCGAGCTGCGCGGCGGAAAGCCCATAGAGGTCCGCCGGGGTGTGCACCAGGCCGAGCTCCACGAGCTGGTCGACGAGCCTCTCGCCGAGGCCCTCGATATCCATGGCCCGCCGGCTGGCGAAATGGAGCAGCGCCTGCTTGCGCTGCGCGGCACAGAAGAGGCCCCCGCTGCAGCGGGCCACGGCTTCGTCTTCGTTGCGCACGACGGCGGATCCGCAAACGGGGCACTTCTCCGGCATGTGGAAGACGGCGGCATGCGGCTGCCGCTTCTCGAGGCGCACCGAGACGACCTCGGGGATCACGTCGCCCGCCCTGCGCACCACGACGGTGTCGCCGACGCGCACGTCCTTGCGACGCAGCTCGTCCTCGTTATGGAGCGTAGCGTTCGAGACCGTGACGCCGCCGACGAATACCGGCTTCAGCTTCGCGACCGGCGTGAGCGCGCCGGTGCGGCCCACCTGCACCTCGATGCCGAGCACCTCGGTGGTCTGCTCCTCGGCGGGATACTTGTGGGCGAGCGCGAAGCGCGGAGCGCGCGAAACGTAGCCCAGCCGCTCCTGCCAGTCCAGGCGGTTCACCTTGTAGACGACGCCGTCGATTGCATACGGCAGGCGTGCCCTCTTCTCCCCGATCTGCCGGTAATAAGAGAGCAGCCCTTCCACGCCCTCGACCACCTTGCGGTCCGGGCAAACCGGGAAGCCGAGCTTGCGCAAATGGTCAAGCGCCTCGGACTGCGTGCGCCAGGGGCCCGCCGATACGATGGCGTAGGCGAAGAACCTGAGGGGACGCGCGGCGGTGACGCGCGAGTCGAGCTGGCGCACGGCGCCCGCGGCCGCGTTGCGCGGATTGACGTACTCCTTTTCCCCGGCGTTGCGCTGGCGCGCATTGAGCGCATCGAAGTCCTTGCGGTACATCAGGACCTCGCCGCGCACCTCGAGCTCGCCCTGCGACTTCACCTTCAAAGGAATCGAGCGCACCGTGCGCAGGTTGGGCGTGACATCTTCGCCGGCCGCCCCGTCACCGCGCGTCGCGCCCTGCACGAACACGCCGTCGCGGTAGAGCAGGCTGATCGCCAGGCCGTCGAACTTCGGGTCTGCCGCGTACTCCACGGCGTCGACGCCGAGCGCCTCGCGCGCCCGGCGGTCGAAGGCGACCACGTCTTCCTCTTCGAACGCGTTGTTGATGGAAAGCATCGGCGTGCGATGGCGCACCTCGGCGAACTGGGCGAGCGGCGCGCCGCCGACGCGCTGGGTCGGGGACTCGGGCGTGCGCAGCGCGGGGAACTGCGCCTCGAGCGCCTCGAGCTCGCGGAAAAGCGCGTCGTACTCCGCGTCGGTGATCTCGGGCTGGTCCTCGACGTAGTACAGCCGGCTGTGGTGCTCGATGAGCGCGCGCAGCTCGCGCGCTCGCCCGGCAGCCTGCGCCCGGGACGTCATGAAAAGACGCGCAGGGCCAGCTCGCCGCCGGGCTCCATGCCGTGCTCGGCGAGCATCCTCGCCGCCGGCTCGATCTGCTGCCCGATCGCGATCAGGGCCGCGTCATCCAGCGCGCGGCCGTTGTCGTCGACGAGCCGGCCGCCGTGCGCCAAGGCGAGCTGGCGCGCGGCGCGCGCCATCGCCTCGTAGGTCCGTCCGACTTCTAGCGTACGCGGCACGTCGAGCGTGAATGTCACCCCGTCCTCGCGCCGCGCGACATGGAACGGCTCGTTCCCGTACGCGGCCAGCGCGGCGTCGTCGAACGCGCCTACCGCGTGGAGCGCGACCTGGATGTCGAACTCCGCGCACAGCCGGTCAAGCGCGTGCGCGGCTTCCACGGCCTCGCGCATCTCCGGCGCGCTGATGGACGCCTTGAGGCGCGCGCCCGCCGTCTCCACGGCCGACCGGAACTCGAGCACTTCCGCCTCGCTCGCCACGCCGCTCCGGCTCACGAGCTGGAGCGCCGCCCGCAGCGCGATGCAGGAGCCGGTGTCCGTGGCCCGCAGGCGGCGCCAGCCGCTGCCGTCGGAAGCGGCGAGCATGGCGCGCCGGCCGAATCGATGCTCGAGCGGGCTCCACAGCTCCAGCACTGAGCTCGCGCTGGACGGACGCGCCAGCGCGAGCTCGATAATGTAGTCCGCGCGCGCGTCCGGCATGGCGGCTGCCGGCGCCTCGGCCGCCTCGGCGGCCTCGGCCTTCAGACTGCCGCGCAACGCGGGCTCGCGCCGGGTGGGGTCCCCGTCCAGCAGGGCGTCCGCATGCTGCGCGCGGAACGCGCGCTCCGCGGCCCGCTGCGTGGCGCGTTCCTGCAGGCGGTTGTAGACCACGACCCCGACGACGGCCAGGGCGCCGATGATGAGCAGACCGAGCTGGAGATCGGTCATCGAACCGGCCGCAGACCCAGGAGCCGGTCGAGAATCAGGCGGCCAGCTCCTCCCGGATGCGCAGCGCCTCGTCGATGTCGACGGCCACGACGCGCGACACGCCCGATTCGGGCATGGTCACGCCGATCAGCTGCTCGGCCATCTCCATGGCGATCTTGTTGTGGCTGATGAAGAGGAACTGCGTCTGGGCCGACATCCGCCTTACGAGCTCGCAGAACCTCACGGTATTGCTGTCGTCGAGCGGTGCGTCGACCTCGTCCAGCAGGCAGAAAGGCGCGGGGTTGAGCTGGAAGAGCGAGAACACGAGCGCGATGGCGGTAAGCGCCTTTTCGCCGCCGGACAGCAGGTGGATGCTGCTGTTGCGCTTGCCGGGCGGCTGGGCCATCACCTGCACGCCGGCGTCCAGGATTTCCTCGCCGGTCATGATGAGCTTGGCTTCGCCGCCGCCGAAGAGCGTCGGGAACAGCGAGCCGAAGTGCCGGTTCACGCTCTCGAAGGTCTCGCGCAGCAGCTCGCGGGTTTCGCGGTCGATGCGCCGGATCGCGTCTTCCAGCGTGGTCACCGCTTCCTCGAGGTCGGTGGCCTGGGAATCGAGATAGGTCTTGCGCTCCTGGCTCGTGCGCAGCTCCTCCAGCGCGGCGAGGTTCACCGCCCCGAGCTCGCTGATCGCCTGCGAAAGGCGCGTGATCTCGCCTTGCAGCGCCGAGGGCCGGGGCGCGCCCTCGGAAGCGCTCGCCAGGCGCTCCTCGTCGGCGCTGGCTTCGCGCAGCTGCGTGGCGAACTGCTCGTAGTTGAGCTGCGCCGCCTGTTCCTTCAGGCGCAGCTCCGACACGCGCTCGCGCAAGGGAGCGACGCGTGCATCCACCTGCAGGCGCGATTCCTCGAGCTCGCGCAGCGCGCCGGCAGCTTCCTCCACCGTCCCGCGTGCCGCGGCGAGCGTTTTCTCGCAGCCCAGGCGCGCCTCGACGGCGCCCTCGAGCGCCTCGCGGACGGCGGGGATCGGGTCCTCGGCGAGCTCCTCCGTGAGCTTGGCGACCTCGGCCTCGGCCCGCTCGATCTGCTGGTCGATCACGCGCACCGAATTGTCGATCTCCGCGATCTTGGAGCCGCACTCGCGCTCCCCGAAGATCGCATCCTGCGCTTCGCGCTCGGCCTGCTGCACGGCGCGGCGCTGGTCCGCAAGCGCCGTCTCCATCTCGATGTGCCGCTCGCGCGCGCCTTCGAGCGCGGCGCGCGTCGCGCCGATGTCCGCGGTGATCTCGTCGCACTTCTTATGCAGCGCCGCCAGCGCATCAGTAGTGCGCGCCGCTTCGGCGTCGATCTCGCCGATCTCGGCGTGCACCTGGGCGCTGCGCTCGCGGTAGCGCTCCTCGGCTTGCGCCGCCTTGAGATGCTCGATCTGCGCGTCGTGCTGCGCCCGCTGCCGCTCGGTGATCGCGAGCCGCGCGCTCTCCAGGGTAGCGTCGCTTTCGGCGCATTCGGCGGCCAGCCGGTCGTGCTCGGCCTGCGCCTCCTCCAACCGCTCGCCGAGCCCCGCGCAGCGGCCCTCGAGCGCCTCGATTTCGGCCTGCCGCGCCAGCAGGCCGGTGTCCTGGGCGTCGGGCGCGTGCAGGCTGACCGCGTGCCGCGTGAACTGGTGCCCCTCGCGGTTGACATAAACCGCTCCGGGCGCCAGGCGCGAGCGCATGTGCGCATCGGGCACGCCTTCGATGGCGTAGGCCTGCGCCAGCCAATCGCCGAGCGCGCCTGCAACCGCGGGATCGACCGCGTGGACTTTCGCCATGAGCGAGCCCGGATCCGCGGCTGCGGCAGCACCCGCGCGGTCGAACACGCTTGCCTTGGACGGCGGCTGGTCGGCGATGAGGCTCGCCAGCGCACCGCCGGCAGACGATTCGAGCGCGTGCAGGCGCTCTCTCAGCACCGCCTCCACGGCCGTTTCCCAGCCCGGCTCGATGCGCAACTTCTGCCACAGCGGCGCCGCGGTGCCGAGGCCGTGGCGGTCGAGCCATGCCTTGAGGGGCGCGTTGTCTTCGGCCGCCGCCTGGATCTGCCGCAGCGTCGCGAGCTGGGCCTCGGCGCTCGTGTGCTCCTTCTGCGCCTCGCTCAGCGCATCGCTTGCCGCGGCGCGGCGCTCTTCCAGCGCGGCGTGGCGGCCCTGCAGCGCGTCGAGCTCCTGCTGGGCGGCAGCAACCGCCGCCTCGAGCTCGCCAAGCCTCGAAGCGAAGGCCGCCAGCACGCCGGGATCGGGCGACTCGAGCGTCTGCAGCTCGCCCTGCAGGCGCTCGCGGCGCTGCTCGAGCGCCTGGCGGGCACGCTCGAGGTGCGCCGCATTGGCGTGCTCGAGCTGCAGCCGGCTTTCGGCCTGCATGAGGAGGCTGCGCTTTTCGTTCAGCTGTTCCTGGGCGCTGCGAAATGCCTGCTCGGCCTCGGGGAGGCGCCCATTCTCGGCATCCAGCTTCGCCTGCGCCTCGGCCGCGCGCTGCTTGGCGCCGGCCGCGCGCCCCACCCACATGTGGAGCGCCTGGGTGAGCTGCGAGCGCTGCTCGCGCCAGGAACCGAGCTGCGCCTGGCGCTCCGTATGCTGGCTTTCGAGGCGCTGGCGCGTTTCCTCGACGTGGCGCAGCTCGGACTCCAGGCGCGCCACCTCGGCGTTCGACGCGTACAGGGCAGCCTGCGCGGCGTTCAGGCCGTCGCCGGCGCGGTAATGGGCCGCGCGTGCCGTCTCGACGCGGGACTCGATGCTGCGCAGCTCCGCGTTCTCGGCTTCCAGCTCGTTCGTGGCGCGGCCGATCTCGGCCGTATGCCGTTCGCGTTCCGCGGCGGCGTCGCGCCGGCGCAGGTACCACAGGAGCTGCTGCTTGAGCTGCAGGTCGGAGTGGTACTCCTGGTAGCGCGTCGCCACCTTCGCCTGGGCGTCGAGCTTTTCCAGCTGGCCTGCCAGCTCGAGGCGGATGTCGTTGATGCGCGAGAGGTTCTCGCGCGTGTCGGCGAGCCGGTTCTCGGTTTCGCGGCGCCGCTCCTTGTACTTCGAGATCCCGGCGGCCTCCTCGAGGAACACCCGCAGCTCGTCGGGCTTCGCCTCGATCACCCGGGAGATCATGCCCTGCTCGATGATGGCGTAGGCGCGCGGCCCGAGGCCGGTGCCGAGGAACATGTCGGTGATGTCGCGCCGGCGGACATGCGTACCGTTGATGTAATAGGACGATTCCCCGTCGCGCTGCAGGACGCGCTTTACGGAGAGCTCGGCATATTGCGACCACTGGCCCGCGGCGCGGCCGAGCGAGTTGTCGAACATCAGCTCCACGCTCGCCCGCGCGAGCGGCTTGCGGTTCACCGAGCCGTTGAAGATCACGTCCTGCATGGAATCGCCGCGCAGCGCGGAAGCGCGCGTCTCGCCGAGCACCCAGCGCACGGCATCGATCACGTTCGATTTTCCGCAGCCGTTGGGACCGACGACGCCGACGAGCTTGCCTGGTACGTGGATCGAGGTTGGGTCTACGAAGGACTTGAAACCGGACAGCTTTATTTGAGTTAGTCGCACGCGAAAAATGATAACATTTGCGCCGCCCGAATCCGCCGTTTCCGAGACAAAAAGCGCGTGCAAAAGAAGCTTCCCAGCAAGCGCCTCCAGACCTTTCCGAATCCGACGCCGCAGCGCGACTACCGGATCCGCATGGAGATCCCGGAGTTCACGTGCCTGTGCCCGATGACCGGGCAGCCCGATTTCGCCACGCTCGTCCTGGATTACATTCCGGACCGCGCGTGCGTCGAGCTCAAGTCGCTCAAGCTCTACGTCTGGTCCTATCGCAACGAAGGCGCGTTCCACGAGGCGGTGACGAACCGCATCCTTGACGACCTGGTGCGCGCAACGCAGCCGCGCTACATGCGCCTCGAGGCGCGCTTCAACGTGCGCGGCGGCATCCATACCAGCGTGATCGCGGAGCACCGCAAGCGCGGCTGGAAAACCAAGGAGTGAATCCCCTCCTCGAGCGACTGCAGCCTTATCCTTTCGAGAAGCTGCGCGCGCTGATCGCCGGGGCCGCGCCGGATCCGGCCCTGCGGCCGATCAACCTTTCGATCGGCGAACCCAAGCACCCGACCCCGGCGCTCGTGAAGGACACCCTCGCCGCAGCGCTCGACGGGCTCGCATCGTATCCGGCCACGGCCGGGACCCCGGACCTGCGCCAGGCCATCGCCGGCTGGCTCTCGCGCCGCTACGGCATTCCGACGCCGGATTCGGAGAGGCAGGTGTTGCCGATCAACGGCTCGCGGGAGGCGCTGTTCGCGTTCGCGCAGGCGGTCGTGGACCGGACGCGGCAGGCGAAAGTCGTATCGCCCAATCCGTTCTACCAGATCTATGAAGGCGCCGCGCTGCTGGCGGGGGCGACGCCGGTCTTCCTGAATGCCGGCCAGGCGCTCGATTCCGTGGACTGGAAAGGGGTGCAGCTCGTCTACACCTGCTCTCCGTCCAACCCGAGCGGCCGCGTCATGCCGCTCCAGGAATGGGAGGCGCTCTTTCGCCTTTCCGACGAGCACGGCTTCATCGTCGCCTCGGACGAATGCTATTCGGAGCTCTACTATGGCGCGCCGGCGCTCGGCGCCCTGGAGGCGGCATTCAAGCTCGGGCGCACGGGCTACGAGCGGCTGGTGGTGTTCTCCAGCCTGTCCAAGCGCTCGAATGCGCCGGGCATGCGCTCCGGGTTCGTCGCCGGCGACGCCGCGGTGCTCAAGCGCTTCCTCCTGTACCGGACCTACCACGGCTCGGCGATGAGCCTGCCGGTGCAGCGCGCCTCCATTGCCGCATGGAACGACGAGCAGCACGTGCGCGAAAACCGCAGCCTGTACGCGGAGAAATACCGGAAGGTGCTGCCGCTGATCGGCGAGCCGATGCAGGCTGCGATGCCCGACGGCGGCTTCTACCTGTGGATGCGCACGCCGATCGACGACTGCGAGTTCACCCGCCGGCTGCACGCTCAATATAATGTGCTGGTGCTGCCGGGAAGCTACCTGGCGCGCGAATCCGCCGGCGAGAACCCCGGGCGCAACCGCATCCGGGTCGCGCTGGTGCCGCCCCTGACCGAGTGCGTGGAGGCCGCGGAGCGGCTGATGCGCTTTGCACGCAGCCTGTGAGAACAATGGACGACGCCAAAAAGCTCATCGAACAAGCCTGGGAGAACCGCGCATCCATCGCCGCAGCGAGCGCGCCGCGCGCATTGCGCGATGCAGTCGAGAGCGTGATCGCCGGCCTGGACGCCGGCAAGCTGCGCGTCGCCGAGAAGGTTGGCGGCGAATGGGTCACGCACCAGTGGATCAAGAAGGCGGTGCTGCTTTCCTTCCGGCTCGAGGACAACCGGGTCATGGACGGCGCGGCTACGCGCTATTACGACAAGGTCGCCGCGAAGTTCGCTTCGTACGACGCTGAAAGATTTACAAAGGAGGGATTCCGGGTCGTGCCTCCCGCCATGGCGCGCCGCGGCGCATACCTCGCGAGGAACGTGATCCTGATGCCTTCGTACGTGAACATCGGCGCCTACGTGGACGAAGGCACCATGGTGGATACCTGGGCCACCGTCGGGTCCTGCGCCCAGATCGGGAAGAACGTCCACCTGTCCGGCGGCGTCGGCATCGGCGGCGTGCTCGAGCCGGTGCAGGCGAATCCGGTCATCATCGAGGACAACTGCTTCATCGGCGCGCGCTCGGAGGTGGTCGAGGGCGTCATCGTCGAGGAGAACAGCGTGATCTCCATGGGCGTGTTCCTCGGCCAGAGCACGCGGATCTACGACCGGGCGAGCGGCCGCATCCTGTATGGCCGCGTCCCGGCGGGCTCGGTCGTGGTTTCGGGCACCCTGCCCTCTCCGGACGGCAAATACGGGCTCTACTGCGCCGTCATCGTGAAGACCGTCGACGCCAAGACGCGCGCGAAGACCAGCCTCAACGAGTTGCTGCGGGGCGACTAGCTTTCCATTAAGATCGTCGCGGCCCCAGATGGTGACGGCGGCCGAAAGGGGTGAAGAAATGTCTGCGATGAAGCGGCTGTTCCAGGTGATGGCCGAGAAGAAGGCCTCGGATATCTTCCTGTCCGTCGGCGCGCCGATCAACATCAAGATCAACGGCAACGCCGTGCCGGTCAACCAGACCGTCATGACCGCAGAAACGGTGAAGCAGCTCCTCTACGAGGTGCTGACGCAGCGCCAGATCCAGGAATACGAGGAGGAGATGGAGCTGAACACCGCGGTCGCGCTCGAAGGCATCGGCAGCTTCCGCATCAGCGCATTCCGGCAAAAGGGCACCCCCGCGGTCGTGGTGCGCTACATCCCCGGCGCAATCCCGCCGCTCGACTCGCTCGGCGTGCCGGAGGTGCTGAAGGAAATCATCATGCAGAAGCGCGGCCTGATCCTCATGGTCGGCGCCACCGGCTCGGGCAAGTCGACCTCGCTCTCCGCGATGCTCGACTACCGCAACGAGCGCAAGTCCGGCCACATCCTCACGCTGGAGGATCCGGTCGAGTTCATCTTCCAGAACAAGAAGTCGATCGTGAACCAGCGCGAGGTGGGCACGGACACCAAGGCGTTCGAGATTGCGCTGAAGAACGCCCTGCGCCAGGCCCCCGACGTCATCCTCATCGGCGAGATCCGCGACAAGGCGACCATGGGCATGGGCCTCGCGTACGCGCAGTCCGGCCACCTCGCCGTCGCGACGCTGCACGCGAACAACAGCTATCACGCGATGAACCGGGTGATCAACTTCTACCCGCTGGAGAACCGGCCGAGCCTGCTCCTCGACATGTCGGCGGCGCTGCAGGCGATCATCTCGCAGCGCCTGATACGCACGAAGACCGGGGCGCGCGTCGCCGCAGTGGAGGTGCTGCTCAATACGCGCCACATCGCCGAGCTGATCGAGAAGGGCGAGATCAACGAGATCAAGGAAGCGCTCGAGAAAAGCATGTCGCCGGGCTCGCAGACCTTCGAGCAGGCGCTGTTCAAGATGTTCATCGAGGGCAAGATCACCCAGGAAGAGGCCATGGCGAACGCCGACTCGGCGACCAACATGCTGTGGCTGATCAACCAGGCGACGGCGGGCCAGATCACCGGCGCCGCGCCCTCCGCCGCGCCGGCGGCTCCCGGCACGCAGCCCCCGTCGGGGCCGCCGAAGGAAGAGAAGAAGGAAGGCATCCTCTCGGCCGGCGGCGCCTCGTTCGGCGACATAAAGATCGACATGAATGCCTGAGTCCGGTGCGGGCGGCTCGCCGACGCTTGCGCTCGCAAGCGCGCTGATCGCACGCAAATCGGTCACCCCCGAGGATGGCGGCTGCCAGCAGCTGATCGCCGAGCGCCTCGGGCGCATCGGCTTCGCCTGCGAGGCGATGCCCTTCGGCGAGGTGAGCAATCTTTGGGCGCGCCGCGGCAGCGGGCGGCCGGTGGTCTGCTTTGCGGGCCATACCGACGTAGTGCCCACCGGGCCTCTTTCTGAATGGAAATCGGATCCTTTCGTGCCCACCATCCGCGACGGCCGCCTCTACGGACGCGGCGCGGCGGACATGAAGTCATCCATCGCGGCCTTCGTGGTCGCCGTGGAGGCGTTCGTCGCCGAGCGCCCGAAGCACTCCGGCGCCATCGCTTTCCTGCTGACCTCGGATGAAGAAGGGCCGGCGCTCGACGGCACGGTGCGGGTCGTGGAGGCCTTGCGCAAGCGCGGCGAAGGCGTCGACTTCTGCATCGTCGGCGAGCCGACTTCCGTGGATACGATTGCCGACACGCTGAAGAACGGCCGCCGCGGCTCGCTTTCCGGCAAGCTCGTCGTGCGCGGCATCCAGGGCCATGTCGCCTATCCGCACCTTGCGCGCAACCCGGTGCACGACGCCGCGCCTGCCCTGGCAGAGCTCGCGCGCACGCAATGGGACCGCGGCAACGAGAGCTTTCCGCCCACCACGTGGCAGGTATCGAACATCCACGGCGGCACCGGCGCGGACAACGTCATCCCGGGCACGCTGGCGGTGAATTTCAACTTCCGCTTCTCCACGGAAAGCAACGAAGCCTCGCTCAAGCGCAAGGTGGAAGACATCCTGAAGAAGCATGGCCTCGACTATTCCATCGAATGGACGCTGGGCGCGAAGCCGTTCCTGAGCAAGAGCGGCCGGCTCGCCGAAGTCGTCCTGTCCGCGGCGAAGAAGCAGACCGGCCGCTCGGCGGAGCTTTCGACCACCGGCGGCACCTCGGATGCGCGCTTCATCATCGACATCTGCCCGGAAGTCCTCGAGCTCGGTCCGCTCAACGCCTCCATCCACAAGCTGAACGAGAACATCGAGCTCGGCGAGCTCGACACGCTCTCGCGGATCTACCTCGATACGCTGCGCGCCCTGCTGCCTTGACGCTGGGAGAGCTCGTGTCGCGCGCCGAGCGCCGTTTGCGCGGCGCGCGCCTTTTCTACGGGCATGGCACCGACAATCCGCGCGACGAGGCCGCCTTCCTCGTCTTGAGAGGCCTCAAGCTGCCGTTTGACGCTCCCCTGCACGCGCCGGTCGGCGCCGCGGGTCGAAGACGAGTCGAAGCGCTGCTGCGAAAAAGGATCGAGCGGCGCATCCCCGCCGCGTACCTGCTGAATGAAGCATGGCTGGAAGGACGCTCGTTCTACGTCGACCGGCGCGTGATCGTGCCCCGCTCGCATATCGGGGCGCTGCTAAGCGCCCGGCTGCGTCCCTGGCTGGCCCGCCCGCCGCGCCGGGTCCTCGACCTGTGCACCGGCTCGGGATGCCTCGCCATCCTCGCGGCGCTCGCTTTTCCTCGAGCGCAAGTCGACGCGGTCGATCTCTCCCGCGACGCGCTGGCGGTGGCGCAGATCAACGTGCGTCGCTACCGGCTGGGCCGGCGCATCCGCCTCATCCGCTCGGATTTGCTCGACGGCATCCAGGGCGAGCGCTATGACGTCATCGTGACCAATCCCCCGTACGTGCCCCTGCGTACGATGCGCGCGCTGCCGGCAGAGTATCGCCACGAACCCGGCATGGCGCTCGCCGGCGGCGCCAATGGCCTGGGCCTGGTCTCGAGGATCGTGGACGAATCGCCGGACTTCCTGAACCCGCGCGGCTGCTGGTGTGCGAGGTGGGCGACAACCGCCGCGCCGCCGAGCGCGCCTATTCCAAGCTCGCGCTGCTCTGGCCCGCAGACGAAGTCTTCATCTGGGAGCCTTCCAGAAAGGCCGCAGGTCCTCGAACGCGCGCCATGCGCGCGGCAGCTGCCTGACCAGCCGCGCTTCGCGCCTCTCCAGGCTGGCGCGCACCGCGGGCGGCATGTGCGCCGCCTCAGCGAGCAGCCTGCGCGCCACGGCAGCGTCGTTCAGCTGCCCAAGGACGTCCTGCAGGGCTTTCACGCTGTCGACGTAGCCCTCGCTCGCGCGGTAGCGCGGCGCGAAATAATCGCAGCAATAGCGCAGGCGCTTCACGCGAATGCGAAGCGCGTGGCGCGCCGGCGCGTCGTCCCAGGGCTCGCGGCGCGCCGCCTTGGCGACGCGGCGATGGCTCTTGTCCAGCGCGTGGGCCGCGAGTTCCATCAGCGGTACATCCCTGGTCATCCCGCGGGCCAGCGCGTCAGCGTCGGCAAGCGCGCGCATGAACTCGGGCGAGCGCACCGCCTTGCGCGCGCGGCGGCGCGCCGCATCCCTGCGCGCCTCGAGCTCGGTGCTCGGGCGCTTGCCGCTTGCGAGCCACTGGCAAAGCACGTCCCAGTCGCGCGCTTCGCCGAGCGATGTCGCCGCGTGCTTGAGCCGGCGGCGGACACGCCTCGACAAACGGCGCGGCGCGACCCGGCGGAATGCGCGCAGCGCCGCCCTCAAACGCCGCAAGCCGACGCGCAGCTGGTGGAGGAATTCCGGATCGGCAGAGCGCAGGAAACCGGCCGCGTTCAGCCGGACTTGCTCCAGCGCCGAGAGGCAGATCGCGGAGAACGCGCTGCCGCTCGTGGCGTACGCGGCACGCGCCGGCGGCCGCCACTTGTGTGGCAGCGCCGGGTACGCGGAGATGGGGTGACCGATGGGATTCGAACCCACAACAACTGGAATCACAATCCAGGACTCTACCGTTGAGCTACGGTCACCGTAGTTCGCGAAACTTTTGGCCTGCCCGGGGCGACTCGAACGCCCAACCCCCAGCTTAGAAGGCTGGTGCTCTATCCGGTTGAGCTACGGGCAGCCGCCGAGCACTGCGCATTCAAACCATGGTCGGGGCGGAGAGATTTGAACTCCCGACATCCTGCTCCCAAAGCAGGCGCGCTACCAGACTGCGCTACGCCCCGAAAAAGGCGACAAATGATACTCTTAGCTCCACTCTGGAGCAACGCGGATTGCTTGCGACAGGGGGTCTTTTCTGATACAAAAGCGCCTCACTTTTTTAAGGCTGTGCACGAAATGGCGGTAGAACTGACGAGAAAGAGCTTCACGCCCTACGCTGCAAAGAAGGGCGAGGAGTACATGAATGCACAGCAGCGCAAGCACTTCCGCAAGATCCTGGAGGCGCTCAAGGCCGAGCTGTCCCAGGAGATCGACCGCACGGTGCACACGATGCAGGACGAGGCCACGGTGTTCGCCGACCCGAACGACCGCGCCAGCCAGGAATCCGACATGGCGCTCGAGCTGCGCAACCGCGACCGCGAGCGCAAGCTGATCAAGAAGATCGACGAGACCATCGCGCGCATCGACGCGAACGAATACGGCTACTGCGACAGCTGCGGCGTCGAGATCGGCCTGAAGCGCCTGGAGGCGCGGCCGACCGCGACGCTGTGCATCGACTGCAAGACGCTCGACGAGCTGCGCGAGCGCCAGGTCGCGAAGTAGGCTCTACCCGCTCTTAGCGGTTTCCTGCGCGGAGATCGCCTTCATCGAGAGGCGAACGCGTCCCTTGTCGTCGGCCTCGAGCACCTTCACCTTCACGATCTGGCCTTCCTTGAGGTGATCCGACACGGCGTTGACGCGCTCGTTGCTGATCTGGGAGATATGCAGCAGGCCGTCGCGTCCCGGCATCAGCTGCACGATGGCGCCGAAGTCGAGCAGGCGCAGCACCGGGCCTTCGTAGATCTTGCCGACTTCGACGTCGGCGGTGAGGTCCTGGATCCGCCGCCGCGCCGCCTCGCCGCCCTCGGCCGAGACGCAGGCGATGGAGATCGTGCCGTCGTCCTCGATCTCGATCGTGGTGCCGGTCTCTTCCTGGATGCCGCGGATGACCACCCCGCCCTTGCCGATGACGTCGCGGATCTTGTCCGGGTTGATCTTGATCTTGATGATGCGCGGGGCGAAGCTCGAGAGCTCGGTGCGCGAGCCTTCGATCGACTGCTTCATGATCTCGAGGATCTGCAGCCGCGCCTCGCGCGCCTGGTCGAGCGCCACTTTCATGATGCCCTTGTTGATGGACTCGATCTTCAGGTCCATCTGCAGCGCGGTCACGCCCTTGTCGGTGCCGGCGACCTTGAAGTCCATGTCGCCGAGGTGATCCTCGTCGCCGAGGATGTCGGACAGCACGGCGAAGCGGTTGCCTTCCTTGATGAGGCCCATGGCGATTCCCGCGACGTGCGCCTTGATCGGCACGCCGGCGTCCATGAGGGCAAGGCTGCCGCCGCACACCGAGGCCATGGACGAGGAGCCGTTCGACTCGGTGATCTCGGAGACCACGCGGATCGAATACCCGAAGTCCTCCTGGCTCGGCAGCAGGCCGACGAGCGAGCGCTTGGCGAGCCGGCCGTGCCCGATCTCGCGGCGCTTGGTGAAGCCGTAGCGCCCCGTCTCGCCGGTCGCGTACGGCGGCATGTTGTAGTGGAACATGAAGCGCTCGCGGTACTCGCCGGGGAGCGCGTCGATGATCTGCTCGTCGCGCCCGGTACCCAGCGTGACGGTCACCAGCGCCTGCGTCTCGCCGCGCGTGAAGAGCGCCGAGCCGTGCGTGCGCGGCAGCACTCCGACGCGCGTCGTGATGGGGCGCACCGTGCGTCCGATCACGACGCGCGTCGGGGTGCTGCCGCGCACGCACGGCTCGGCGCTCTTCACGCGCGGCGAGACGCAGGCGCTCGTGACCGTGACGCTGGGCACCGGCCGCGACGAGCAGATCATCGATGCGCTCTCCGGCGAGTACCGCGAGCGCTTCATGTTCCACTACAACATGCCGCCGTATGCGACCGGGGAGACCGGGCGCTACGGCTTCACCAAGCGCCGCGAGATCGGCCACGGCCGCCTCGCCAAGCGCTCGCTCGTCGGCCTGCTGCCGAGCCAGGAGGACTTCGGCTACTCGATCCGCGTGGTCTCCGAGATCACCGAGTCGAACGGCTCCTCGTCCATGGCCTCGGTGTGCGGCGGCAGCCTCGCCCTGATGGACGCCGGCGTGCCGATCAAGGCGCACGTCGCAGGCATCGCCATGGGCCTCATCAAGGAAGGCAACCGCTTCGCGGTGCTTTCCGACATCCTCGGCGACGAGGACCACCTGGGCGACATGGACTTCAAGGTGGCGGGCACCGACAAGGGCGTCACCGCGCTGCAGATGGACCTGAAGATCGAGTCGATCAACAAGGGCATCATGAAGGTGGCGCTCGACCAGGCGCGCGAGGCGCGGCTGCAGATCCTGGACATCATGAAGCAGTCGATCGAGGGCTCGCGCACCGAGCTTTCGAGCTTCGCGCCCCGCATCATCAAGATCAAGATCAACCCGGACAAGATCCGCGACGTCATCGGCAAGGGCGGCGTGGTCATCCGCGGCATCCAGGAAGAGACCGGCACCACCATCGAGATCGAGGACGACGGCACCATCTCCATCGCCTGCGTCTCGGCCGAGGGCGGCGAGGCGGCGCGCAAGCGCATCCAGGACATCACCGCCGATGTCGAGGTCGGCAAGATCTACGAGGGCCCGGTGCTGCGCCTGCTCGACTTCGGCGCCATCATCCAGCTGCTGCCCGGCCGCGACGGCCTGCTGCACATCTCGCAGATCAGCAACGAGCGCGTGAACGCCGTGTCCGACTACCTGAAGGAAGGCCAGATCGTGAAGGTCAAGGTGCTCGAGGCCGACGACAAGGGCCGCGTGCGGCTCTCGATGAAGGCCATCACCGCGCAGGAAACCGCTAAGACTTAGGTCTGGCGCGATCTGTAAATAAAAAAGCCCGGGTAACCGGGCTTTGTTATTTTCAGATCACTCCAAACCTACGTCTTGGCGGTTTCCTGCGCGCTGATGGCTTTCATCGAGAGCCGCACGCGGCCCTTGTCGTCGGCCTCGAGCACCTTGACCTTCACGATCTGGCC
>DATAHF010000172.1:0-25345 GCA_036263315.1 Burkholderiales bacterium
GAACGTGCCGTCGCCGAGCATCGCGAGCACGGGCGCGTCCGGAAAAGCGAGCTTCGCCGCCGCGGCGAACGGCAGCGCCGAGCCGATCGCGCCCGCCTGGCCGTTCGTGAGGCGCCGCGGCGCGCTGAGGCAGGCCTGGGCCCACTGGCCGTACTCGCCGCCGTCGCAGATCAGGATTGCGTCCGGCGCCTCGAGCAGCGGCTGCAGCGCGCGGCATAGCGGCGCCGGATGCGCTGCAGCGCCGGACAATGCAAGCCTCGCCCACTCCGGCGGCCGGTACGCGAGCGCGCCCTTCACCTCCCGCAGCCAGCCGCTTTTCGCCCAGTCGAGGCCCTTGGCCGCGTGGGCCAGCCCGCGCGGCGTCTCCAGCTGCATCACCTTGGCGGTCGGATCGAACGCGCGCCCGTACTTGAGCGTGTAGTCCAGGCGCTTGCCGGCAAGCAATACGGCGTCGGCCTGCGCGAGCAGGTTCGCGACGCGCCCGAGCGTCGCGTCGGCCAATCCGCGCGGGCTTTGCATGGAGACCACCGGCACGCCGGAGACCGCCTCGAACTCGGCCGCGCTCAGCCGGCCCGTGATGACCAGCGGGCGCTTCGCCTGGCGCAACGCTTCGAGCATCTCTCGCGGCAAGTCGGGCAATTCTTCCGTGAAAGAGAGGGTCGGTATCTCCGCGTCGACCTGGGTGTCGAGAACGTCGGTCGGGACGCTGAGGTGCACCGGGCCGGGACGACCCTTGCGCGCGGTTTCGAGCGCGCGCAGCACGTCGCGCCCGAGGGACGCTGCAGACTGCGCGGTGAACGACAGCTTCGTGAGCGGCGCGGCGAGCTGCGCCTGGGGCAGCTCCTGGAAGGCGCCTTTGCCTAGCTCGGCGAGCGGCGCATGACCGGAGATGAGCACCATGGGCGAGTCCGACATGAGCGCGGTATAGAGCGCGCCGAGCGCGTTGGCGTGCCCCGGGCCACCGGTGACGAGCGCAATGCCCGGCTCGCCGGTGAGCCGGCCCCACGCGTCCGCCATGTGCACGGCGGCCGCCTCGTGGCGCACGTGAACAAGATTGAGGTTCGCCTCGAGCGCGGCGTCGAACACCGGCATCACGTGGTTGCCGGACAGCGTGAAGACGTGGCGCGTCCCTGCGGCGGCGAGCGTCCGGGCAAGCACATCGGCGCCGCGCAGCTTCATCGCGCTAGCGGATGGCTTCGCTGCGCACCAGGTCCCAGATGTGGTTCCGGTACTCGTGGCAGGCCATGGATTTCTTGATGGTGAGGTGGCGCGGCCGCGGCAGGTCGATCTTCACCTCCTCGCGGATGCGGGCCGGGCGCGCCGTGAGCACCACCACGCGATCGCCGAGGTAGACCGCCTCCTCGATGTCGTGCGTCACGAACACGATGGTCTTGCCGGTGCGCTCCCAGAGCGCCGTGAGCTCGGCCTGCATGACCTCGCGCGTCTGCGCGTCGAGCGCGCCGAACGGCTCGTCCATGAGCAGCACCTTGGGGTCGAAGGCGAGCACGCGCGCGAGCGCGACGCGCTGCTTCATGCCGCCGGAGAGCTCGGCCGGATAGTGGCTGCGGAACTCGGCGAGGCCCATCATCCCGAGATAGCGCGACACGCGATCCTCGATCTCGGCCGCCGGCAGCCCCTGCACTTCGAGCCCCCAGGCCACGTTGCCGGCCACGGTGCGCCACGGATAGAGGGCGAACTCCTGAAACATCATGCCCCGGTCGGGGCCGGGGGCGGTAACCTCGCGCCCGTACACGCGGATGCTGCCGCTCTCGCCCGGGATGAAGCCGCCCAACATGTGCAGGAACGTGCTCTTGCCGCAGCCGCTGGGGCCGATGATCGTGACGAACTCGCCCTCGCGGGCGGAAAACCCGTCGATCTCGAGGATCGGGAGGTCGCGGCCGTTCTTGCTGTAGGTCTTGCGCAGGCCGGAAACCTGCAGGGCGGGAGCGTCCATCGCGCCGATTGTATCGGCCTAAAATAGCCGCTCTCTACTGATTTCATGTCCGCGAACGATACGCTTGCCGCGCTGGTGCAACCCGACCGGGTGCACCGCGCCGTCTACACCGATCCGGCGCTGTTCGAGCTGGAGATGGAGCGCATTTTCGGGCGCGCCTGGCTGATCCTCGGCCACGAGAGCCAGATTCCGAATCCGGGCGATTACTTCACCACGCGCATGGGGCGCGAGCCGGTCGTCGTGGCAAGGAAGCCGGACAACGGCATCGCCGTGCTCGTCAACCGGTGCGCCCATCGCGGCGCGATGGTGTGCGCCGAAGGGCGCGGCAACACCGATCGTTTCGTGTGCCCCTACCACGGCTGGAGCTACGACACCGAGGGAACGCTGCGCGCCGTGCCCTTCTCCAGCGGCTATGCGAAGGACAAGCTGCAGGAGCTCGGGCTGCGCCGGGTGGCGCGCGTCGCCTCCTACCGCGGCTTCATCTTCGCGTCGCTCTCCGCGAGCGGACCGGCGCTCGAGGAATTTCTCGGCGCGGCCCGCGCGTCCTTCGACGACCTCGTGGACCGCGCGCCGGGCGGCGAGCTCGAGGTGGCCGGCGGCGTCTTCAAGCACGTGTACCACGGCAACTGGAAGCTCATGCTCGAGAACCACCTCGACGGCGCGCATCCCGCGTGGGTGCACGCCTCCTCAGTCGCCGTGGCGCGCGGCGCGCCGGACCCCGGCGGTCCGGGGCAGGAGCATTACTTCGACATTGCCGTGCGCCAGATGCGCCAGAACGGCGCCCCCGACGCGGTATGGGAAGCGATCGGCATGTGGACCACGCCGCACGGGCACGGCTACATGGGCGACTACCATTCCGACGATCGCCTGGTCGCGGGCCTGGGCAACCCGGCGTTCGAGCAGTACAGAAATATCCTCGCGAAGCAGAAAGGCAAGGAGGAAGCCGACCGCATCCTGCGGGTGACGCTGTGGAACACCATCGTCTACCCGAACTGCTCGTTCATGAGCCAGTTCCGCCAGCTGCGCATCGTGCACCCGCTGGCGGTCGACCGCTCGGTGGTCTACACCTATTCGCTGCGCATGAAGCAGGCGCCGGCGCCGATGTTTCGCGATACGGTGGCCTTCGCCAACGTGGTGAACGGAACCGGCTCGTGGGTGCTGACCGACGACCTCGAGGTCTACGAGCGCCTGCAGCGCGGCCTGAGCTCGGGCGCCATGGAGTGGGTGTACCTGGGGCGCGGCCACGGCGGGGACGTGCAGGAGAGCGCGGAGCTCAAGCGCGGCGCCACCGGCACGAGCGAGATCTACATCCGCGCGCAGATGCGCGCCTGGCTGGACTACATGACGGCCGCGGCTTGAGCTACGAGCAATTCCTGTATCGCGAGGCGCGGCTACTCGATTCAGGGCAGCTCGAAGCCTGGCTCGAGCTCTTCACCGAGGACGCGACCTACTGGGTGCCGCTCGAGCGCGGGCAAAAGGATCCGATCGAGACCTCTTCCCTCATCTACGACGACCGCACGCTCCTCGAGCTGCGCGTGAAGCAGGCGCGCCATCCGCGCGCGCATGCGCGCCTGCCGCTTGCGCGCACGGTCCACCAGGTCGGCAACGTGATGGTGCTCGAGGAGACGGCCGACGAGGTGCGTCTCGCGTCCACCCTCACCCTGGTGGAATGGCGCAACGAGAAGCAGCGGGTCTGGGGCGCGCTGGTGGAGCACCGCCTGCGCCGCGCCGCCGGCGGCTGGAAGATCGCAGCGAAGCGCGTCGACCTCGTCAACTCCGAGGCCGAGCTCGAAGGGATCGCGATCCTGTTCTAGTGGAGCGCCGGGAGGCGGCGCTGAAAGCCTAGGGACGGGGCGCCGATGCGCCCTGCGACGAGCTCGGGAAAACGCGGATCACGCCGGGCTCGTCGCGCTCGCCGCCGCGCGGCAGCAGGCCGCGCTCGACATAGACGCCCTGCGCCACTTCCTTCACGTCCTGCTCGTGGACCGCGGGCTTATCGCGCAGCAGGGGCTGCGGCAGGGTGCGCTCGAGCTCCACCGAGCGCTGGATGTTCGGTACGACCTGCGTGTTGTAGACCTGCTCGATGCGCGGATCGGGAACCGGAGGAGCGCCATGGGCCGAAAAGCTCACGAGGCCGGCCGAAAGGCTCAGCAGGCCGGCAGAGAGCGAAATGGCAAGCGCGCGCCGCATAACGCTTGGAAACCGGCCCCTATAATTGGTTCCTCCAATGGCAGCGGCCCGAAACGACAAGCCGGTCATCATCGCCGGCGGCGGCATCGGCGGCCTCGCCGCCGCGCTCGCCCTCGCGCGCAAGGGCTTCCGCTCCATCGTGCTCGAGCAGGCGCCGCAGTTCGGCGAGATCGGCGCCGGCATCCAGATCGCGCCCAACGCCTGGCACGCCCTCGACGCCCTCGGGGTCGGCGCCCTCGTCAAGAAAGAGGCGGTGTTCATCGAGCAACTCCTCATGTTCGACGGCGTGACGGGCGAGAAAGTGATCGCCATCCCCCTCGACGCGCGCTTCGCCGAGCGCTTCGGCAACCCGTACGCGGTCACGCACCGCGCCGACATCCATGGCTCGCTCCTCGACGGCTGCAAGGCCCTGCCCGACCTGATCGAGCTGCGCACCAGCACCCGGGTCGCCGGATTTGACGTCGGCGGCGATGAGGTTTCCGTCAAGACGCAGAACGGCGACCTGCTCGGCGCCGCGCTCGTGGGCGCCGACGGCGGCCGCTCGGTCGTGCGCGAGGCGATCGTCGGCGACCCGCTGCCGCCGGCGACCGGCCACATGTGCTACCGCGCCGTCCTCAACATCGAAGACGTGCCCGAAGACCTGCGCTTCGCCGCCGCGACCTTGTGGGCGGCCCACAACACGCATATCGTCCACTACCCGCTGCGCGGCTGGAAGCTCTTCAACATCGTGGCCACCGTGATCGGCAAGCACACGAGCGGCGGGCACAACGAGCTCGCCACGCGCGAGGAAGCGCTCAGCTTCTTCTCGCACTACTGCGACAAGGTGCTGAAGCTCCTGCGCACGCCGAAGGAATTCCGGCGCTGGATGCTGCAGTACCGCGAGCCGGTCGCCAGCTGGACGCGCGGCCCGGTCGCGCTGCTGGGCGATGCCGCCCACTTCATGCTGCAGTACATGGCGCAGGGCGCCGCCATGGCGATGGAAGACGCGGTGGCCCTCGGCGTGGCGTGCGACGCCGCCGACGGCGACTTCGCCCAGGCCTTCGTGCGCTACCAGGAAATGCGCCTCGTGCGCGCCTCGCGAGTGCAGATCTCGGCGAACACGCTCATCGGGCAGATCTTCCATGTGCCCGACGGCCTGCAGCGCGAGGTGCGCAACGACATCTTCCGCGGCCGCTCCGCCGAGCGCTATTACGACGCGCTCGAATGGGTGTTCGGCGCGCCGGAGTACGTGCGCAACTTCGCGCGCAACGCCCGCTGAACGGAACCAGCCTTCGCGGCGTGATGCCGCTGCTCGTGGTCGCGACTTTCGTCGGCGCGAGCGGCATTCATTTCCAGACCCCGATGCTGGGCGCCATCGCGCTCGAGTTCGGCGCCGACGCCGCGCAGATCGGCTGGATCCCGACCCTCACCTTCGGCGGCTTTCTCTTCGGCATCCTTTTCATCGTGCCGCTCGGCGATCGCGTGGACAAGCGCCGCCTGATCCTCAGCCAGTGCGTTGCCGCGATCGGCGCCCTGCTCGCCGCGGCCGCGGCGCCCAACCTGCCGAGCGAAGCCGCGGCCGGCTTCGTGATCGGCGTGCTCTCCTGCTTCGCGCAAAGCATCGTCCCGTTCGCGGCCGAGCTGGCGCGGCCGGAGGAGCGCGGCCGCGCGGTGGGCACCGTCCTCACCGCGCTTTTCCTCGGCGTTCTCTTTGCGCGCATCACGGGCGGCTTCGTGGCGACGCACCTGGGATGGCGCTGGATGTACGTCATCGGCGCCGGCATGCTCGTTGCGATCGTGCCGTCGCTCTTCTCGCGGCTGCCGCGCAGCGCGCCTAAGACCGACCTGCCCTATCCGGCGCTCATCGGCTCGATCTTCGCGCTGATTCGGCGGTACGCCGAGATGCGCCGGGTGATGGCGATCCAGCTGCTGCTCGGAATCTGCTATGGCGGCTTCTGGGCCACGATCGCCACCATGCTGCTGCAGCAGCACGGGCTCGGCCCGACCTTCGCCGGACTCATCGGCATCCCGGGCGCCGCAGGCATTCTCGTTGCCCGGCCCGCGGGCCGCTGGATGGACCTGCGCGGACCGTGGCTCATCGTCACGCTCGGCATCTCCGTCATCCTGGCGGCGTATGCGGTGTTCGCGCTCGGCGTGTGGTGGGTGATCGCGCTGCCGATAGGCGCTGCGCTCCTGGACTGCGGCCTGCGGGGCGCGATGGTGCCGAACCAGACCGTATTGAACTCGCTCGCTGCCGACGCACGCAGCCGCTCGAACACGGTGTTTGGCATGAGCGTCTGGACCGGAAACGCCCTGGGCGCCTTTGCCGCAAGCGCCGCGTTTGCGCACAGCGGCTGGCTGGCCGTTTGCGGGATCTCAGGGCTCGCCGCGCTCGGCGCGCTAGCGGTGCAGCTGCGCGGGCGCCGCGCCGAGAGGGTTTCCGCCTAATCGTCGCGGCACGAGGCGGCGGGCATCAAGGCGCAGTAGCGATCAGGTCGCGGCCGATCTCGGACGCGGAGCGCACGCCGCAAAGCCGCATCGCCCGCTGCAGCTCGTCGGACAGGATGTCGAGCGCGCGCCGCGCGCCCGCTTCGCCGCCCGCCATGACGCCAAAGAGCGTGGCGCGGCCGGTGAGCACCGCCTGCGCGCCGAGCGCGCGTGCCTTGACGATGTCCACGCCGCGCCGGACGCCGCCGTCGAGGAGCACGGTCATGCGCGCGCCGACCGCCTCCACCACGCCGGGCAGCGAATCGAGCGTGGCGGCGGCGCCGTCGAGCTGCCGGCCGCCGTGGTTGGATACGACCACGCCGTCGCAGCCCAGCGCGGCCGCGCGCAGCGCGTCGTCGGGGCGCTGCACGCCCTTGAGAAGGAGCTTTCCCGGCCACAGCTCGCGCAGGCGCTTGAGCGCCTCCCAGTCGAAGGACGCGTCCATCTCGCGACCCACGGCGGTCGCGATGTCGGTCACCTTGGTGCTGGAGAACTTGTAGCCCTCGAAGTTCGCCATGGTCGGCAGGCCGTGGCGCGCGATGTCGGCGAGCCAGGCGGGACAGAGCAGCACGTCGCGCGAGTTGCGCCAGTTGGGGCGAAACGGCGTGACGAAGCCGTTGCGCGGATCGCGCTCGCGCTTTCCGGACACATGCAGGTCCACCGTGACGAGCAGCGCCTCGTAGCCCGCCTCCTTCGCGCGCAGCACGAGCTTCTCGCGGAATTCCCGATCGCGCACCACGTAGAGCTGGAACCACAGGCGCCCGCCCACTTCTGCCGCGACGCGCTCGATCGATGCCGTGGCCGGCGTCGCGAGCGTGAACGGGATCCCCTGCGCCTTCGCCGCGCGCGCGAGCATGAGGTCCGCGCCGACGCGGCCGGCGCCGATGCCGCCGGTGGGCGCGATGGCCATCGGCAGGCTCATTTCCCTGCCGAAGAGGCTCACGCGGGTATCGACCTGCGCGACGTTCACGAGCACCTTGGGGAGGAGCCGCACGCGCTCGAACGCGGCGCGGTTGCCGCGCAGCGAGGTCTCGTCCTCGGCGCCGCCGTCGAAGAAATCGAAGATGGCGCGCGGCAGGCGGCGGCGCGCCATCCGCCGCAGGTCCTCGATGTTGATGGCTCGGTCCAGGGCCGCCATATAATCGCGGCTCGCACTCTACCCCACGAAAGGTCCCCCGGTGTCACGCCTGTTCGCAGTCCTCGCGGCCCTGCTGTCTTTCTCGGCCGCGGCCCAGACCTATCCGTCGAAGCCGATCCGCCTGGTCGTGCCCTTCACGCCCGCGGGCGCAGTCGACATCTCGGCACGCGCCATCGCCAACGAGATGAGCAAGATCCTTCCCCGCCCGGTGACGATCGAGAACAAGCCCGGCGCCGGCGGCAACCTCGGCGCGGCCGAGGTAGCGCACGCCGCGCCCGACGGCTATACGCTCCTCATGACCACGAGCGGCATCCAGGCGATCAATCCCGGCCTGTACGCGAAGATGCCGATCGACCCCAACAAGGACCTCGTCCCGGTGGCGCCGCTGGTGTCGCTCTCGAACGTGCTGGTGGTCAATCCTTCCGTGCCGGTGCGCAGCGTGAAGGAAGTCATCGCGCTCGCGAAGAAAGAGCCGGGCAAGCTCACCTACGCCTCGAGCGGCGCGGGCACGAGCATCCACATGTCCGGCGCGATGTTCACGCAGCTCACCGGCACCGACATCGTGCACATCCCGTACAAGGGGAGCGCGCCCGCGGTGACGGACCTGCTCGCGGGCCAGGTGAACATGATGTTCGACAACATTCCTTCGTCGCTGCCGCACATCAAGGCGGGCAAGCTGCGCGCGCTCGCCACGACGGGCGCGAAGCGCGATCCGGCGCTCCCGGACCTGCCGACCATCGCCGAGGCCGGCGTGGCCGGCTACGAGTCGGGCGTCTGGTTCGGCATCGCGGCCCCCGCCGCCACGCCGAGGGACATCATCGCGAAGCTCAATGCGGCCGCGGTGCAGGGCGCGAGATCGCCCGAGTTCCAGAAGCGCATGACCGACCTCGGCTACAACCTGATCCCGGGCACGCCCGAGGACATGGCGGCAATGAACAAGGCGGAGCTCGTGCGCTGGACGCCGATCATCAAGGCCTCCGGGGCAAAAGTAGATTAAACGGCAAGGTGGACTGACCATGGCAAAGACAAAGCGGATCGAAGGCGTCCTTTCCCCGGTCGTCACGCCGTTCGGCAGGGACTATGCGCCCGACGCCGGGCGCTTCGTGCGCCATTGCCGCTGGCTGCTGAAGAACGGCTGCGCCGGGCTGGCGGTGTTCGGCACGAACAGCGAAGCGAACTCGATGTCCGTGTCCGAGAAGCGCAAGCTGCTGGAGGCGCTCGTCGCCGGCGGCGTGCCGGCCGCGGCGCTCATGCCCGGCACCGGGCATTGCGCGCTCACCGATTCCATCGAGATGACCAAGGCCGCAGTCGAGCTCGGCTGCGCCGGCGTGCTGATGCTGCCGCCCTTCTACTACAAGGGCGTATCCGACGAAGGGCTCTACCGCAACTTCGCCACCGTCATCGAGCGCGTCGGCGACGAGCGGCTGCAGCTCTACCTCTACCACATCCCGCCGGTGTCGCAGGTCGCCATCACCTTCGGCCTGATCGAGAAATTGCTGAACAAGTACCCGGGCATCGTCGCGGGCGTCAAGGACTCCTCCGGCGACTGGAACAACACCAAGGGGATGCTGGACAACTTCGCGAAGAGCGGCTTCGACGTGTTCGCCGGCAGCGAGGAGTTCCTGCTCGCCAACATGCGCGGCGGCGGCAAGGGCTGCATCACCGCCACTGGCAACGTCAATCCGGGCGCGATCGACGAGCTGTACAAGAACTGGCGCTCGGCCGATGCGGACAGGATGCAGGCGGCGATCACCGCCACGCGCAAGCTGGTGCAGAAGCAGCCGATGATCCCTGCCCTCAAGGCGACCATCGCGCACTTCGGCAACGACCCGCAGTGGAAGACCTGCCGCCCGCCGCTCGTCGAATTGAATGCCAGCCAGGAAGAGCAATTGATCCGCGATCTCAAGGGGAACGGCTTCTCCATGCCCGGCCTCGCCGGTTGAAGAGCGTCCTCGTCACCGGCGCCGGCCGCGGCATCGGCCTCGCCGCGGCGCGGCTCTTCCTGAAGAAGGGCCACAGCGTGGTCGCGCTCGACAAGGACTTCTCCGGCTGCGATCTTCCTTCCGCGGTCCGCCGCCTCACGTTCGATCTTCAGGAGCTGAAGCGCATTCCGAGTCTCCTCAAGGACGAGGCGTTCGACGTGCTCGTCAACAATGCGGGCACGCTGTACTGCGAGCCGCACGACGCCTTCGCGGAAGCGCACGCGCTGGAGATCCTCACCGTCAACCTGCGCGCGCCGGTCGCTCTCATCGAGGCCGTGGCGCCCGCCATGCGGAAGAGAAAGTCCGGGCGGATCGTGAACGTCGCCTCGGTGGCGGCGTTCACCGGGCATCCGGACCTCTGGTACGGCGCGAGCAAGGCGGCGCTCGTCAACATCACCAAGAGCTACGCCGGCTACCTCGGCGCCGACGGCATCCTGGTGAACGCGGTCGCGCCCGGGCCGACGCTGACGGCGATGTACGAGCAGCTTCCGCAATCGCGCAAGGACGCCGTGATGCGCTCGGTGTACTCGGGCAGGCCCTGCAGCCCGGAAGAAGTCGCCGAAACGATCGTCTGGCTCGGCAGCGACAGCCCCGCCTACCTGAGCGGCGCCACCATCGACGTCAACAACGGATCCTATCCCCGATAAATCGGGGACGGCTGCCGATTTGGAGATTGGAATGCCACGCGCACTCCGGTGGGCAATTCTCGCGATGGCGCTATTGGCTGCATCGGGGTGCGGCAAGCACGCGAAGCTTTCGCCGCTCGCTCCCGACGCGGTAGTCCTCGCTTTCGGCGACAGCCTCACTTACGGCACGGGCGCGAGCGAGGAGGAAAGCTACCCCGCCCAGTTGGCGCGCCTGATCGGCCGACGGGTAGTGCGCGAAGGCAAGCCCGGCGAGCTCAGCGCGCAGGGACTTGAACGCCTGCCCTCGGCCCTCGACGAGCACGCGCCGGCACTGCTCGTCCTGTGCCACGGTGGCAACGACTTCCTGCAGCGGCAATCGAAGAAGGCCGCGGCGGACAACGTGCGGGCGATGGTCGCCCTGGCAAGATCGCGCGGCGTCCAGGTCGTGCTCATTGGCACGCCCGAGGCCGGATTCACGCTTACGCCGCCCGATTTCTACGGCGAGATTGCGCAGGCGTTTGATATTCCGTACGAGGGCGACGTGCTCACCCAGATCCTCAGGGATGCGGCCCTCAAATCCGACCAGGTGCATCCCAATGCGCGCGGCTATCGCCTCATGGCCGAGCGCGTTGCCGAACTGCTCAGGAAATCCGGGGCCATCTGATGGCCGCCGGGCCGGTCAGAACTTCACGAAGCGGATCGACGGATCGCGCTTGATCTGCTCGACGAGCGCGGTCTCCCAGCTCAAGTACTCGCGCGCGTGTCTTTCATAGTCGCTCGCATGGTCGTAGGGCTTCCACCAGACATCGTCCGTAGCGGTGGTTGCGCGCTCGAGCCCGGTTTCGGTCGGCAGTCCGGCAGCGAACCAAGCGGCATTGCCGCCGTCGAGCACGCGGACCTCCGCGCCCTTCCATAGCGCTGCGGCCTCCGGCGCGGCGAGGTGCGCGAGCCTGCCATCCTCGGAAGTGAGCACGACATCTTTGGCGTTCGCCAGCCTGGCGTGCGCTTCGGCGAGACGCGAACGCACCGTCCACCAGGCGCCGGGCAGGTGGCGCGCGCGATAACGCAGGCTGGTGGAGAAATCGATCACCGTCTGTCCCTTCACGCCAGACGGAGAAACAGTCGGCCACTTCGCCGGCTCGTAGCGCGGCGCCGCGCCTGCTTGCGTCTCGAAGCCCGAGAAGCCGTCGGCGCCCGAAGGCTCGAGCACGCAGGCGTCGCTCCAGCCCATCTGCACCAGCCAGGACGCCGTCATCACCGAGCGCACGCGCTGCGGGTCGACGAGCACGATGCGCGCGTTGCGCACGCCCACGTACTCGTCGGTCGCCTGCACGAGCTGGCCTCCCGGCGCATGGCGCGAGCCCACGATGTGCTTCGCCTCGAATTCCTCGCGCGTGCGCACGTCGAGGATGTAGAGCGTTCGGGTTTCGTCGCTCATCCACTTCTGTACGGTGGGCGAATCCACGAACCGAACCGAGAACCGCTTCGCGGCGCGGTTTGCCGCCGCTTGTGCCTTCTCCAGGCTCTGCTTCGTCGGCGCGGGGGCCACGCGCGTGGTGCCGCGCTCGCAGGCGAATCCGGCGAGCTCCCAGCCCATGGTGCCGTCCTTGAGCGCGACCACGCGGTTGGGGATGCCGGCGTTCCTGAGCGACTGGCAACCGATGATGCTGCGCGTGCGACCCGCGCAATTGACCACCACCAGGGTCGACGGATCCGGCGCCGCCTCGTGCACGCGGTGGACGAGCTCTGCACCCGGCGCATCGAGCGCGCCGGGGATGTTCATGCGGTGGAATTCCTCGTACGGGCGCGAGTCGAGCACCACCATGTCCGCGCCCGAGTCCTGCAGGCGCTTCAGCTCCTGCGGCGTGATGCGCGGCGTATCGTACTCGTGCTCGACGAACTCGCCGAAGGCCTTGGAGGGCACGTTGACGCCGCCGAAGAGCTCGCCGCCCGAAGCCTTCCAGCCCTCGCATCCGCCTTCGAGGATCGCGACGTTCTCGTAGCCGAGGTTTTTCAGCTTGGTTTGCGCACGGGCTGCGAGCGCTTCACGCCCGCCATCGAGCAAGACGACAGGCGCGCTCCTGCGCGGCACGAGATCGCCGATCACGAGCTCCAGGCGCGAAAGCGGCGCGCAGGCGGCGAAGAACGGATGACCGCGGTAGTGCACGCCCTGCTCGCGCACGTCGAGGAGCGCGAGCTCCTCCCCCGAGGCGAGCCGCTTCTTCAGCTCACCGGGCGAGAGCCGCACGGGCGGGGCGCGCTTCGCGGATGTCGCGGTGCGGCGGGAACACTTTCCACGCGCGCTCCTTGGCGTCGAAATACTCCCGGCGCGGCAGGTGGTCGATGGCGAGCCCGTACATGTGGAAGTTCACGAGCGGCGCGTCGATATGGATGGAGTGATAGTCGTCGGGCAGGAAGGCGACGCCAGTGCCCTGCTCGACCACGTACTCGCCCTTTTGCTGCGGTCCTTCGGGCGTCCGGTCGTAGAAGCGGTTGAGCTCGCGGCCGCTCACGCCCACGATCACCGCCCAGGTGGTGTGGTTGTGCGCCGGCGTGCCGTAGCCGCCGATCGTCGAATTGGCGTACAGCGCGAAGCGATGGTCCTCGTCCTCCGCGATGCGGTAGAGGCAGGAATTCTGCTTGCCGCCCGGCTGCGGCGCCGGGAAATCCTCGGCCGGGAAAAGCTCGCGGCGCGCGGCGAGCTTCAGCAGGCGCTGCTTGATCTTCTCCAGGCTTGCGCGGGTCACGCCCTCGGCGGCCTCGATGCGGCGCACGTCGGCGACTGCGGACTCGATCTCCTGGGCTCTCTCGGCTGCGCGGTCCATGTCGGCTCCTTTAGCGAACGCGGTAGATTTCTTCCTCGAAGTCGCCGTGCGCCACGGTGAGCTGCGAGCGCTTCTTCTCGACCTGCGACACCAGCACGGCCGAATCCTTGCCCTGCTCCCAGCGCGCCTTGTACACCTCGCGCGGCGCCTTCCCCTGGCGCTCGATCTTTTCCCGCGCCTCGGCGAGCGGCTTGCCGTAGCGCGACTTGACGAACGCCGCCACCTTGTCGAGGTCCTTGGTGTCGAACACGAGGTCGAAGGCCTGCACCGCGTCCTTCCTCAGGTAGAAGGTGACACGCGCCTCGGCTCCGCCGAAGGAAATCTTGCTGTCGTCGCAGCGCCGGTCGGCGGCGCGGCTTGCCCACTCGAGCGGCTTGCACAGCGCGCTCGGGAAGGCTTTCTTGATCTGCGCCTCGCTGCCCCCGAGCACGACGCCGTTCACGTCATAGGCGGCTTGCGCGCCTGCCGCGCCGAGCGCGAGGACGAGGCTGAAGGCGGCGCTCAGTGCAGCGATAACAACCCGGTTCGTGATCATCCACCATCCCGATGGCCTGCATGAAGGCATACATGATAGTCGAGCCGACGAAGTTGAAGCCGCGGCGCCTGAGGTCTTTCGACAAGGCGGCGGCGCCGGCCTTGCTGCCCTCGAAGGCCCGCAGGTAGCGCGCGAAGCTGCCATGCTCCCGTTGGACCCCGAGGAAGGCGCGCGCGTTCGCGACCACGGACGCGACCTTGGCGCGATTGCGCACGATGCCCGGGTCGGCGAGCAGCCGGCGGCGCTCGCGCGCCCCGTAGCGGGCGATCTTCCGGTAATCGAACCCCTGCAGCGCCCGCCGGTAGTTTTCGCGCTTGGCGAGGATGGTTTCCCAGGAGAGGCCGGCCTGCGCGCCCTCGAGCACCAGGCATTCGAAGAGCTTGCGCTCGTCGCGGACCGGCCGGCCCCATTCCTTGTCGTGGTATTCGATGGCCAGCGCGCTGCGGGCCCAGGTACAGCGTTTTTTCACACGACGGCTTTGGCGTCCTGCGACACCAGGCGGCCACTGAGCATCGCGAGGCGCTCGGCCATGATGGCGAGGAACGCCTCGTTGAAGCGCCCGCGGCAGCCCTCGGGAAGCGCGTCGACCTCCTGCACGCGGAGCGCCATCGCCCAGCTCGGCTCGACCGCCGTGACGGTCGCGCTGCGCGGCTGGCCGTCGCGCCGCGCGTAGGCCATCTCGCCGACGCATTCGCCCGGGCTCACGACGTTGAGAAGCTTGCCGCGCTGGGTGACCTTGAGCATTCCCGAGGCAAGCACGAAGAAGTGCTCGTCCGCGGCGCCCTCGCGGATGAGCGCCGAGCCGGCGGCATGATTGCGCCAGGTGGAAGCGCGCACCACCTGCCACAGGTCGGCGTCGTTGAACCGGTCGAAGAACCGCAGGCGGCGCGCCGCGGCGAATTTTTCCGCGTCGGAGAGCTCCGCGCCGCCGTCGAGCGACAGGCGCTGCGCGATCGACGAGGCGAACTCCTGCCAGCTCGCAAAGCGGCCCGCGCGCGACTTCGCCATCGCGCGCGCCACCACCTCGTCGAGGCCGGCCGGGATATCGGGCCGCGCTCGCGAGGGCGGCGGCGGCGAGCTGCCGAGGATGGCCTCCACGAGCTGGTATGCGTTCGCGCCGTCGAACGGCCGGCGGCCAGTGAGCATGTGGTAGAGGACCGCCCCGAGCGAATACATGTCGGTGCGCCAGTCCACTTCTTCGCCCTGGATCTGCTCCGGCGACATATAGGCGGGCGAACCCACGCCCGATACCTGCGTGACGTCGGCGCGCGCGAGCTGCGCCGCGCCGAAGTCGGACACCTTGATGTCGAGCTCGCTGTCGACCAGGATGTTGGCCGGCTTGATGTCGCGATGCACGACGCCGAGCTGGTTCGCGAACTCGAGCGCCTTGCAGCACTTGTAGGCGATCTCGAGGACGCGGGCCGGTTCGAGCAGCTCGCGCGGCTCGCAGTACTTCGTGAGCGCGGCGCCCTCGACGAGCTCCATGACGAGATAGCGCACCGGATCTGCGCCGGACAGATCGTCCACGCCGGCGTCGAGAATGCTGACGATGTGCGGATGGCGCAGCTTTCCGGCGAGCGAGGCTTCGTTCTGGAAGAAGCGCAGCTGGCGGCGCGCCTCCTCCGGGTCCTCCGGGAGCCGGTCCATCACCTTGAGCGCGACGTCGCGCTGGCCGAACGGATCGGAAGCGAGGTACACGGATCCGGTGGCGCCCTTGCCGAGCAGCCGCTTCACCTCGTATTTGCCGACGTGCTCGAGCATCGCCGCGCATGCTACCGCACGCTCAGGCGGTCGGCACGCGCCTCGCGAAGCCGCCGAACAGGTCTAACATTCTTTCACGCCAGGCACACAGCGGGTCTTCGGGGCCGAGCACTTCCTGCGGGCTCATGACGCGCGCCCACTGGAAAACCGAGAACAGGGCGTAGTCCGCGTAAGCCGGCTGCGCGCCGCAGACGTAGGCCTGGCGCTTGAGCACGGCTTGCATCGGTGCAAGCACGGTCCCGAAGCGGCGCAGCGACTGCTCGCGCGTGGAGCGCGTGTCCTCGAGCGTCGTCTTCAGGATCTTTTCCATCATTTGACGGAAGAACGCGTCATCCGCCGGATCGATGCGCTCGTGGATATCGGCCACGACGAGCGGCAGCATGGCCGGCACCACGGCGCGGTCCACCCAGACGTTGAACGTGTGCGACAGGCCGCGCCCGATGTCGCCGCCGAAGAGCGCCGGGCGGTCGGGATATCGATTCTCCAGGTGCTCCGCGATGGCCCATGAATCGCGCACCACGGTGTCGCCGTCCTTGATCACAGGCACCGTCTTTCCGCCGGAGAACGCGATCGCCGCCTTGTCGCTCATGCACACCGGCCGGCTCTCGAACGGCAACCCCTTGTGGGTGAGCGCCATGCGCGTGCGCCAGGAAAAAAGGCTGTAGCGCCGGTCGGCCTGCCCGCGAAGCTCCCACAGGACGATCATGCGGCCCTTTTCACGCCGGAGGCGCCCTTTTCGTCCTTCACCTCGTGGCTTGCCGGCCGCGCGCGCAGGCGCAGATCGGTCTGCTCGGCGCGCTCGCGGGCGGCGAGGCGGAACGCCTGGTCGCGGCCCGACAGGTATTGCGGCGGCCAGTATTGCGGCATGTGCTGGTACCAGGCGGACGCCTGGAGCGTAAAGCTCGGGTTGGTGAGGTGCGGGCGCGCGAGCGCGACGAGATCGGCCTTGCCGGCCGCGAGCAGCGTGTTCACCTGGTCCGCCGTCGTAATGGCGCCCACCGTCATGGTCGCGATGCCGACTTCGTTCCTGACCCAGTCGGAGTACGACGCCTGGTACATGCGCCCGTACACCGGCTTCTGGAAGGGCACGGTCTGCCCGGTCGAGCAGTCGATGAGATCGCAGCCGGCGTCCTTGAGCATGCGCGTGAGCCCGATCAGGTCCTCGCCGGACAGGCCGCCCGGGGCCCAATCGGTCGCCGAGATGCGTGCCGACATGGGCTTGCCTTCGGGCCAGGCCTGCCTGCACGCCTTGAAGACTTCCAGCGGAAAGCGCATGCGGTTCTCGATCGTGCCGCCGTAGGAATCGGTCCGCTGGTTGGTGAGCGGCGAGATGAAGCTCGCGAGCAGGTAGCCGTGCGCCATGTGGATTTCCAGCATGTCGAAGCCGGCCTGGTCGGCGTAGCGCGCCGATTTCTCGAACTGATGAACGATCTCGGCCATCTGCGAGGGAGAAAGCTCGTGGGGCAGCTGCGAGACGCCCTCGTAGTACGGAATCGGCGAGGCCGAGACCAGGGGCCAGTTGCCCTTCTCGAGCGGATAGTCCATCCGCTCCCATCCGAGCTGCGTCGAGCCCTTGCGGCCGGCGTGGCCGAGCTGCATGCACAGCTTCGCCCTCGAGTTGGCGTGGCAGAAATCCACGATGCGCTTGAACGCCGCGGCCTGCGTTTCGTTCCACAGGCCCGTGTCCCCGGGCGAGATGCGCGCCTCGGGCGACGGGCAGGTCATCTCCACGTACACGAGGCCGGCGCCGCCGACCGCGCGGCTGCCGAGGTGCACCAGGTGCCAGTCGCCGGGCACGCCGTCCACGGCGGAGTACTGGTCCATCGGCGAGACCACCACGCGGTTCTCGAGCACCATGTCGCGCAGCCGGAACGGCGTGAACATCGGCACCGGCGGGTTGGCCAAGTCGACCTCGAAGCCCTGCTCTTTGACCTTGCGCGCGAACCAGGAATGGATTTCCTTGATGAAGGCAGGGTCGCGCAGCTCCAGGTTCTCCCAGGTGATCTGCTTGGAGCGCGACATCACGCCGAAGGCGAACTGCTCCGGGTCCATGGAGAAATAGCGCTTCATGTGCTCGAACCAGGAGAGCGACACGTTCGCCGCGTGCTGCGTCTTTTCGACTTCCTCGCGCCGCGCGGTGTCGTAGTGCGCGAGCGCGCCCTTTACGTTTTCGTGCTTTCTGAACGCCTCGAAGAGCGCGATGGCGTCCTCCATGGCGAGCTTGGTGCCCGAGCCGATGGAGAAGTGCGCGGTCGCCTTGGCGTCGCCCACCAGCACCGCGTTGTCCCTGACCCAGGTCTTGTTGACGATGTTGGGAAAGTTGCGCCACAGGGACCGGTTGGCGATGAGCGGATGGCCGTCGAGCTCCTCGGCGAACACGCGCTCCAGCACCGGCAGCATCTCGGTCTCGCTCAGCTTGTCGAAGCCGAAGTTGCGCCAGGTCTGCTCGTCGGTCTCGATCACCCAGGTCGAGCGCTCGGGCTCGTACTGGTAGCAGTGGGCGAGGATGATGCCTTCGGGCGTCTCGCGGAAAAAATATTTGAACGCGTCGAGCGAGCGCGTGGAGCCCAGCCAGGTGAACTTGTTCGGCCGCAGGTCGACGCTCGGCTGGAAGTGCGACTTGTGCTTCTCGCGGATGCGGGAGTTGATGCCGTCGGCAACGACGATCAGCTCGGAGTCCGGGAATTCGCTCACGTCCTCGACTTCGCGCTGGAAGCGCATCTGCACGCCGAGGTCGCGCGCGCGGTCCTGCAGGATGTTGAGGAGCGCCACACGCGAGCAGCCGCAGAAGCCGTTGCCCCCCGAGCGCAGCACGCGGCCCTTGTAGACCACGTCGACGTCGCCCCAATAGGCGAAGCGGCGCCGGATGCGCTCGTAGGTGACCGGGTCGTACGCCTTGAAGGTGTCGAGCGTCTGGTCGGAGAAAACGACGCCGAAGCCGAACGTGTCGTCGGGCCGGTTGCGCTCGTAGACCGTGATGTCCCAGCGCGGCCACGCTTTTTTGGCGAGCAGCGCGAAATACAGGCCGCCCGGTCCGCCGCCCACTACCGTGACTCTCATCGATGCCCCCTCGGCTCGCTTTCCGGGATGACCGCGGTCGCCTCGATCTCCAGCCGCGCCTCGTTCTCGACGAGCCCGCCCACCTGCACCACGGCCATCGTCGGGTAATGCCTGCCCATCAGCTCGCGGTACGCGGCGCCGACTTCCCTCAGCGCGCCCAGGTACTCGTTCTTGTCCAGGACATACCAGGTGAGGCGCACGATGTGCTCGGGCCTGCCGTTCGCCTCCTTCAGCACGGCCAGGATGTTGAGCAGCGCCTGGCGGAACTGGCCCGCGAAGTCGCGCGCCTGCCACGCGCCCTCGCCGGTCCAGCCGATCTGTCCTGCGATGAAGACGAGCGTTCCCCTGGCGGCGATGCCGTTCGAGAAGCCCTTCGCCCTTGCCCACCCGGGCGGCTGCAGGATCTGCATGTCATTTCTCCCCTAGGTGCCTGAGCTTGAAGCGCTGCAGCTTGCCCGTCTCGGTGCGCGGCAGCGCGTCGAGGAACTCGATCGCGCGCGGATACTTGTACGGCGCGATCGCCTGCTTGACGTGCTCCTGCAGCGCTTTCTTCATGTCGTCGCCCCCGGCAAAGTCCTTCTTCAGCACCACGAACGCCTTCACGATCGTGCCGCGCTCGGGGTCGGGCGCGCCGACCACGCCGCACTCGGCCACGGCGGGATGCGCGAGCAGCGCGCCTTCGACTTCCGGCCCCGCGATGTTGTAGCCCGCCGAGATGATCATGTCGTCGGTGCGCGCCTGGTAGAAGAAGTAGCCGTCCTCGTCCATCAGGTAGGCGTCGCCGGTGACGTTCCAGCCGTCGTGCACGTAGTCCTTCTGCCGCTCGTCGGCGAGGTACCGGCAGCCGGTCGGGCCCTTGACCGCGAGGCGCCCCACCTCTCCGGGCTTGCAGAAATCGTAGTTCTCGTTCAGCACCGCAGCCCGGTACCCCGGGATCGCGTAGCCCGTCGCGCCGCGGCGCACGCGCTCGGGGGTGTGGGAAATGAAGATGTGGATCATTTCCGTCGATCCGATGCCGTCGATGATCTCGATGCCGGTCGCGCTCTTGAAAAGCTGGCGTGTCGCGTCCGGCAAGGCCTCGCCCGCCGAGACGCATTTCTTGAGGGAGCTGAGATCGAAGCTCTTCGCCAGCGCCGACATCCCGCGATACATGACCGGCGAGGTGAAGCACACGCTCGCCCGGAACTTCTGGATGGTCTCGAGGAGCGACTCGGGCGTGAGCTTTTCCACGAGCACGGTGGACGCGCCGACGCGCATCGGGAAGCACAGCATGCCGCCCAGGCCGAAGGTGAACGCCAAGGGCGGCGTGCCGCAGAAGATGTCGTCCTTGTGCGCCTTCAGGATGGAGCGGGGAAAGCAGTCGCACATCGCGATGACGTCGCGATGGAAATGCATGGTGCCTTTCGGCTTCCCGGTCGTGCCGGAAGTGAAGGCGATGAGCGCCACGTCGTCCGCCGCCGTCGGCACGTTGCCGAAGGTGAGCGGCTGGCGCAGCGCCAGGGAGTCCAGCGAATCGGCAGCGTCGTCGTACCAGTAGCACAGCGTTTTCAAGGTCGGGCACGCGGGAAGCGCCGCCTGCAGATCGGCCGCCAGGCGCTTGTCGCACAGCGCGTGCGTAATTTGCGCCTTGTTCACGATCTCGGTGAGCTCCTTTGCGCGCAGCAGCGGCATCGTCGCCACGCAAACCGCGCCGGCCTTCATCACCGCGAACCAGGCGGCGGCCATCATGGGGTTGTTCGGGCCGCGCAGCAGCACCCGGTTGCCGGGCTTGACGTCGAGCTCCTTCACCAGCACGTTGGCGAGCCGGTTCGCCTGCGTGAAGAGCTGCGTGTAGGTGCACTCGCCGTCCGGCGTGCGCAGGGCGACGCGGTGGCCGTGGCCGCGCGTGACCGGCTTGTCGAGCAGCTCGGCCGCGCAGTTGAGGCGCGCGGGATACTTGAGCTCGGGCAGATCGAGGATGAGCTCGGGCCACTGGAACTTCGGCGGCAGGTTGTCCTGCGCGAAAGTGTCGACGTGAGCGGTGTAGGTCATTTCATGAGCTCGCGCGCGATGATGAGTTTCTGGACTTCGGTGGCGCCTTCGTAGATACGCAGCGCGCGCACATCGCGGTAGAGGCGCTCCACCGGATGGCCGCGCATCACGCCCAGGCCGCCGCAAAGCTGCACCGCGTCGTCCACGACGTGTTGCGCCGCTTCGGTAGCGTACATCTTGGCCATCGCCGCCTCGCGCGTCACGCTTTGGTTCTTCACGTCCCTCGTCCAGGCAGACCGGTAGGCAAGCAGCGCAGCGGCGTCGATGCTGGTTGCCATGTCGGCGAGCTTGGCCTGCGTCAGCTGGAACTCGGCGAGCGTATGGCCGAACATCTTGCGCGCGGCGGCATGGGCAAGCGCCTCGTCCAGCGCGCGCCGCGCGAAGCCGAGCGCCGCGCCGGCGACCGTGGTGCGAAAGACGTCCAGGCTGCGCATCGCCAGCTTGAATCCCTGCCCGGCCTCGCCCAGAAGCTCGGCCTTCGCGCCTTTCAGCTTCAGCGTGGCCATGGGATGCGGCGCCACGATGTCGATGCGCTCGCTCGCATCGAGCGCGGCCGCCTCGACGATGAAGGCCGAAATCCCCTCTTCCGCCTTGGCGAACACGACGTAAAGGCCGGCGATGCCGCCGTTCGAGATCCAGGTCTTGGTGCCGTCGAGACGCCACCCGGCGCCGTCGCGCCGCGCCGTGCTGGCGAGCGCCTTCACGTCCGATCCCGCCTGCGGCTCCGACAGCGCGAAGGCGCCGATGACCTGGCCGGCGGCGAGCTGCGGCAGGTGGCGCGCCTTCTGCCCGGCGCTTCCGGCGAGCGCGATGGGCACCGCGCTCAGGCCGGCCATGGCGAGCGAGAAGTCGGCAAGGCCGGCGTGGTAGGCGAGCACCTCGCGCAGCAGCGTGACGCTGCGAACGTCCGGGCGCTCGGTCGCGCAATGGTGCAGGTAACCCGCGCAGCCGAGGTCCTGGACGAGGCGCTTGCAGATCGCATCCGCATCCTCGCCGTGCGCGTGCGCAAGATTTTCCCGGGCCCACGCGTCCGCCTCGAGCGCGAGCTTCGCGTGCCGAGGCTCGAGGAACGGCCAGCCGTAATGGGCGAACCGATCCATCAATCCCCTTGGAACTCCGGTTTGCGCTTCGCGGCAAACGCCTCGTACGCGCGCTGGAAGTCCTTCGTCTGCATGCAGATCGCCTGCGCCTGCGCCTCCATTTCGATCGCTTCGTCCAGCCCCACGTTCCATTCCTGGTGCAGCATCTTCTTCGTCATGGCGTGCGCGAAGGTCGGGCCTTCGGCGAGCGCGCGCGCCATTTCGAGCGCTGCCGGCAGCACCGGGTCGGCGAGCTTGTTGAAGAAGCCCCACGCCAGCCCTTCCTCCGCCGGCAGCGATCGCCCGGTATAGAGAAGCTCCGCCGCCCGTCCCTGGCCCACCAGGCGCGGCAGCATGGTGCACGCGCCCATGTCGCAGCCGGCGAGCCCGACGCGCACGAAAAGAAAGGCGGCCTTCGCGCCGGGCGAGGCGTAGCGCAGGTCGGAAGCGAGCGCGATGAGCGCGCCCGCGCCTGCGCACACGCCGTCGACAGCGGCGAGCACCGGCTGTGGGCAGTGGCGGATCGCCTTCACCAGATCGCCCGTCATGCGGGTGAACTCGAGGAGCTCCGGCATGCGCATGCGGGTGAGCGGGCCGATGATCTCGTGCACGTCGCCGCCGGAGCAGAAGTTGCCGCCGGCGCCCGTCACCACGACGGCCTTGACGCCGTCTTCCTTGCCGAGCGCGCGGAAGAGATCGCGCAGCTCAGCGTACGACTCGAACGTGAGCGGGTTCTTGCGCTCCGGGCGGTTCAGCGTCACGACGCCCACGCGTCCCTCGGTCCGCCAGAGAAAATGCCGCGGCTCGATCATGGTTCCACCTCCATCGCGCTGAGCTTCAGCTGGGCAAGCAGCTTGAGCAGTTCTTCGTGCTGCTTCCGGGTGAGCCCGGAGAGCAGCTCCACGATCCATTCCTCGTGCGCGCGCGCCATGTCGGCAAAGGCGCGCTCCCCGGCCCGCGTCAGGCGGATGCGGAAGGCGCGCCGGTCCGCCGGCTCCGCCAGCCGCTCCACCAGGCCTTCCTTCTCGAGCTGGTCGACGATGGCCGTGACGTTGCCGCCCGTCACCATGAGCAGGCGCGAGAGTTCGTTCATCTTCAGGCCCTCGGCGTGGCGCTCGAGCTGCGCCATGAGGTCGAAGCGCGGCAGCGTCGTGGCGTAGCGCTCGCGCAGCCGGGAACGGACCTTGCGCTCGATGAGATGCGTGCAGGTGAGCAGGCGCAGCCAGATGCGCAGGGCGCGATGGTCGTCGGCACGCGCGATGAACTCGCGGTCGACGCGGCGGTCGGTTCTCGGGGAGGCGGCGCGCACGGTGGGGACTAGATACATTAAGCTTAAAGAAATTCGGCGCCAGGCGTCAACCCTGCCGGACGCGCTTCCGCGCTGTTCTACAATCCGACGCATGCGCTCCGTCCTGGCCGCCCTGGCCCTCGCGATGCCCGCCCTGCTCTGCGCGCAGGAAGCCTCCAAAAAAGAGACGGCCGCGGTGCAGTCCATCGTGGAATGCCTCATCCAGGGGCTGCCGGAGGAGTGGCAGCGCGCCGAGATGACCGTCGAGCTCGCCAAGCCGGGCGCGCAGACCGGGGATGTCGAATACATCTTCGTGCGCGCAGGCGCCCGCGCGCCGCGGCTGGACGCGCGCCCAGCTCGTGCTGCAGCGCGACGGGAAGTTCGCCCTAAACTACAGCTATCCGAAGAAAGATAACGACGGGAGGATGAAATGAACGATCGCAGACCGGATGCACGGCGCCGCCAGCTGCTGCGCGGCGCAGGCGCACTGGGCATGCTCGCCGCGGGACGCGCGCTTGCCGCGCCGGTGGGAGGAACGGCGAGCCTGGGCCTCGCCGAGCTGCCCGACGGCACGCTGGCCGAGCAGATGCTCTATGCGCTGCCGGGCAAGGTGCCGCTCATCAAGAAGACCTTCCGGCCGCCGAACTTCGAGACGCCGGTGCAGTACTTCCGCTCGGCCATTACGCCGAACAAGGCGTTCTTCGTGCGCTGGCACCTCGCCGGCATCCCGCAGGTCGCGGCGGCGCAATGGGCGCTGAAAGTCGGCGGCGACAGCGCCGAGCGCGAGCTCACGCTCAACCTGGACCAGCTGAAGAAGGACTTCAAGCCGGCGCAGGTCACCGCGGTGTGCCAGTGCTCCGGCAACCGGCGCGGACTTTTCGAGCCGCACGTGGCCGGCGTGGAATGGGGCGCGGGCGCCATGGGCAACGCGGTGTGGCGCGGCGCGCGGCTGAAGGACGTGCTCGCCAAGGCGGGCGTGAAAGCGGGCGCGCTCGAGGTGGTGCTCGACGGCGCGGACCACGCGCCGCTGGAAAAGACGCCCGACTTCGTCAAGTCGATCCCCGTGGACGTGGCGCTCAGCGACGACACACTCATCGCGTACGAGATGAACGGCGAGCCGCTGCCGCACTGGAACGGCTTTCCCGTGCGCCTCGTCGTGCCGGGCTGGACCGGCACTTACTGGGTGAAGCAGCTCGCCACGGTCAAAGTGGTGTCGCAGCCCGAGAAGAACTTCTGGATGAGCACGGCCTACCGTCTGCCGCGCGGCCGGTTCTCCACGCCGACGTTCAAGTCGCAGCTATACGCAGCCAACGAGCCGATCACTGCGATGGTGGTGAACTCGCTCGTCACCTCGCTGCAGAGTGGCCAGCAGGTCGCCCGCGGCAAGCCGATCGAGGTGCGCGGGGTCGCCTGGGACGGCGGCAGCGGAATCGCCAAGGTCGAGGTCTCGCCCGACACCGGGGCGACGTGGCTGCCCGCGAAGCTCGGCAAGGACCGCGGGCGCTATTCGTTCCGCGAATTCGCGCTCAGCGTGCCGACGCGCGAGAGCGGCGCGCGCGTCATCATGGCGCGGGCCACCAGCACGCGCGGCGAGACGCAGGTGAACGAGCTCATCCATAACCCCGCCGGCTATCACCATAACGTGATCCAGCGCATCTACGTGGAGGTGGTCTGATGCGAGCCCTCGCCCTCGTTGCAGCCGCCGCGGCCATCGCGACCGCGCCGGCATACGCGCAGGAAGACAAGGTGGTGCTGAAGGACGCGCCCGGCCGCGACAAGGCGCAGCAGTGCATCGCGTGCCACAGCCTCGACTACATCCAGATGAACTCGCGCTTCCTCGACAAGGCGGGCTGGACGGCGTCGGTCAACAAGATGATCAACGCGTTCGGCGCGCCCATCGCCAAGGAAGACGTGGACGCGATCGCGAGCTACCTCGCCGAGAACTACGGCAAGCGCTAATAGTCGTAGCGCTGCATCTCCTCGAGGCTGACATCCTCGCGGTGGTAGATCGTCGCATCACGCGGCGCGGGTTTCGTGTCCGGCGCCTTTTTCGCGGCGCGTTGCTGCTTCACCGGCCGGGAAGAATCCGCGGCGAGCGCGAGCCCTGCCATGCATCCCAAGAGCGCGAGGGACAAAGCCAGAAGCACGGGTTTCATGGTTCGCTCCTTTCCTGAGCACGGAAAGGCTAGCGCTGCGCGCCGCGCCCGCCTATTACCCGGGCGGGCTAGGCGTTTTACCCGGGCGGGTTACAGCTTTCGCAGGAAGTCGAAGTCGCACCCGTGCTCGGCCTGCAGCACGTGGTCCATGTAGAGCTTGGCGTAGCCGCGCGTCGGCGGCGTGACCGGGGGCTTCCATGCCGCCTTGCGCTTTTGCAGCTCGCTTTCAGGCACGGCCAGATCGAGCTTGCGCT
>DATAHF010000173.1:0-19580 GCA_036263315.1 Burkholderiales bacterium
TTGCCGTTGCAGTGGCCCGGGGTGCGGATGTAGACCTCGCGCGCGAGCACCGCGTCGTTGTGCACGAAGACGCGCTCCCACGGCACCTTGACCTGGTCGCACATCACCATGGAGTCGGTCTCGTCGAAGCGCCAGGTGAGCGGGTTGTCGAACTCGTCCGTTGCGTGCCGCTCGAACGCCTTGCGCGACCACAGCGAGAGCCCGGGCGCGTTCACCGGCACCGCGCAGGTCACCGACTCCGGCAGCTGATTCGGCGCGAGCGGGATCAGGTTGCCGATCCAGATCTCGTCGGCGAAGACGGCGCCGGTGGCGAGCATCTTCATGCCGGAGATCACCACGCCGTCGTCCTCCTCGCGCACCACGCGCAAGGTCGGGATCGGCAGGTTCTTCTTGACGTAGAACTCGGGGTTGCGCGCCGCCTGGGGCGGCACCACGGCGTAGGCGGCGTAGGTGTCGTTTCGCCGCATGTCGTCGTAATAGGCGGTGAGATTTTTCTCGTAAACCCCAAAGACCCCGGGATTCATCGCCATCCCCGTGACGAAGCTCGCCACGTGGTCGGGCGAGCGGCCGAGGAGCCCGTAGCTCATCGAAGCGATCACGCGGTGCAGCTCGGTGCGCTTCGCCAGGTCCTCGCGGCTCCTCGCCTTGAGGAAATAGTTGCTGTAGCGCTCGCCCTTCTCCTCGAAGCTGAGCCCCGGGTCGGCGGCCTTCAGGTCGTAGATCGCGGCGATGGAGCGCGCAGCATTGCGGAACGCGGGATGCTCGGTGACGTCCGCCACCTTCTCGGAGCCGATGTAGACGATGCGCCCGTCGCGCAGCCTTTTCAGATGCTCGGCCCCGCTCCTCAGCATCTACTTGCGTCCCGAGGTCTCGTAGTAGTGGATCTCGTGCAGGACGCAGCCGCCGCGCGAGCTGAAGGGCCCGTGCTTCACGCCCGGGGGCCGGCAGGCATAGGTCGGCGCGAACGCCTGCTGGCCGCCCTTGCCCTCGGGGTCGTTGCCCACCACGAGGTCGCCTTGGACGACGTAGACCTCCTCCCAGTGGTCGTGCACGAACGGCTCGGTGGAGAACGCGCCGGCGTCGATGCGCAGCAGGCGCGTACGGCTGCCGCGCTTGTTGGTCTCGTCGAGGTCGGAGGCGAGCACCTTCTGGAAGAATCCCGGCGGGTAGCCCGGCGGGCGCTCCCAGCCATCTTTCATGTCGACCTTGACGAACTCCAGGTGGGACTTGGGCTTCATGGGCGGCTCCTCCAGGCTTCAACGGTTTGCATCGCCTGATGCGTGACGGTGCCCTCGAAGGGCGGAAAACGCTGGAAATCGCGCCGCGCCTCGGCACGCTCGGGCGATGCGAGCGCATGGTTCAATGCGTCGATGGACTCGAACTCGAGCTGGGCGAGAAGCACGCTCGCGCCGCGGTTCACCGGCGAGGGATCCTGCCATCCGATCGGTTTGTGCAGCACGACGCGCCTCAGGCCCGGCCATCCGGCCAGCACCGGCACGTGGTGCTCTTCATAATAAGAGAGAAAGCGCGCCAGGTCCTGCGCGCGGATGTCGTAGCGAACGAAATAGGAGACGCTCATGCCGCTTGCGCCTCGTGCAGGAGGAATTCGAGCATGCTCACCGCGCGATCGCCGCTCGCCAGCAGCTCGCGCGCAAGCGAGCGAAGCTGCCTGAAGCGGCGCGCGTCCAGGGACTCGAAGAGCAGGTCGTTGATGCGCTGCTGGTACGGCGCGAGCCGGCGCAGCAGCTCCACGCTCTTCGCCGTGTTCCTGAGGAGCACCCGCCTGCCGTCCGCGGGGTCGGAGGCCTTCTCGAGCACGCCGCGCTCCACCAGCTTGTTCGCCTCGATCGTGATGAAGGCGCCGGAGCGGTGCAGCCGGGCGGCGACCTCGCCGATCGACAGCCCCTCGGCGCGGCTCACGAGCATGAGGATCTCGTATTGCACGCCCGACACCCCGACGATCGCGGCGAACGCATCGCGGCAGGCGTCCAGCCGGTGGCCGTAGGCGATCAGGTCGTGGATCAGGCCGCGGAACTCCGTATCGCTGCCGTCGGCGAGCAGCGCGGGACGCGAAACTGTGAGCGGCGCGGAGGAGCGCTTGCGGGGCCTGGCCATTGACGCGAAAAATTCTCGACCGGACAATTAGCTTTGTCAATTAGCTTTTATCCGAATGAAATCACCCGAAGTGCTGGTGGCGGGGGCGGGTCCGGTCGGCTTGTGCGCCGCGGCCGCGCTCGCCCGCGCGGGAATCGGCGTGGCGGTGCTGGAGGCCGAGGCCGCGCTGCCCGAGAACCTGCGCGCCTCCACGTTCCAGCCGCCCACGCTCGACATGCTCGCGCCGTTCGGCGCCACGAAGCGCCTCATCGAGATGGGCCGCATCGCGCCGCGCCTGCAATACCGCGACCGCGCGGGCTGGGTCGCGGAGCTCGACTTCGGCGCGATCGCGGCCGACACCCGGCACCCCTATCGGCTGCAGTGCGAGCAATTCAAGCTGAACCGCGTGCTCGCGGACGGCCTGCCGCGGGGCACGGTCCGGTTCGGCGCGGCGGTGACCGATGTCGCGCAGGACGCGGCGGGCGTGACCGTGACGGTCAACGGCAGCGAGAAGCTGCGCGCCGGCTGGCTCATCGGCGCCGACGGCGGGCGCAGCCGCGTGCGCGAGGCGCTCGGCATCCCGCTCGAGGGCTTCACCTGGCCCGAGCGCTTCCTGGTGGCGAGCACCACGTTCGATTTCCCGGCCGCGATCCCCGGCCTGTGCGACGTGAGCTACTTCGCCGACCCGGAGGAATGGTTCTTCCTGCTGCGCGTCCCGGAGGTGTGGCGCGCCATGTTCCCCACCCGGCCGGAGGAGAAGGACGACGAGATCCTTTCCGACGCCGCCATCGAGGCGCGGCTGCAGCGGGTGCACAGCAAGGCGAGCCCCTACGAAATACGCCACCGCACGCTGTACTCGGTGCACCAGCGCGTAGCCGCCACGTACCGCAGGGGCCGCTGCTTCCTCGCCGGCGACGCCGCGCACCTCAACAATCCGCTGGGCGGCATGGGAATGAACGGCGGGATCCACGACGGCTTCAGCATCGCGGAAAAGCTCGCCGCGGTCCTGAAGGGCGAAAAGCCGGAGGACGAGCTCGAGCGCTACGAGAGGCAGCGCCGCCCGATCGCGCTGGAATACGTGAATACCATAACGATCGCGAACAAGCGCAACCTCGAAACGCGCGACGCCGGGGAACAGCGCCGCTGGCGCGACCAGATGACGCGGACTGCCGCCGACCCCGCGCTCGCGAGAGAATACCTGCTGAAAATCTCCATGATCGCCAGCCTGAGGAGGACTGCATGCGACTGAGAACCTGCCTTCTGCTTCTGGGACTGCTGCCGGGGCTCGTCCTCGCGCAGGCGTTCCCGTCCCGCACGATCACCATCGTCGTTCCCTATCCCCCCGGCAGCACCTCCGACCTGCTGCCGCGGGCGCTCGCGCCGCTGATGTCGCAATCCATGGGCGTCCCGGTAGTCGTCGAGAACCGCCCGGGCGCTGCCGGCAACGTCGGCGCGGCCTACGTCGCGAAAGGCGAAGCGAGCGGCCATACGCTGCTCAGCGCGCCGACGCCGGTCCTGTCGACGAACAAATGGCTCTACAAGGAGATGACCTTCGATCCGCAGAAGGACCTCACCCCGGTCATCGACGCGGCGATCACGCCGAACATCATGGCCGTGAACCCGAGCCTGCAGGTCTCCAGCCTCGCCGAGCTCATCGCGCTCGCGAAATCGAAGCCCGAGTCGCTCAGCTTCGCCTCCGGCGGGAGCGGCACCAGCAGCCACCTGTGCGGCGAAATGCTCAACTCCATCGCCGGCATCCGCCTGCTGCACGTGCCCTACAAGGGGCCGGCGCCGGCGATGCAGGACGTGCTCGCCGGCCGGGTGCCGTTCATGTGCGACAACTTTCCGAACGCCATCACCTACGTGCGGGGCGGCCGGCTGCGCGCCCTCGCCGTCACGGCGAAGAGCCGCCACCCGCAGGCGCCCGAGATCCCGACCGCGGCGGAAGCCGGGCTTCCCGGGTTCGAAATCGGCGTGTACTTCGGCTTTGCCGTGGCCTCCGGCGTGCCGGGCGCCGTGGTGCACAAGCTCAATTCGGAGATCGCGCAGGCGCTGCGCACGCCCGCGATCGCAGCGCGCCTCGAGAGCCTCGGCCTCACGGCCGTGGCGGACTCGCCCGAGGAGTTCGCGCGCTACGTCGCGGCGGAGTCGGAGAAGATGCACAAGCTGATCGAGCTCTCCGGAGCGCGCGCGGACTAGACCGACACACTTCACGAGGGAGAAAGCATGTTGAAGCTCTATGGCCAATACCGCTCGCGCGCGTTCCGCGTCGCGTGGCTGTGCAAGGAATCCGACATCCCGTACGAGCACGTCAACGTCACCATCAACGTCGAAGGCGCGCAGTGCAAGGAGTCCTGGTTCAGGGAGCTCAACCCCAACGCGCGGGTGCCGACCATCGACGACGACGGCTTCGTGCTGTGGGAGTCGGCGGCCATCAATCTGTATCTCGCGGAGAAGTACAAGAGCCCGCTCTGGCCGGCCGATGCCCGGGGCCGTGGCCGCATGCTGCAATGGGCTTTCTACATCGCGAACGACGTGGAGCCGAACCTCATCACGGTCATGCAGAACCGGGTGATGTTCCCGCCCGAGAAGCGCAATGCAGCGCTCGCCGACGAGTGCGATGCGAAGCTGCAGCCGCGGCTGAAAGTGCTCGACGACTTCCTCGCCAGGAACCGCTTCTTCGGCGGCGAGCGCTGGGACATGGCCGACTTCATGGTGGCGAGCGTCTGCTACACGTTCTTCGCCATGAAATACGACCTCGGCAAGTACCCGCACTTCCAGAAATGGCTGATGGCGAGCATCGAGCGGCCAAAGGCCAGGGAAGCGCGCGCCCTGCGCGAGTAGCGCGATGCAGGTCGCCTTCGACCTGAACAGGCTGGATGCGGCGTTTTTCGCCGACCCGTATCCGGTCTACCGCGAGCTGCGCGAGCGCGCGCCCGTGCACCGGATGCCGGACGGGTCGTACTTCCTCACCGCCTACGAGGACTTGCACGCCATCTATCGCGACGCCGGGACCTGGAGCTCCGACAAGCGCGCAGCCTTCAAGCCCAAGTACGGCGACAGCGCGCTCTACGAGCACCACACCACGTCGCTCGTCTTCAACGATCCGCCCTACCACACGCGCGTGCGGCGGCTCCTGGGCCCGAGCTTCACGCCCAAGGCGCTGCAGGCGCTCCAGCCGCGCATCGAGGGGCTCGTCGAGCGCCTGCTCGAGCGCGCCGCCGGGCAACGCAGCTTCGACCTCATCGCCGACTTCGCCGCCGCCATCCCGGTGCAGCTGATCGGCGACATGCTCGGCGTGCCGCAGGACGAGCGCGGTCCGCTGCGCGCCTGGTCGCTCGCCATCCTCGGCGCGCTCGAGCCCACGCTCACGCCGCAGCAGCTGCAGGCCGGCGTGCAGGCCGTGGAGGAGTTCAAGGAATACCTGCGCGGCCTCGTCGCGCGGCGCTCCGGCGGCGGCGATGCCGAGATCCTTCCGCAGCTCGTGCGCGCGAGCGAATTCTCCGCGGAGCCGGCGAAGGAGAAGCTGAGCGAGCTCGAGCTGCTGCACAACTGCATCTTCCTTCTCAATGCCGGCCATGAGACCACCACCAACCTCATCGGCAATGCCGTGGACCTGCTGCTGCGGCACCCCGCCTCGATGGAGCGGCTGCAGGCGGACCCGTCGCTCCTGCCCACGGCCGTGGAGGAGTTCCTGCGCATGGAGAGCTCCAACCAGCTCGGCAACCGCATGGCGACGCGCGACACGGAAGTGCGCGGCGTCCCGATGCCGGCCGGGACGTACGTGCACCTTTGCATCGGCGCCGCGAACCGCGATCCCGCGCAGTTTCCCGATCCCGACCGGCTCGACCTGGCGCGGCAGCCGAACCGCCATCTCGCCTTTGCCGCCGGCATTCACACCTGCGCCGGCGCCGCGCTCGCGCGCATGGAAGGCCAGGTGGCGATCGGCGCCCTCCTCCGGCGATTCCGCACGCTGGAAAAGGCCGGCACGCCCGCCCGCGGACAACGCGCCCGCTTTCGCGGCTTCGTCAGCTATCCGGTCAGCGTGCGATGAAGAAGAACGAGATCGCCCGGGCGATCAGCCTGCTCGAAGGCGGCGACTGGCAAGGCGCGCATGCCATCGTGCAGAAGGACGAGGAATCGGCGCTCGCGTGCTGGGCACACGGCATCGTGCACGTCATGGAAGGCGACCTCGCGAACGCGCGCTACTGGTACCGGGCGGCGGCGCGGCCCTTCCGCGAGCCTTTCGATCTCCCCGACGAGATCAGCGCCTTGAAGTCCGCGGCCGGCATCGGTCGAGCGAAAAGGTAGCCCTGCGCCTGCTCGCAGCTCAGGCCCTGCAGGAAGGCGGCCTGCGCCTCGGTCTCCACGCCCTCCGCCACCACGGTAAACCCGAGCGTGTGGGCCATGTCGATGATCGCCCTCACGATGGCGCCGTCGGCCTCGTCGGTCAGCACGTCGGCCACGAAGGAGCGGTCGATCTTCAGCGACGACACCGGGAAGCGCGTCAGGTACGAAAGGCTCGAGTAGCCGGTGCCGAAGTCGTCGATCGCGATGCGAATGCCCGCGCTGCTCAGCGCCTCCATCACGCGAATCGCGTGGTCGGGATCCTGCATCAGCTGGCTCTCGGTGATCTCGAGCTCGATGAGCGAAGGATCGACGCGCGCTTCCGCGATGAGCGCCCGGATGCGCGCGTCGAGGTCCTGCTGGCGGAACTGGCGCGCCGACAGGTTCACCGCGACCGGGATCGGTGCGAGCCCGCTCGCCTTCCAGTCCTTGAGATCGGCGCAGGCCTGGCGCAGCACCCATTCGCCGACCTGGACGATGAGCCCGGTCTCCTCGAGCACGGGGATGAACTCCGCCGGAGACACCACGCCGCGCTCTGGATGCTTCCAGCGAAGCAGCGCCTCGGCGCCGCAGGCTGCGGTGCGCTGCAGGTCGAACTTCGGCTGGTACATCAGCATGAACTCGCCGCGCTCGAGAGCCCGGCGCAGCTCGGTGCCGAGCTGCGCGCGCGCCCGGGTGCGCTGGTTGATCTCGGAGGTGAAGAACTGGTAGGCGTTGCGGCCGGCCTGCTTGGCGCGGTACATGGCCGCGTCGGCGGCGCCGAGCAGGCTCTCCGCGTCGTCCCCGTCCGCGGGGAAAGTCGCCACGCCGACGCTCGCGGTCACGAACACTTCCTGCCCGCGCACCGCCACCGGCGCGGCGATGCGCTCGATCACCTTCTGCGCGACGAGCGCGGCATCGTCGGCGCGCGCGAGGTCGGCGAGGATGATGGCGAATTCGTCTCCCGCGATCCGCGCCACCGTGTCGCCGGTCCGGATCGACGCCATGAGGCGCCGCGCAGTCTCCTTCAGGAGCTCGTCGCCCGCAGGATGGCCGAGCGAGTCGTTGACCAGCTTGAAGTCGTCCAGGTCGATGAACAGCACGCCCAGCGAAGTGCCGTGGCGCCGCGCCTGCACGATCATCTGCGAAAAGCGGTCCGAGAGCAGCGCGCGGTTCGGCAGCCCGGTGAGGCCGTCGAATTGCGCGAGGAAGGCAAGCCGGCCTTCGCTGTCGGTGCGCTGCAGCGCCGCCGAAAGCACGGTGGCCGCGGCCATGACGAAGCGGCTTTCCTCGACGCCGAACGCGCCCGTCACGCCGGACAGCACGCATAGCGCCCCGCGCGCTCCCGAATCGCCCAGCACCGGGATGAGAAGCGCGCTCGCGTGGTCCTTCGCCCAGGGAAAAGGCAGCGCGGGCTGCATTTCCAAATTTTCAAGATTGACCGGCTCGCATGCGTCGAGCGCTCGCGCCAGTGCCGCGGAGCCCTCGTAGCGCGCCGCGAGCTCGCCGGCCGCATCAGGCAGCCCGACGAGCGCGCGCAGCATCACCTCGCGCGGCTCCGACCCGCGCTCCACGTAGGCCACGGCGCCGCCGCCGAGCGCCTCCTGCACGGTGCGCACCGCCTCCTCCACGAGCTCGGAAGCCTCTCGCTTGGTCAGCGCGGACTCGCCGAAGCGCGCGATCTTCTCCTGGTAGCGCAGGTGAGTCGCCTGGCGCGCCTCCGCCTGCCGGCGCTCGGTCAGGTCGCGCGAATTGACCACCATGATCGGCCCGTCGGCCGAGTCCACCACGCGGCGCAGCACCTCGGCCTCGAAGGTGCTGCCGTCCTTGCGGCGGTAGGTGCGGATGAGCGAGTCGGCGCGCGGGCCTGAGGCGAGCAGCTCGCCGTAGCTCTGCAGCAGGCCGGCGAGCGATGGCACCACCAGGATCTCGTTGACCCCGCGGCCGAGCAGGTCGGCGCGCTCGTAGCCGAGGCTGCTGCATGCCGTATCGTTGAAGTCCACGAGCCGCGCGTTGGCCATGTCGACGAGGAAGAACATGTCGGCCGACGAGTCGAGCGCGGTGCGAAAGCGCATGAGCGCCGACTCGGTCGCCTTGCGCTCGCTGATGTCCTCCATGATGGAGATCTCGTACTGCGGCACGCCGTGGCTGTTGCGGGCCAGGGCCACCGTGAGGCCGACCCAGACGACGCGGCCGTCCTTGCGGACATAGCGCTTCTCGAAGCGGGCGGAGTCGAGCTCGCCGCGGTGCACCCGGGCGCGTTCCGCGTCGGTCACGTCGCGGTCCGCAGGATGGGAGATGTCCTTGACCGAGCGGCCGATGAGCGCCTCTTCGGCGTAGCCGAGGATTTCGCACACCTTGCGGTTGACGCGCAGGAAGTGGCCGTCGATGCTGATGTGGGCAATGCCGGAGGCGGCGAGCTCGTAGGTCTGGCGGAAGCGCGACTCGCTCTCGCTGAGCGCGGCTTGCGCCTCGATGCGCTGCAGGAATTGCCCGATCTGGCTGCCGATCACGCGCAGCGTGCGAAGCAGGCGCTCGTCGGGCTGGCGGATGCTGGCGCTCGACATGGACAGGACCCCGGCCACGCGCGACTCGATCCAGATCGGCAGCAGCAGCGCCGAATGCACGCCGGCCTTCTCCACGAGCGCCGAGCGCGTGCTGCGCGGGTCGCTCTGCACGTCCCGGATCCACAGCGCCTCGCCCGACTGCCAGGCGTGACCTATCAGCCCCTCGCCGCGCGCAAAGCAGCGCCCATGGGAGCGCTCGGTGAACTCCGCGAGCGCCCCGTGGCCGGTGTGCCAGCCTTCCGAGAAGCGCATGAGATCCGCGGCCTCGTCCAGGCTGAAATAGCGCCCGCTCTCCCAGTTCTCCGACTCGCACAGCGCCTGCATGACCGCCTTGAGCGCCTCGGACACCGAGTGCGCCTCGGCGAGCCTGCGGGCCACCGCGTGCTCCAGCCCGAGCAGGCGCTCCTCGCGCTTTCTCGAGGTGATGTCGGTCCCGATGCCGCGATAGCCCGCGAAGGCGCCGCTGTCGTCGAACACCGGCTCGCCGCTGACGCTGATCCAGACCTTCTCGCCGTTCTGGTTCAGGCGGCCGAGCTCGAGGTCGCGGAACACCCGGCGATTCTCCAGGTCGGCCCGGTGCTGCGCCCAGTCGGCCGGCGTCATGTTGAAGTGATCGATTTCCCAGCGCCGCAGGCCGAGCATGCCCGCGCGCGCCGCCTCGAGCCCGGGGGGTGTCCGCCCGGAGAGCTTGGTGAACCGGTACTCGGCGTCCTGCTCCCAGTACATGTCGGACGACAGCTCGGTGAGGCTGCGGAAACGCCCCTCGCTCTCGCGCAGCGCCTGCTCGGCGCGGATGCGCGCCGTGACATCGCTCGCCACGCCGCGGTATCCGCTGAAGCGTCCGCCGGAATCGAACACCGGCTCGCCGGCAACGGCCACGTAATGCCATTGGCCGTGCGGGCCCGGGCGCCGCAACAGGAGATCGCGAAACGGCTTGCGCGCTGCGAGCACAGCCCGGTGCTCGTCCCACGTCTGCTGGACGATCTCGGTGCCCGGCAGCTCCCAGCGCCGCTTGCCGATGTGCACGGCGGGCGTGATGCCGCCACGGGCGTCGTCGGCGCCGCCGGTCTCCACGAATCGCAGCTCCGCGTCCTGCTCCCAGTACCAGTCCGACGACAGCTCCGTCAGGCTGCGAAAGCGCTGCTCGTTCTCGCGCGTGGCCTGCTCCGCGGCATGGCGCTGCGCCTCCGCGTTCTTGCGCGCGATGAACTGGCCGACCTGGCTGCCGATCACGCGCACCGCCTGCATGAGGCGCTCGTCCGGTTGCCGCGGCTCGCGCGATGCGACCGAAACCACGCCGACCGTGGCGCCCTGCGACACGACCGGGAACTCGAAATCGCACCGGATGAGCGGATGCCGGTCGAAGGTGGTGGCGTCGATCACGCGGGCGTCATGAGCCAGGTCGGGTGCCCAGACCGGCTGCCCGCTCTCCCACACTCGGCCCACCAGGCCGGCGCCCGGCGCGAACCGCAGACGCGACGTCGTGGCCACGAAGTCGGCCAATTCGCCGAAATCGATATGCCAGGCGTGCTCCAGGCGCATCACGCCCGCCGCTTCATCGAGCCCGAAATAGCGGCCGCATTCCCAGCCGTCGGCCTCGCAGATCGCGCGCAGCACACCGGTCAGCGCGGGGCCGATGGCGTCCGCCTCGGCCAGGCAGCGGGTGACGCTGTGCTCCATGCGCAGGCGCCGCTCGGCGTACTTCTGCTCGGTGATATCGCGCCCCACCCCGCGGTACCCCTTGAAGCGGCCTTTCTCGTCGAACAGGGGCTCGCCGCTGAGGGAAAGCCAGACGCCCCGGCCGTCGGGGCCGGGGCGGTGGATCTGAAAGTCCTGGAAAGGCTCGCGCTTTTCCAGGATGGCCCGGTAGCGCTTCCAGTCGATCTCGCCGCCATTGATGGAGGAGATCTCCCAGGACCGCTTCCCGAGGAATGCATTGCTCTGGAGCCCGGTCCTTTGCTCGAGCTCGCCCGAGATCACGCTGATGCGCAGCTCGCTGTCGTACTCCCAGTACCAGTCCGAGGAGAGCCGGGTCAGCCCGCGGAAGCGCTCCTCGCTCTGCTTGAGCGCCTCGGCTACGCGCTTGCGCTCGGTAACGTCCCGGGTGATGCCGAGGACCAGGGTCTCGCCGGTGGCCTCGTCGAGCAGCGGAACGGCGCGGGTCTCGAGCCAGCGGCGCGTGCCCTTCAGCCCGACGATCTCGAACTCGAGGCCGTCTTCCGTTCCTCGCGCGACGCGCCGCGTCAGGGCGCGGAAGGCCTGGCGATGCTCTGCCGCGACGAGGTCGAATACGCAATGTCCCCGCACCTCGTCGACGTCCTTCGCCTCGATCATGCGTACGCCGGCGGGATTCATCTCGATCAGCCGCCCTTCCGCGTCGAGGAGCTTCACGCATTCCGGCTCGGCGTTCACGATGGCGGAGAGCCGGCTTTCGCGCTCGCGCATGCGGCGAAGCGAATCCGCGTGCAGCGACGCCAGGCGAACCAGCGAGCCGAGCGAGCGCTCATTCAGCTCGCCCTTGTGCATGAAGTGGTACGCGCCGGCGGCGATCGCCTGCTCGCGCAGCTCCGGCCCCTCCAGCGCGGTCAGGACGATGACGAGCTGGTCGGTGGCGCGCGCCACCGCGTGAAGGGTGCTCAGGCCCTGCGAGTCCGGCACGTTGAGGTCGACGATGACCATGTCGTACGGAGCCTCTTCCAGGCGCTCGAGCGCTGCGCGCAGGGTCTCCACCGCATCGAGCGACAGTTCCGCCCAGCGCAAGCCCTGCAGCGATCTGCGGACGAGCGCGGTGCAATCCGGGTCGTCCTCGAGAAGCAGGATGCGAACCGGCCGCAGCTTCTGGAAATCGGGCTTTGGAATCATGGCGTGGCCGCCATGCTCCGCGCGATGTGCACCACCCCCCACCTCCTTGCCCTAGAGGATACCTTCTGCGCGGGGCTCGCCGGGACGGTCATAGTTCCGCCTCGGCATGGACCGGGGCACCGAACTTACAAATGCTGACACTCCGGCCTAGCTGCCGGGGATGGTTCCCGGTGGCTGGCTATGGCAAAAGTCGGCCACGTCGCGCGGGCGGGTCCACCACACCTTGCCGGCGGCGCGATGCTCGACGCAATGGCGCAGGGCGAGCCGCAGGCGGCGCAGCCGGAAAGGCTGGCCGAACACGTAGGGATGCACCGAGACGTTCATCACCAGCGGGTGGCGCTGGCACTGCTCGATCATCTCGTCGAACTGGTCCACGATCATGTCGCAGAACTCGGCCGCGCCCTGCTTGCGATGGATGACGTGCTGCGAGTCGTTCAGCTCGATCGGGTAAGGCACGGAGAGCAGCGGGCCGGCACGCGTGCGCAGCCATACCGGCTGGTCGTCCATGGGCCAGTCCATGACGTAGCGGTAGCCCAGCTCCTTCAGCAGATCCAGCGTGTTGGGCGTCTCGTAGGCGCCCGAGCCGAGCCACCCGGCAGGCGGCTTTCCTTCGTGCCGCGCGATCGTCTCGGTGGCTTCGCGCAGGATGCGCTCCTCGTCCGGCTGCCACAGGCCGCGCAGGTTCTCGGCATTGGTTCGCCCGTGGCCGATCACCTCGTCGCCGCGCTTGCGGAAGGCGTCCGTGATCTGCGGCGCGTATTCGTAGATCAGGCTGTTGGTGTTATGAGCGGCCGGGAGCTTCAGCTCGTCGAAGAGCTCGAGCAGGCGCCAGATGCCGATGCGGTTGCCGTAGTCGCGCCACGAATAGTTGCGGTGCGTCTGCGGCTCGCCTGTCTTGGCCGGGTCGTGGCCCAGGCCCGCGCCGAAGGCGAACCACTCCACGTTCGTCGTCAGGCAGAACGCCAGGCGCTTGCCGCCCGGCCACGAGTAGTCTTTTCTTTCTACGAGAGGAACGAAGTCGTAGCGGGAGTGCTGGGGCAGCAGCGGCTTCGCGCCGGCGCTCAAATGCTCATCTCCAGCGCGTAGAGCCCGCCGGCATGGCGATCGACCGCGAACACGATGCCGCGGTCGTCGACGAACACGTCGTTGACCTGCGCCGTGGCGACCGACGAGCCCTGCGGCGTCGGCGGCACGAAATAGGCGACTTCGCGCGGCGCGTACGGGTCGCGCACGTCGTAGGCGCGCACGCCGGCATTGAAGAACGTGCCGAGCACGATGTCTTCCGAGCGCCAGGCGCCGCCCGCCGGCGGGTTCTCGTGCACGTTGTGCGCGCCGCAGCGGCCGCCCCCGCGCAGGAGCGGCTTCACGCCGGCGACCGGCAGCGTGCCGATGCTCACCAGGTTCTTCTCGTCGCGCGCGTCGATGAGCCAGACGAGCTTCGGCCAATCGGCGCCGTCGTCCTGCACGGATTCGTCCGTGACCACCAGCAGCCCGCGGCCGAAGAGCGGCAGCACGGTGTGGCTGAAGCCGTTGTACGGCGGCGAGTTCGTCCAGCGCGAGATGGCCCTCGGACGGCTGCGGTCGGAGATGTCGAGCACGAAGATGCCGCCGTCCAGGTAGCCGAGGTAGCACCGGTCCGGGCGCTCCGGGTACACGTTGGTGTTGTGGGCGCGGAAGCCGGAGTCGAATTGCGCCGGCAGGCGCGGCGGCGGCGGCGCGTCGTCGCCCTCCATGGTGCCGGGCAGGTGCCAGCGGCCGACCGCCACCGGCTTGGAGGGATTGCTGACGTCGACGATGCGATAGATCTGGTCGTCCTTGGGATTGCGCGGCTTCAGCTCCGGGTCGGCGCACGCCATGTGCACCGTCTTGCCGTCCACGAACCACAACGCGTGGCAGCCGCGCGAATAAGGGCCCGAGGCGTCGAACATGGCGATCGAGCGCGGGCGCTCCGGCACGCTGATGTCGAAAAGCTCGAAGCCGGCCGGCTTGAGGCCGAAGCGCGTCACCTGATAGGCGACGGCCATCAGGTCGCCCGAGACCTCGAGCGAGTTCGAGCGCATCTGCGCATGCGGCAGGTCGGTCTGCACCACCACCCTGGGCGCGCGCGGGTCGGTGACGTCGACCGCGGTGAAGTTCTTCGGCGCGCTCTCGTGCGCGAGCCACAGGATGCGGCGGCCGTCGCGCGCGCGCTGCATCGCCATGCCTTCGCCCATGCCGCCGTACCCGTTGAGCGTGTGCTGCGCGAGCAGCTTCATGTTGAGGGACATGGCCCTAAGATATCATCTGGCGCCTATGAAACTTGCTCTCGCCGTCTGCTCGCTCGTCTGCTGTTTCGCTGCACAGGCGCAGGATTCCGCGCGGCAAGGCGCCTGGCCTTCCAAGCCCGTGCGCATGGTGGTCGCCTATCCGCCCGGCGGCGGAATCGACGTGCTCGCGCGCCAGCTCGCCGAGCGGCTCACGAAGCAGTGGGGCCAGCCCGTCGTCGTCGAGAACAAGCCCGGCGCCAACACCATCGTCGCCGCGGAAACCGTGGCGAAATCGGCGCCCGACGGCGCCACGGTGCTGATGACGACCGATGCCACGTTCTCCATCAATCCGCATCTCTATGCGCGCCTGCCCTATGACGCGCGGCGCGATTTCATCCCGGTGACGATGCTCGTGCTGCTGCAGCAGCTGCTCGTCGCCAACCCCTCGCTGCCGGCGAACACGCTCGCCGACCTGATTGCCCTCGCGAAAAAAAATCCCGGCACGATCAACTACGCGTCCTACGGCAGCGGCAGCCAGCCGCATCTGTCGGGCGAGATGCTCAAGTACAAGGCCGGAATCGATCTCGTGCACGTCCCGTACAAGGGGATCTCGCTCGCGGTGCCGGCGGTGATCGCGGGTGAAGTCCAGCTCACCTTCGCCGGAATCGCGACCTCCATGGGGCCGCTCAAGGCCGGGCGCATCAAGGCGCTCGCCATCGGCGGGGCGAAGCGCTCGCCGCTCCTGCCGCAGGTGCCGACGTTCGCGGAGCTCGGCTATCCCGAGGTGGAGACGCACGCCTGGTTCGGCCTGTTCCTGCCCGCGGGCTCGCCTAGCGCTGCAGTTCAAGCCATTTACGCGGACGCCAAGCGGGTCATCGAGGAGCCGGAATTCCGGCAGAAGCAGCTGATTGACAAGGGCTACGAAGTCGTCGGCAGCTCGCCCGCCGAGTTCGCCGCCTACATCGAGAAGGACAGCGCCAGCCGCGCCCGCGCGGTGAAGATCTCCGGCGCCAAAGCGGAATAATCCAAGGAGAAGCGCAATGCAGAAAGTCGCACTCATCACGGGCGCCGGCACCGGCATCGGCAAATCCGCGGCGCTCGCGCTGCTGAAGGACGGTTTCTGCGTGGGCCTCGTGGGCCGGCGCAAGGAGCTCCTGGAGAAGACCGCGGCGGATTCGGGCGCCAAGGACCGCGCCCTTGTCCTCGCCGCCGACATCACCAAGCCGGAAGAAGTGAAGCGGATCTTTGCGGAGCTGAAAGGCAAGTGGGGCCGCCTCGACGTCCTCTTCAACAACGCCGGCATGGGCCTGCCGGCGGTGCCCATGGAGGACCTCACCGTGGAGCAGTGGCGCTCCATCGTGGACATCAACCTGAACGCCATGTTCTGGTGCAGCCAGGAAGCGATCCGCATCATGAAGGCGCAGGACCCCAAAGGCGGCCGCATCATCAACAACGGCTCGATCTCGGCGCACGCGCCGCGCCCGATGTCGGTGGGCTACACCGCCACCAAGCACGCCGTGACCGGGCTCACCAAGTGCATCTCCCTCGACTGCCGCAAGCACGACATCGCCTGCGGGCAGATCGACGTCGGCAACGCCGCCACCGAGATGACCGAGCGCATGACCAAGGGCGTGCCGCAGGCGAACGGCAGCACGATGGTCGAGCCGCGCATGGACGTGAAGAACGTCGGCAGCGCGGTGTCCTACATGGCGAGCCTGCCGCTCGACGCGAACGTGCAGTTCATGACCATCATGGCCACCAAGATGCCCTTCGTCGGCCGGGGATGAAGCGGGGTCTTCTTCTCGCCTGCCTTCTTCCCGCATTCGCATTTGCCGGCAACGCCGAGCGCGGCCGGGAGCTCGCCCTCGCGCGCATCGACGGCGGGTGCCTCCTCTGCCATGCCATCCCGGGCGCCGAGCGCCCGGCCGGGAACATCGGGCCGTCGCTGGCGGGAATCGGTTCCAGGAGGGATGAAAGGCAGCTGCGCGAGCAGATCCGGGACGCGTCGCGCTTCAACCCGGAAACCGTCATGCCGCCCTACGGGCGGACCGACGGACTGTATTCCGTAGCGCCGCGGTATCGCGGCAAGCCGCTGCTGAGCGAGCAGCAGATCGAAGACCTGGCGGCCTTCCTCGCCACGCTGAGATGATCCGCGCGGCGCTTCTGCTCTTCGTCTCTTCGGCGCTGGCGCAGCCGCACTCCGGAAGCGAGTTCACGAGCGCCGAGATCCGCCGCCTGCAGGCGAGCGACATCGAGAACCCGGGAATGCTGTGGATCGACCGCGGCGCGCAGCTGTGGCGCGAGCGCTGCACCGGCTGCCACGGCGACGTCTCGTCCATGCGCGGCGTGGCGGCGCGCTATCCCAAGGTCGCGAACGGCAAAGTGGTCGGACTGGAAGAGAAGATCCGCGAGAAAGTGTCTCTCGACTACGAGTCGGACGAGCTTCTCGGCCTCACGGCGTACGTCGCCATGCAGTCGCGCGGCATGCCGGTCGCCAACGAAGCCACCGAGGAACAGGCTTCCGCGGGAAGAAGCGCGTATTACCGACGGCGCGGGCAGATGAACCTGTCGTGCGCTCATTGCCACGAGGCGAACTGGGGCAAGCATCTCGGCGGCGAGACGCTGAGCCAGGGACAGGGCAACGGCTATCCGGCGTACCGCCTCGAGTGGCAGAAGATGGGCTCGCTGCAGCGGCGCCTGCGCGCCTGCCTTTTCGGCGTGCACGCGGAACTGCCGCCGTTCGGATCGCAAACCCTGCTCGAGCTCGAGCTCTTCCTCGCAAAGCGAGCGAGCGGGCTGACCGTGGAAACTCCTGCAGTACGCCGCTAAGCGGCGAGGACTTTTGGTGCGCCGCTAGGCGGCGAGCAGCTCCCGCATCCAGCTCGCGGTGCGCAGCGCGCCGCCGAAGCTGTACAGGTGCACGCCTACCAGGTTGCTCGAGCCGCGCGCCGCGTGGTAGCGCGCGAGGGCGCGCAGCTGCTCGATCGGCTCCTTGTGGTCCACGAGCTTGGCGATGCCGGTGCCGAGGTTGCGCAGCGCGCGCAGGGAAACGCTGACGCCGCAACGCTGCGCGTAGCGCGCGAGCGCCACCGGGTCGGCGGGGCCGGCGACACCGACGTAGATGCCGAGCGCGGGCCAGGCGCGCGCCATCGCCGCGCAGTACTCCACCACGCGCGCCGGCGCGAAGGAGAATTGCGTCACCATGTAGGTGCCCAGCTTCTGCTCCTGCGCGAGCGCGAGCTTGCGCTTCAACGCCGCATCGAGCGCGCCGAGCGGGATGCGCGGATGGCCCTCGGGATAGCCGCCGACGCCGATCTCGCGGATGCCGCAGTCCCGCAGCACACCGCTCTCCAGCACCTGCAGGCTGTCCTCGTAAGGACCCTTGGCCTTGGGCTCGTCGCCGCCGATGAGGAGAACGCGATGGACGCCGTGCTCGGCCGCCGCGCGACGCAGGAAGTCGCGGAATTCGTCGCGATCGAGGATGCGCCGCGCGGAGACGTGCGGGACCGGATCGAGGCCCGCGGCGCGCAGCGCGCGCACGGCGTCCAGGGTCCGGCTGAGCGGGAGCCCGGGCAGCGAGGGGATATAGACGCAGGTGTCGGCCGGCAACAGGGCTGCAACTTCCGGCGCGCGATGCAGCTCGCGCGGCGAGATCTCGAGCGAGCCCGCGGCGAGCAGCTCGGCGAGCGCCGCCTGCTGCAGCGGCGCGTCAGTCGCGCTTGCGGGAAACGACATAGGACTCGTCCAGGAACCAGAGCGCGCCGTGCTTCTGCAGCACTTCGCGGGTCGCATCCAGGTACTGCCGGCCGCCGAGCACTTCCCCGAGCCGCTGGTCCTCGATCTGGTTCACGTAGATCGCGGCGTTCCATGCGGCGAACAACGTCGAGGTGCCGATGCTGCTCGAGATCTCGGAGGGCAAGGTGTGCATGTCGTAGCGGAAAAGCGCGCGCGCGTCCGCGTACGCATTGAAATTGTAGCGGCGCGCGTCCTTGCCGAGCTCCGCCTTGGTGACGCGCAGCAGGTCGTGCCGGCTGTGCACGTACGGGTTCTCGCCGGGCCAGACCTTCTGGATGATCTCCAGGCCCGGGTCGTCGCCGTGCGAATGGATCCCGAGCAGGCGGCCGCCCTTGCCGAGCGCGCGCACGAGCGGCGCCACGACCTTTTGCGCCTTGAACTCGAGCGGGGCGCGCAGCCGGTAGGGCTGCGACGCGATGACCATGTCGTAGTCGGCGCGCCCGTGGCCGCGCTTCGGGATCACCTCGTCCAGCAGGAAGCGATAGTCGTCGCGATACAGGACCAGCGCGACCGGGTTCTCGTACACCGGGTTGCCGGTCTTGGGGCTGAGGCGCGCCTGCCAGTTCTTGGCGAGGAAAGGCTCTAGGCCCGCGATCTGCTCGCTGAACTCGTGCGAAGTGCTGCCGGTGAGCGCCGCTTCGTGCCACACCATGGACGTGGCGGCCGCCACGGCGCGCGGCGTGAGCCACGGTGCCTCGGTGTAGTACATGTTGGTCACGACGAGCACGGTCGCCGGATGCTCGTAGAAGCGGTCGGCCATCTTGCGCAGCGACAGGCGCACGTCCTCAAGGCTGATTTCCTTGCCGACGATGTAGAACGGCACGGTGGCGAAGCGGCGGTGCATCTCCCGCATGACGCGCGCGAGCACCGTGCCATCGCCCATGCCGGCGTCGAACAGCCGGATGGCGGGCGGCTGCGGATGGATATGGCCGAGCTCCAGCCCGACGCGCCGCGCCACGACCTCCTTCTCGCTGCACGTGTTCACGAAGAGCAGGTATTTCTGGCGGTTGTCGAAGAAGCGGAAGTTCTTCTCCGGCGTCGCATGCTCGCGCGTCTGCTGCGGCGGGAGCGCGCTTTGCGGCGCGCTCGCGCGGATGAGCGGCATGAGCTCGGGCGGCGTATCGCCCGGCCCGGCGTGGCCATGGCGGGTGATGAACTGGCTCACGCGTTGCAGCGTCTCTGGAGTGACGCGGGCCCCGTCGCGCAGGCGGGCGACGAACTTGCCGTCGTTGACCGCGCGCCGGCCGAAGGTCGATTCGGCCATGCCGGTCCGGCGGCAAAATTCAGAGATGCTGCCCAGCAGGGTGCCGCCCGCGGGTTCCATGCCTCCTCCGTAACACTGCGCTGTGAAAATCATGCGCGGGCACCGTGTGGGAATGCAACCACGCATGCCGCGCCGCAAAACGTGGGATGCTGCCCACATCGTGAATTCAATGACTTACCGGACCAACGTTCTCGAGCTCATCGGCGGAACGCCCATGATGCGCGTGAGCCGGCTCGAAACCGGCACGTGCGAGCTTTACCTCAAGCTCGAAAGCCAGAACCCGGGCGGCTCGATCAAGGACCGCATCGCGCGCGCAATGGTCGAGGCCGCGGAGCGCGACGGTAGGCTCGCCCCTGGCGGGCTGCTGGTCGAAGCGACGGCCGGCAATACCGGCCTCGCCCTCGCGCTCGTTGCCGGCCAGAAGGG